>DASZAA010000020.1:0-15124 GCA_035945615.1 Terriglobia bacterium
CAGCGTCAGAAACAGAAGCTGCTTCCACGTGGCGGAACCCATCCAATAACTTTTCGCTGGCCATTTCAGCCCCTGAAGCAGAGGCCTGCCAGGCCAAAAGCTTTCCCTGACCTGCCAGCAGTTCACCGACAATCAGCAGAATGAGGAGCAGAGCGTTGGTCGATGTGGTCCACTCCCCGCGGCGAAAAAAGTTGCTCATTCCATCCTCCAAGATATAGGTATGCGTGTGGCGGTCCAGTAGCCGCCCAGGCCGGCCATGCTGCCAACAAACTCATGGCGAAAGCAGCAAGAATTCGCACTCGCAGCGACCTCGTTATCGTCTCCGGGGAAAAAGGCCAGTTGGCAGAAAATCTTATATTGACATTCAGCTTCGACCTTGAAGGTAAGCTGCACGCTACCAGTAGAACTTCAAAGCAAACTGGATCTCGCGCTGGTCATTCTGAAGATCGCGCGTGGAACTGATCCTACCAAAGGTGCTCGGATTTTCGTAATCCAGAGAGCCCGGCGCGGCGGTGACGCCGTTCCCTGCGAATCCAGGGGCGGCGAAGTTCGGGGTGTTGGTCAAATTAAAGAACTCGGCCCGGAATTCGAGATGAGTTCGCTCGGACGTCTGGAACTGCTTGAAGAGCGAGAAATCAAGGCGGTGGAAGCCGGGACCCTCAGCCTGCGACGGCGCGCCGCCGAGGGGCGCAAAACCCGTCTGTCCAGGAGTAGTGACGACGGGCGCGTTCATAAACGCAGCCGGGTTCAGCCATTGGTTCACGTCGTGCGGCCCGGCATCGATGTTCTGGCCGGGGACAAGAAGTGCGTCGCAGCCGTAGCCTGCCGCGGTTCCATTTACGCAGGGGATGGTGAATGGCTGACCGTCCTCTAGCGTAAGAATCCAGTTGGTTTCCCAGCCGCCAAGGATTGCATCAGCCACGCCGCGGCCGTTGCGCATGAAGCGCCGGCCCTGGCCGACGGGGATATCATACGTTCCGCTGAAATGAACAGCCTTCGGGATATTGAAATCGCATAGCCCGTAGTCGCCCTGAATGCCGAAGCCAGGCAGCATGGCCGCGCGATAGCTAATCGCCGTGGCGTTCAGCACGTCGGGCGCGTCCGTCCGGCATTTTGACCACGTGAAATCCGCTAACACGTCCAATCCCGCGTTGAAACGGCGATTGTAGGTGACTTGCAGCGAGTTGTAATAACTATCGCCCGCCATGGAGGTATAGGTGAAGCTGGAAGCGAAATCCGGATAAGGCGAGTAGCTAAGCGCGTTGTATGACGGCGGCAGCAGTTGATTCGGACTGTTAGGGTTGATATACGATCCCAGATGGCGCACCGTGTTGCCCACGTAGCCCGCTTGAAACGTCTGATTCGCCGTCAGTTGGTATTGGAGCGTAAAGTTATAGCCCTGAGTGTAGGGCGTCTTCATGTGAAAATCTTCGCCGGTGAAGGAGACGCCGCCCGGTTCTGCGGCGGCAGACGTGAGCGGCATGATTGGGGTTAGTCCGTTTTCCAGCGTGCCGATCGCGCCGTTCGCAAAAGTGATGGGCTGGGCCGGCGTCAGCGCCGTATAGCTCAGCGAGTACTGGAAGGGGAAGTCCACGTAGGTTTCGACTACTGAATTCTCAAATCCGCCGTAAAAAATTCCGTAGCCGCCGCGAGCCACCAGTCGGGGCGTGACGTGGTAAGCAAAGCCGACGCGGGGCGCGAAGTTCCTCAGTTGAGAGTGGCCCAAACCTGGAAGGCTGGAACACGTCACGTTGATGCCGTCCGTCTTGGCGGCCGCGGTGAAATCCGGCGAGAGTGGCGTGCTGCACCTCCGCTGCGTGACGAGAAACTGCGCCGACGCTCCCGACCCGCCCGGCAGGAAGTTAGACTGCGCGCCGTAGTTTTCGATGATTTGCTGGAAATACTCCCAGCGAAGCCCAAGATCGAGAGTCAGTTTGGGAGTGGTCTTCCAGTCGTCCTGGAAATATGCAGCGTCGTAATTCCGGCCCATGTCGGTGTTAGCGAAGTTTGAAGCGCCGATGGCGTCAGCTCCTCCGACATAATTAAATGCTCCGGGCACGGTGCCGGGGATCGGAGTCAATAGCATTTGAGCCAAACCCGTGTTGCCGCCGCTTTCATTGGGAACCTCGGTAAACACGCCGTCAAAGTTCCAGTAGCCGCGCCCTTCAGGAGGTTGAAGGATGGCAAACCGGAGGTGCTGAAGCTCAACGCCGGCTTTGAGCGTCTGCGACCCATAAATTTTCGTCACATTGTCGGTAAATTGCCAGGTGGAGTTTGACTCGACCGAGGGAAGAAACTCGTTGCTTCCGAGCGTATTGAGGCCTTCAAAGAAAATCGATCCCAGTCCGCCGTTGTTCGTAACCTGAGGGATTCCTGAGATTCCAAACTGCCCTGGGATATTGTTGAGGTTAGTGGCGAAAGGTTGATCCCGCGAAGCGCCGATACGCGTGAAGCCGGCGCGGGCTTCGTTCACCATACTGGGAGAAAATGAATGAGTCTCGCTCAGCACGGTATTGACGGAAACGTCCGTTTGGTCGCCGTCCTGAAATGCGCCGCCGTCGGCGAATCCCTGGAAGGGACCAGGCAGGTATTGCGGCTCGTTGACGTAGCTGACGCGTCCGAACATCTGGTCACGGTCGCTGAAGTTGTGGTCCATGCGCACGTCAAATTGGTTCACCGTGTGCCGGAGGACAGGGTCTGCGGTGAAATTATTGATCAGTCCCGGCGAGGTTGGAGACGGGAAGAGATCGAGCAGTTTGACGGCGTTGGAATCAAGGCGCCCAGGAGGCAAGATATTCCCCGCAAAAGGCTCGCGAACGTAACCTGCCGGGGAGCCAACGGGTGTGCCGGAGGGGCAGGTCGCGGCGGCTGGCATAAGGCCCGTTACCGGATCGGCGATGCCGCAGGAAACGGCGCGCGTAGTGGAAGGATCAAAAACCGAACCCAGGGGAAAGCTTCGTCCCAGCACATCGGTTTGAGTGCCACCTTGGGACAATAATTCAGAAAGGTTGGTGAAGCCGCTGCTTCGCTCGAGAGCGGTCGGCACGGTGGCGGTCCATGGGACGCTCTGCCGCACGCGCGTGCCCTCGTAATCCATAAAGAAGAACGTTTTGTCTTTACGGATAGGGCCACCGAAGGTGAAGCCGAACTGGTTTTGGCGGTATTCGCCCTTCGGCTGGTTTCCGGAGTTTTCAAAAAAATTGGCGGCATCAAAAGCATCGTTGCGCAAGAACTCCCAGGCATCGCCATGAAACTGATTGGTCCCTGATTTGACCGTGGCGTTCAGAACCGCTCCCGCCGAGCGGCCCATCTCCGCGCTGTAATCGTCCGTCTGCACCTTGAATTCCTGGATTGCGTCCACGGGCGGGCGAACCACATAGGCCGTGCCGTTTAAGAAATCGACTAGGTCCGCGTTGTCATCCATCCCGTCTAAGAGGTAGTTGTTTTGCGCCGGCCGCAATCCGTTGGCGGAAAAACTGCCGCTGGCGCCCAAACCGCGGGTATCTTCCTGGCCTTGGGTAACGCCCGCCGCAAGCTGGGCGAGAAAGGTATAATTGCGCCCGTTCAACGGGAGGTTGTTAATCTCCTGCCGCCCGATCACCTGGCCCACCGAGGCGTTTTCCGTCTGGAGTTGAGGAGGCGTGGCACTCACTTGTACGGTTTGACTCACCGCTCCAAGCGTGAGGGCGAAATTCATCACCAACTGTTGCTGCACCTGCACCTGGATGTGTTGCTGCTCCACCGTGCGGAATCCATGAAACTCAACCTGCACGGTGTAAAGCCCGATTTTTACGGGCGAGAACACGTAGCTGCCGTTCGAGGCCGTTGTGGTTGCCATCATGAGTCCCGTGCCCTCATCGGTCAGCGTGACTTTAGCGCCAGGAACCACAGCCCCCGACGCGTCTTTAACAGCGCCTAGAATCGCCCCGGTGTCCACCTGGGCGCAAAGACGCGCCGCGGGCAAACCGGCTAAGGCGAAAAGGAGCGCCGTGAGCCAGAAAAGTGAATGCGACCTGGACGGTTTCGGTGAGCTCATCGTGACAACTCCCTTCGGTATTTTTTTGTTTGCTTCTAAAGCAGCCACAGTCAGTGCTTTTCTGACCGTGAGTTTTTGGCGCGTGCGACAAAAACTGCGATCATCCAAACGAAGGTTGACCGCGGCAACAAGCTCATGTGAGAGCCTTGACGCGCCGAGCTACGTTATAACCTTCGACCCGCAGATAAGGCTTACTTCCACCGAGGTCGGAAGTTCTGAATCGCGCCCACAACGTCCGCTCCTCATGGGGAAATAAAGTTATGTAATTGTCCTCGTATATAACCGGCAACACCTCGTCGCCGCCCTGTCCTTTGCATACTTCGGCCCGCACGAAGAATGCAATCTGGCTGGACGGGTTCCTTAGAGTGATCGTGGCGCGCGTTTCCTCCCCTGCCCAGTGAATCTCGCTAGACATTTCAAGCTCCGCCTGGGCCATCGTATTCAAAGCCGTAAAATTGGCCCAGCTGGATTGGTCCAGCGTGAATGCAACATCGCGCGACGGGTTGGCTAGCGCGTCATCCATGGTGGACTGCCAATAAACGTTGTCAACGATCACCTTCCCCGACGGATTCGCGAGTTGGCAGCGGACAAAGTAGGTGGAGGTGATGCCCGCGATTCTGGGTATTGTGAGCGCCTGCTTTCGATCCAACGGGCCAAGGCTATCGTCTGTAAGAGTCCTCGAAAACTTTACTTTCCCGCCGAGGTCGTAAATGGTGACGGAGCCCTTCAACCCACGATGAGTTTCGAGCGTCTGGTTCACGAGGTAAATGTTTGCCGTCTGGCGGTCGCCGGCGGCGTAATAATCGAAAACTAGGTTGAGTGGTCTGAGTCCGCGCTTCGCGCCGAAATAGGCCCCGCCGGGTTTGAGATAATAATCGATCAGGTGCCCGAAGAAAGACGGCCAATGACTATTCAGCATCCAGTAGAGCGTCATTTTGTGAGTCGCCCAGCCATTAGCGGCGAAGCCCTCAAACTGGGCGCGCGTGTTTTCGTAGTGAGCGAGCTGAGCTTTTTTGCAAAAATCTTCCGCGCCGGCGGGTGCTCCGTAGCGCTGCTCGACCACCTTTCGAATAGTTCCGAGCGTGCTGTTGCCGCGATTCGCGCCGGCATGGTAATACCAGTACTCGTTAATCGGCCACAGTTTGTCGGCGGGAATAAACTTTTTTAGACTTTCAAACGGCGGAATGCTCTCGTTATCGCCTTGCTCGGCGCAGGAGCCTTGCGCCGCGGGGAATTCCCCGTTGAACCAGTAGTAGGGAGGCCGCCAAGAGTAGGGGCCGAGCATGTGAATGCCGTCCCATAGCGTACGGCCCTCCGCATCTTTTTTGTAATTCGACACGGTATCAACCACCGCATTCTGCCAATGCAGTTCTTTGAGAACCTTGTGATACTCGTCCCGCACCGCATCGGGCGGCCGTCCGTCGCTGCCGTCCGCCCAGATAAAGGCGGCGGCGTGGCTCCGCAGATTGTGGATGCGCGCTCGCAAGCTCGCGAGCGCCACCCAATGGTCTTCAACATCCCACTGCTTCCACATTTCCCATTGCATGCAGCACATCCAGCCCTGCATCACCGGGATGCCTTCGCGGTCGGCGCGGTCGAGCATCGTGTCGTCGGCAATCTTCAATTCCCATCGGAGCATATTCATACCCATGTCTTTGGTGTACTGGATGATTGCGCGGTCGTGATTCGGATCGTTCTTGAAGAGCAGGTCGGGTGTATAGCAGGCGCCTCTCACTAAAAAATCTTTCCCGTTCACTTGCAGATAGAAGTTGCCGCCTGTGCCCACCTTGGGGAACTGATTATCGGAGTCCCGATGCTGCGTCACTTTGCGAATGCCAAAATGGATGGTTGATGAGTCGGAGGCGCGCCCGCCGGCGATGAACCGCAATGTCAAGTCATAGAGCGCCGGATCACCCCATTCGTAGGGCCACCACAGATCCGGGTTTTCCACCATTAAACCAGGGTAATCTGAAGACGTAAAAACGACTTCCTTCGTCTCATCCCCCGCGAGCGCCACATTCTGATGGAAGGAAATGGTAGGCTTGCCGCGCCGCGTAATGGTTCCGTGAAGCATTCCTGATACCGGACTCGAAGCCCCATTTCTCAGATCACAATAGACGGTGAGCGAAGCGGGGCTGGTGGCGGGCAAAGGGAGATTGGTGACGACATACGCATTGCGGATCAAAACCTTTCCCGTTGCGCTCAAAAACACGCGCTTCCAAACGCCGGCATTGCGATCGGGAACGCAAGAAAGGCCATCCCCCCGCAACTTCTGCAGATTCGGATCGGGAATGCCTATGTACTTCCAGTTAATCCAGTCGAGCCAGCTATCGGCAAGCTCCACACCGTTCTCGGCCGGGATTTTTCGTTCGGGCGTGACCTTAACTGCCAGGATATTCTTTTCGCCGGAACGGATATATTTGGAAACGATAAACTCAAAACTGTTGTACATCCCGACGACGTGCGACTTATCGGCGATCAGATACCCATTCAGCCACACATCGGCGCGGTAGTTGATTCCATTGAAAATCAGCGAATAAACTTCGGCTTCCGGCGCATCGAACTCGACACGATACCACCAATCCTGCTTCCACAGATCGGGAGGCGCCTTCTCCGTGAGGTTCATTCCGACATATAGGTCTTTATACACGCCGGCATCCTGGAGCGATTGCAACACTGTGGATGGCATTCGGCGAATGGGGTGCCAGTGTAAGGCACGATACGACGGCGTGGAGACATCTTGATCGCGGGCGGAAATCTCGCGGGCGGAAATGATGTTCCAGCCGCTTGCGAGCTCCCGCTGATTATCGGATGGCGCCGGAGAGGCGATTTGTGGGGAGAGTAAAACAAAAACCGAGCCTAGAGCCGACTCTTTTAGAAATTCGCGCCGGGTTGGGCCTGCTCGAGACGGAAGCTCCCTCTTATCGTCAGTGGGCATGCCCTTTGCCCTTTCGCTTCATCCTGATAACCGTCGATTCCGCGGCCGGACGGCACGGGAAATTCCTGCTTGCAGCGCGCATCAGAATGGCTGAATAATATGGCCCAAGCTGCCGCTTGTCAAGCATCTGGCATTGCGATATGTTTCTCCAGTCCGGACGAGGTGAAGGTTGCTACAAGGAGGCTGACTAAGATGCGGAATGGCCGTTTCAATCGCCGTAGTTTCATTCAGCGTGGAGCGGGTGTGGCGGCCATCGGCGCCGCGAGCCGCGTGATCCGTCTCAATTCCACCTTGGCCTCGCCTGCGCTTGACGCTCCGCTCGCAGGCGAGGGACTTCGTTTTGCATCCATCGGCACCGGTGTTCGTGGCTGCGAGGACCTCGCCACCGCAATCTCATGCGGCGCCAATATGGTTGCGGTCTGCGATCTTTATGACGAGCGGTTCATCGCCGCCGAGGAGCACGCTGGCAAAAAGCTGGTCCGCACCAAGAAATACCATGAAGTTCTCGCGCGCCCCGACGTGGACTTCGTCATCGTCACTACACCCGACCATTGGCACGCCAAAATCGTTGAGGACGCGTGCGCCGCGGGGAAGGATGTCTACTGCGAGAAGCCGATGACGCACAGCGTCGAGGAGGGATACAGAGTCATGGACGCGGTGCGGCGGCACAACCGTATCCTCCAGGTCGGAAGCCAGGAGGCGACGTCCATCCTCTGCCAAAAAGCGCGGGAAATATTTCAAAGCGGCGCTTTCGGCACGGTCACGGCGATCGAAGGATGGATGGATCGAAACGGGCCCAGCGGCGCTTGGGACTATCCCATCCCGCCCGGCGCGAACGAGCAGAACATCGACTGGGAGACTTTCCTTGGCGACGCCCCGAAGCGACCCTTCGACGCGACTCGTTTTTTTCGGTGGCGCGCATTCCGTGATTACGGCGAAGGGCTGCCGGGCGATCTCTTCGTCCATATCCTCACCGGGATTTACACCGTGACGGGCCTGAAGGAGCCGCCCCAGCGCGCTCTATCCACGGGCGGGCTTTACCACTGGAAGTATTCCGGCCGCGATGCTCCGGACTTGATCGAAACGTTCTACGAATTTCCTGATTTCCGGGTCATGCTCCGCTGCAATCAATGCAACGATTCTGCCGGGACAGTCACCCGCCTCTTTGGGACGAAGGGCACGCTCGAAATCGGCAACCGCAGCGTCATCTTCACTCCGCAGGACAATACGCCGCAACCAGAGACCTACTCCACTGATGGCTGGCCTGCGAAGCTGAGAGATGAGTATCTGGCAGGGTGGCATCAGAAGCATCCCGCGCCTGCGCCAGATGAATTCAGGATAGCGGATGGCGCGGTTCATTACCGTGCTCCGGACGATTATGACGAGGATCGGGACCACATGACCGCGTTCCTGAAGGCGATGCGCACACGCCAGAAGCCGCTTGAAGATGAGGAATTTGGCAATTGGACATCCGTCGCCTGCCTGATGGCAAACTACTCATACTTCAATCGCACAATTGCAACGTGGGATCCGGCTTCAAAGACAATCAAAGGATAAGGCGCCCGGCTGAGCCCTTATTGCAGAGTGCCACGCAATATAAGTGACGGCCGCAAAGGTAGAAGCTCAACCATCGTAAGAGGCGGCGTGAGAGCGCCATACGAAGTGAGGTGCACTGCCCCATGAACAAGCTAGCCTGTGCGTGTATTGGCGCTTTGATTCTGTGTGCGGCTTCGCTGGCTACAGCCCAAACGAAGACCGCCATACAAAATAAGGATCTCACGGTGCGCGGGCGGGCGCAGGACGGCGCTTACGAAATCGTATCGCGCGAGCTTCCGCGCCCCGTGCTGATCTCGGATGTAGGCGCTGAAGTGGACCACCAATGGGTGCGCTCCTCGGCATATCCTCGCCATGAAATCTCGGTGTCATCGTTTCAGGATGCAATGGGCGGTGGAAAGGCGCTGACCATTGCCTTCGCCGGACTCAACGACAAACCGGATTTGATCTGCGTTATTCGGCTTTACGACGAGCAGCCTTACGGCGATATCAGTGTTGAGGTGAAGAATTCGACCGGGAGTGGCGTAACCGTTCAAGCGATCCGGGATGTAGATGCGCTAGGCCAACCCCGCATCGACCTCGGCGGCGCCGAAAGCGAGGATCGCGTGCTGGCCGAAACCGAGAGCGAGGATCCCTCCGCCCACATCGGTGGCTTGGAGGAAGCGCCTCATCAAGACTATCGTGGAGTGCGCGCGGTTCTTGTCTATAACCTGGCAAGCAAACAGAGCGTGCTGCTCTCATCGCTCACCGAAGACAGATTTCTAACCGTCGCAAATCTACGGGTGGGCCATAACTCCTCCGGTGCAGCGCAAATCGCTTCATTCACACTCGATTCGACCGGAACGACGCAGATCGTGCTGCGCCGGTCACCTGTGGCGGCCGCGCAGCAGGTCGAGTTGAGCCTTCCGGTCGCTCCGGGACAGTCGCTCCACTCGGAACGCGTGATGTTCGCGGCCGGGCGGGACTATCTGAGCCAGCTCAAAAATTACGGAGCGGCGGTCCACCGCCTCCACCACGTGCACTTCACGCAGAAAGACGATCCGATGGGGTGGTGGAGCTGGACGGCCTTCTACGGGGGAATCAATCAGGGCGAATCGCTTACGAATGCGCAGTGGCTGGCGGCGCACTTGAAGCCGCTCGGCTACGAATACTTCCACATTGACGAAGGATATGACTACGCGCGCGGCGAATATACTACGGCGAACGCCACTCAATTTCCGGACGGGATGTTGCCGCTTGAACACAAGGTCTGTAACCTAGGCCTCGTACCCGGCATTTGGACGGCGCCGTTTGAAGTTTCAGAGCGGTCGTGGGTCTACGAGCAGCATAAAGACTGGCTCGTCCACGACTCGCACGGCGCGCCGATTTTTATCGGCTATGTTAACCGGAATGCAGACCGGCTCTACGTGCTGGATACGACTAACCCGGGAGCGCAAGCCTATCTCCGTCAAACCTACCGCACGCTGACGCGACAGTGGGGCATCCGATACATCAAGCTCGACTTCATGGATTCGAGTGCGATTGAGGGCTATCGTTATCGGCCTAATACCACGGCGCTTGAGGCGCAGCGGATTGGGCTGAAAATCATCCGGCAGGCTGTGGGAAGCGATGTGTTGCTCGATAAAGACGGCAGCATGATGCTGGCCCCTGTCGGCTTCGTCAACGAAGGCCGCGTCGCCCCGGACACCGGACACTCGTTTTCCGCCAGCCGAGACGCGGTGTCGAATATCGCGAGCCGCTTCTACATGAACAGGAATTTCTACGTCAGCGATCCGGACGCCTTCTCGGTCTCGCGGGAAATCGAGCCACAGCAGCACTGGCACGAATCGCCGTCGGGATTGTCCCTTGACGAGGCCCGAGTCCAGATCGTGCTCGCGGCGATCGCCGGAGGAATGTACGAGATTGGCGACGATTTGCCAACGCTCGGTTCCGAGCCCAAACGTCTGGCATTGGTGAACAGCCAAGAACTTATCGAGATGAACCGGCTGGGACGGGCGGCCCTTCCCTTGGATTTAATGACCTTCAGGCCTGAAGACGAACTACCCAGCGTCTTTTACCTGCGCGAGGACCGGCGTCAAGCCATGCTGGCAGTTTTCAATTGGACCGGGCAGTCTCGCTCGCACGAGTTCACGATGACTGAACTTCATCTTCCTGGTTCCCCGGCTGTTCAGGCTTTCGACGTGCTGAACCACGATGCTTCGGTTGATCTCGTGGGCGCATCGCTGAGACTTGTTAATGAGCCGCCTCACTCTGTGCGGCTGATCAAGCTGGTGGATACCGCGATTCCCCCTGCCGCCCCCGCGGTCAAAGCAGAAGTACCATCCGCCGGCCGCGCGGGTGATGAGCTGTCGATCTCCGCCGGTGCTGACGATAGTCCCGTTCCTGCACTTGCCTATCGCTGGAGCTTTGGAGATGGCACCGAAGCTACAGGAAGCCGCGTGGTTCACACATACACCCACCCCGGAAGTTACGTCGTGAAGCTCGAAGTCACGGGCATCGATGGAATTCCCGCGCAGCAAAGTTTTGCCCTCAAAATCACGGGGCTGGCAACCACGCGCTTCAATCTGAAGGATAACCGCCGCTATGCGCCAAGGGAGAGTGGTAGTTCTATCGGAAAAGAATGAGCGGCCGAATCGGGCCGGCCACTTGAATTTCGGGGAACCATCAATGAGGGTTGTTTTGACGGTGCTGCTCTTGGGAGCTTCTGGCATGGCTTCGCCTAAGCTACCGAGGAAGATGACACGGCCGGAGACTACTGGATTTCTAGTCGAGGCGCTCGGGAACCTGTATCCGTCGTGGCCTCAGCTTCCGAAGTTTGGTTTCTACCACTATCGCGATCCCTTTATGGAGATGATTTTATCCATAAATGGAGCACCGTTGATTCCAAAGGCCTCCTTGGGTTCGTTCCGTGATTTTTTGTGTGTCCTCTATTCCCTTCCAGCCATTTTCTAATCTTTGGGATTATTCGTAAGGTAGCGCGGGGTTTTGTTTTTTGAACTCTGCGGCCTTTCAGCGGTCCCAACAACAATCCGCAGAGTTCTAACCGCAGAACCCCGCGTTACAAAAAGCCTATCAGATCACTTTAAGATTTTTGAGACAAATGGGACAAACGAGACATTTTTGCTGTTCTCCTGAAGCGCAGAAATGAAGGCCTGCCGGTTGCTGCCCGCGGCGCACGCGATTTTTTTACAAAAAAAGCGAATTTTCTCTTGACACCGCGAACTTCGCGGAATGGGCTGTGCGTATTTTTAGGTAGTCAGGTAGTTGGTTAGGGTAGTCAGAACTCAGTTGACATTCAAAAATAGCGTTTGAGGCGGGAGGCCGTTGTGTCTCCAGCCCCGGGATTCCTTTGCCCGAAAGCGGGCTTTCAGTATTCGCACGCACAATTCCAGTTGTGGAGGTCCGTCATGAAACGGCAATTTCCGGCGCACCGCGCCTTTTGGTTGACGTGCGCCTTCTTGGCAATTCTGGGATTCTTAGCCAACATCGGGGGCCAGACGATCAGCGGGTCCATCACCGGCACGGTGGAGGACGCGCAAGGCAATGTCATTCCCGGCGCGAACGTAACCGCTATCAATGGCGGCAAGAACACGTCCGCCAAAACCCTGACCAATTCACAGGGACACTTCGTATTCCCCAATCTTCTCCCCGGCCATTACACGGTGGACGTTGAGCGCGCGGGAAAGCACGATCAATTATGCCGGTCTCAACAATCCCACGATTGGCAATTTGCCCTACAACGCGAGCGGCCAGTTGACCAATCTCTTCGGTTTTGGCGCGATCAGCGGAGTGCGCTCACCGCGAATCCTCATGCTTGTGGCGAAGTTTGTGTTCTGAGGGGGCATCTACTGATGGGCATACTGCGCGCGAGCAAGGCGTTCGAGCAGCGCGAAAAGCTTTTCCCGGGGAACCGGCTCGTGGCCGAAGCGGACGGCGTTATAGAGTTGTGTGAATTCGGTCGCGCAGGGGCCTAGAGGAGATGTCGCAATCGAAAGCGCGAACTCGCGCGGCGTTTGTGAAGGCAGACGCTGGAATCCCCTCCGGCGGAGGATTCGTTGAAATTGTTGATAAGTCGAGGCGGCGTCCCGCTGGGTAATAGCACGGCGGCGAAACCGGAATCCTAAGCCGTAGCGGAACCTCAGTTCCTCGATCCACGCGCGCCGGTCATACGCTCCGTAAGCAGCGGCGATTAAAACCGTAAGCATCACGAGTAGAAGCTTATGAGTAGCGAGGTATTTCGCCGCTCCCTGTCCTGATGCCACGGCGCGCGAGCCCAGCCCGCTGAGCCAGCGGCGCGCCTCGTGGCGAGCGCGATGCGAACCCTGATCCACCCTCTGACCCAGCAGAGCTTGATGCTGGAAGTCATAATTGATCACCCATTCGTTCCAGAAAAGACCGAGCGCATCAAGATAGTCATCTAGTCCACTCCAGCCGCTGGCGAGTTCCTCATTCGAAGCAGGCGTAGGATCAAAGGGCACCCAGCCGTACCCTGGGAAGTAAACTTCCACCCAGCTATGCGCGTCGCGGGCGCGCACAATAAAGTCCCCGCCCACGCGGTTGTATTCCCCGGTCTGAAAGCCGTTGACGACGCGCGCTGGAATGCGCAGCGTACGCATCATCACGGTCATCGCCGCGGCGAAATACGCGCAGTAGCCTTGGCGGGAAACAAACAAAAAGCTGCCCACGGGGTCTGAAGGCTCGATGGAGGGCGGGTCGAGCGTGTAGCCGAAGTTCTGGCGCAGGTACGTCTGCACCGCGAGCGCGCGATCGTAATTATTCGACGCCGCGCGCGTGATTTGCAATGCCAGGGGGCCGATGCGCGGGTCTAAATTCGGTAGGCCCAGGTAGCGGCTTCGGATCAAGGCGGCCGGCTCAGCCGAATCGCGGCGCAGTTCTGCAGCGGAAGGCAAGCCCGCGTTTGAAACCACGGTGTATTCAACTGGCGACTCGTCCGCTCGCAAGTTGTGCAGGGACCCGGTCTCATCCAAGCCGATGGCGCTGAATCGCCCGGAGATTTCTACGGGCTGAGCGGCGGCAAAAAGAACGTTCGTGGGTAGACTGGAAAGCAGCACTTGATAGCGCAGGATACGGTGCGGGCGATGCGCCGACCCCGCCGCAGGCGGCAGTAGAAAGTGCCCCGGCCAGGACGGCGCGATCCCGGTATAGGCGGCGGTCTCGTTGTACCAAGCGTGGCCGGTGAAATGCGCAAGGCCAATGCCGTGCCAGTAGATTCCCATGAAATCGCGCGGGTTTCCCTGCGGCTTGACGCGCATCACCACCAGGTTTGATCGCTTGATCCTTCCGATTTCACCCAGGCTAACGCTTTCCGAAAATCCGGTCACATTCGGCGCCTGCATCGCCAGGTTTCCAAAATACGACGCGTGATAGCGGGGAATAATGAAAAACAACACCGCTCCCAAAACAGCGATGCCCAGCGCCAGCTCAAGGGTGGTGAGGAGGAGCGAATTTTCCACCGCCACGCGATTGCGCGCGGTCTCGGCGTGCGGGCCGCGGGGCGGCTGCTCTGCCTTCTCGATGCCGCGCTTGATGTCATAGCTGATGAACATCGAGATAGCAAAGAGCACATAGAGCGCGAGGCCCGCCATGTAGCCAGCGCCTACGGTCAAAACGGCGGCGACTAGCATCATCAGAAATGAAAGCGCGGCCATGTATCCATAATCCCGGTAGCGCCGCGCGGAGAGAATCTTGATCACCGTGATGAATAAGATCAAGTGCACAGTGGCGGGCAACAGGCGCATCGCAGGGCCGCCGCTCCCAAGAAAGACGAGATCGCATAGGAAGAAGGCAAGATAGGCGAGCGACAGGCGCGTGACCGTGCGCGGTTGAAGGCGGTAGCCCGACTCCCCGCGCGCGTAGCTCCAGAGCTTAACCCCCAGCGCCGCGGAAAAAAGCAGAATGGAGATTGTGTCCAGCTTCCCGGTGGAAGCCAACGTCAGAAAGGCCGTGCCCAGCATCAACAGCAGCGATATCTCGAAATACCGCTGCACGCTGATGTGCTTTTGCTGCCTTTCGGCAACGCTCGACCGGGATTGAACGAGTTCCGCCATAGTTACCTTGCGAGGGCTGTGGCAGCGGCCATTTATTGGCTCTGGCTGCCAGTTTTTAAAAAGCTAAAGGTCGAAAGCTTAGAAGAGGCCGCCGCTACAGCAAACCTTGTCAATATGATATGTAATTCTCAATAGAATAGCTTTGATTCAAACCCGCGGGGCGAGTGCCACCGCAACACGGTGGAACACGAATAGCCGTGGGTGGGAACCCACGGAACGCGAACTGCGTCTATGCCCGGCAACCCCGCAGGGGTTAAATTGTGCCACATGGGCACATAGGGCCATCCATTGTGACTACAACCTTCCTCTTGAGCTTTTACTGTACATTCGGTCAAGCGAATCAATCAGTTTAAAAGGAAAGCAAGGGATAACCTCTTCAGTGATCAATGCAGCCAGCGCGCGAACAAATCCCTCCCCAGCGAGGTATAGGAGAAGGAGGGACAAAGGTTCAAAAAGAAAGTATTGCGCGCTAAGAACCAAGCCGAAATATAGTTGAGTTCCCACATTCGTGTGGGATATAGAGCCGTG
>DASZAA010000021.1:0-9209 GCA_035945615.1 Terriglobia bacterium
CCCCAAGGCAGGAAATCCTGAGCAGGCCGGACGTCAGCCACAGGTTCTCCGCCGGAGGCAGTACGCCACCAAATCGAAAAGGAGAAACCCATGGGACTGAGCGTCCTATTTAACATCCCCTCGCTGCAATCGCAGAATCAGCTGACGCAGACGAACAATTCGTTGCAGAACACGTTGACGCAATTGACAACCGGCTCGCGTATCAACAGCGGCGCCGACGACCCGGCCGGCTTGCAGATTTCAAACCTGTTGAACGCCGCAACTTCGGCGCTGAACCAGAGCGTCAACAATGCCAGTAGCGGCATTGGCTTGGCGCAGGTGGCGGATGGCGGGCTTTCACAGGTAAGCACACTGCTCAACACTGCAGTGACGCTGGCTACTGAAGCGGCCAATGGAGGCCTTTCAAGCCAGCAGCTCTCCGCCCTCGGGACGGAATATGGCAACATCCTGACGGAAATCGGAAACATCGGCACCAACACCAACTTCAACGGCTCCGCCGTATTCGGCTCCGCGACAACCAGCGTTTTCCTGACGGATTTGACGACGAGCTATACGATTGGCATTACGACCACGACGCTGACTACAGCTAACCTTGGACTCACAACTACGGATTTTACGGTCAGCGGAAATCCACAGTCGGCTCTGAACCAGATTAACTCAGCCATTGTTAACGTTGGTGCGATTCGCGGTAAGATCGGCGCCGCCATCAACCAGTTGCAGGACGCCCAGAACGTGGACACCGTTGAAGCGCAGAACACCACGTCGGCCCTGAATACCATCACCGCGGCCAACATCCCGCAAGTCGTCTCCAATCTGACCAAGTACACTATTCTTGATCAGACGGGTATTGCCGCACTGACGCAGGCCAACTCGCTTCCGCAGGGCCTGTTGAAGCTGCTTCCGTAACGCTTAATTACTTGCGCCTATAACCCGTGGGGCCGCTTTCGGCGGCTTCGCGGGTTTGGTGTTTAGCTGGAGATGTTGAAGGAGTAGACATGGGATCCTCGATGGGGTTTGGGCTGAATATCAATACCACGGGCTTGGGGCTCAATCAGGGTCTTAACGTCCAGCAGACCGTGGCAGCCCTCGTTGCCGCGGCGGAGCAGCCGATTACCCAGCTCCAGACCGAAGAGACGAACTATAAGAATCAGCAGTCTGCCGCGCAAAACATCAACACCCTGCTTGGCAATTTGCAAACCGCCATTCTGGCGCTACAAGACCCGGCCGGCAGCTTGGGTGACACTGCTGCGGCATCATCCAACAATAACATCGTGACCGCCACATCCACGCCGGGCGCGAGCTCTGGCACCCACACGGTGACGGTCACTTCTCTTGCGACTACTTCCGCATACGACACCGGCGCTCTCGCCTCAGGCGATACGGCAATTAGCCCCGGTTCGTTCACCTTGCAAGTAGGGTCGAACTCGCCGGTGACGGTAAACGTCAACAGCTCCAATAACAACACCACATTGAACACGCTGGCGGCCTATATCAATAGCCAGAATTACGGGGTCACGGCCAATGTCATTACCGACGCCAACGGCGCGCGCCTCGGCATCGTCAGCAACACCAGCGGAGCGCCGGGCAATCTCAGCATTACCGGCAACACCACCGGCCTGACGTTCAACCAGACCGTGACAGGCGTCAACTCATCCATCAACGTGGACGGCGTGCCGCTGAATACGACGAGCAATACGGTAACCGGAGCCATACCAGATGTGACGCTCACTTTGACCGGGACATCGAGCAACCCGGCGACGGTGACCGTGGGCGCCGACACGACTCAGGCCTCGACACCTATCAACAATTTCGTTACCGCCTATAACGCCGTCATTCAGGCGATCAATTCGCAATTCACTTACACGCAAGGCGCCACCAGCCAGCCTCCGCTGTTCTCGGATGGCTCGCTGCAATCACTGCAGCAGTCGCTCTACAACGACGTCAATTTCTCGTTAAGCGGCAGCAATGGCGGCTTCAATACGCTGGCTTCCCTTGGCATCACGGTTCAGCAGGACGGCACGCTGCAAGTAGATAGCGGGACGCTGAACAATACCATTAGCAGCAACCCCTCGGCGGTTCAGAATTTTTTCCAGCAGAATAACGGAACCAACGGTTTTGCGGTGAGCTTCGGAAATGACTTGTTGAATCTGACCAGTCCCACCGCCGGCCCGCTGTATCTTGATCTCCAGGGCATCGATCAGAACGAGCAGGACGTTCAGAATCAGATCACCGCGTTCCAGGCCAATGTGAACCAGCAGGCCATCCAGTGGACGCAGGAATATGCGCAGGTGAATTCGCTGCTGCAAACGCTTCCGCTGCAGATTCAGCAGATCAATGGCGAGCTTGGAAACACCAGCAGTTCGTCATCATCCTCATCGTCGTCAGGTTTGTAATGATTATGGCCGATCCCCGAAAAGCATACCGGCAGGCATCAATCCAGGGCGGCAGCCTCCCCGACGTTTTCATTCAAGCCTACGACCGGGTCGCCGTCTTGCTACACTCCGCGGCGGCTGCAATCGAAGTGCGCGACATTGAAAAGAAGACCGCGGACTTGAATCGCGCGTTGGAGATCATTTTCCATCTGCAAGGCGCTCTGAACTTTGAAAAAGGCGGCGAGGTGGCGCAGACCCTGAGCCGGTTTTACAGCCTGATCTGGCGCGAGATTCTCAAGGGCAGCGCGAAACTGGACGCCGGAATTATCCGCCAAGCCGCGGCGCATGTCGCCGAAGTCAGGAGAGTCTGGGAGCAGTCACTCGCCATTGGTCCTGCGACCAGCGCGGCCCCAGCAGCGCCGCCCGAAGCGTCTCGTTTCAAACCCAGCACCGCCCCTTCCCTCAACGCGCTTCTCCCGCAAGAGTCCTCATCCGCATCGGGAAGTTGGACAGCGTAAGCAATTGTAACGGCGGCCTCTGACCGCCGCTACAACAAGACTTCCTCGACTTTGCGTAGGAGGGCGTGTGGCTTGAAGGGCTTAAGCAAAAAAGCAGTTCCATTGGCGTTGCAATCGAGCCGCGCGTCCTGCTGCCCGGAAATGTAGACCACCTTCATCCCCGGCTCATGGGCGCGGACCGCGCTCACGAGTTCCGTTCCACTCATGACGGGCATCCGCACGTCGGTCAGCAACAGATCAATGGGGCGCTGCCGCGAGATCTCGATTGCCTTGTCCGCGTGCTCCGCTTCGAGGACCTGATAACCGCCGCTTCTGAGCGTGCGGATCAGGATTTCCCGCAGTACCGGCTCGTCTTCAACTACGAGAATGGTCTTCGATCCCGTTTCCCCGGAACGGGCGGTCCTGGTATTCTCCTGCTCCGGCCCGGCTTCCGCGAGCGGCCAATACACGTAGAAAGTAGTTCCCGACCGCAAGCCGCTCTTCAATTCGATAAATCCCCCGTTTTGATCCACAAGCGCGCGCGCCGTAGGTAATCCAAGACCCAAGTGCTGGCTCTTGCTTGTAAAGAGCGGATCGAAAATGCGGCGGCACGTCTGCGCGTCCATGCCGGCGCCCGTATCCGCGACCGAAACCATGCCCCATTCCTGCCGCGATCCTGCGATTTCAAAACCGTGATGATGCGCGGTTTCAGCCTGGATTATCAAGCAACCGCCGTCGGGCATGGCGTCGCGCGCGTTGAACACCAAGTTGAGCACCACGCGCGCCACTTGCGCCGGATCGGCTGCAACCGGAATAGGGCGCCTTCCGGTCTTCAGGCGTAATTGGATTTTGGTCCCAGCCAGCAGACGCAACGTGCTCTCCATTCTTTCGAGCACCTGACCGAGGTCCGCGCTGCGGGATATGCGGCCTGCCGTAACGCATTGCTGCACCCACGCGGCCGAGAGTTCGCCCGCCGTGAGGATGCCTTCGAGCGCCTGCCGCGCCTTCGCATCCGTCGCCAGGAATTTCAATAGATAGTCGGAATTACCGATCACGCCGGAGAGCAGGTTGTTCACGTCGTGGCCTACGCCTGCCCACAAGCTCTCCACCTCGGTCAGATTGCGGCGATGAGCGTGATTCTCCAAAGCCCGGCGCGCGGGCGAGGCGAGGCGCCACAACTCGCTGGTGGAGATCCAATCCCACGCCCCGGCGTTGAAATACTCCCTCGCTTCTTCGGGTGAAATAGTGCTGCTCACCAACACCCAGGGCAAATCCGAAACCGCTTCGCGGACGGTCGCCAGGATGCTGCCGAGCGTCCAGCCGGAGAAGTCGGGAGACGCCAGGATCATTTGGCAAGGCGCGGTTCCAGCCATGCCGCGCAGTGCGGCGGAGCACCCTGCGTATTGAGGCTCGGTCTTGATTCCAGCGCGGTGAAGGGCCTTCAGGGAAGGATCCCAATCGTGGGGACGCCCGCCCAGCAGAATGACGCCCAAGGTCTGGTGCTCTGGGTGGTGCGCGCGAAACAGGGTCATCTCAGTCCAAGTAATGCAAGACGGATACTCCTCATCTTTTCAGAATCTAGCACAAAAATATTAATTCATAAACTATTATCTTTATGGATATATATCGGGAGGAGGTCACTGCTTGGCGCTCCGCTAGGGCGGCAAATGTAGTGCCGAGCTTTTGCTTTTCAAATCTGCAGCCTGTGCTATAGCGGCGGCCTCTGGCCGCCGATTTTAAGTAAAGGCCGGCGGGCGAAAACCGGCCTGAGGCCCAGATTATGGCTGAGGATAGGGCTGGTGGTTGGCGCTCGGGGCGTTCGCATCGCCGCCCGGCGCACCAAGGCCCGCGTTGGCCTGCTGCATTTGTTGAGTTGGCTGGGAGGGTAGCGGCAGTTGAGACTTGGCCAAGGGATCGGCCTGCGCGGGGAGGGGATGTGGGCCGAGGCCCATCTTCATCAGCGATTTCGCGTCGGGGAGGCCTGTGGCCTGGAAGCCATTCTGCTGCTGGTAGAGCTTCATAGCTTCGCGGGTTTGAGCGTCCCATTGGCCTGTCGGTTGCCCGTGCAAGTCTCCCGCCTGAATGAGCGCCTGCTGGATTTGCCCCGCCCTTGAAGCGGGAATTTCGGTCGCCGGCATGTGCCAGCGATGCGAAGCGGCGCGCGCGCGCGAAGAACGATAGGCATGATGGGACCGCCGGGCGCGAGTGGTCCGGCTGGATTTGGAAGAGGCTAGAGTCCGGTGGCTCGACGATGCGCGATGCAGCGGAATCCGCCGCCGCACCTTCGCAAGCCGCGGCAGATACTTTCTCGAATGAGATTTGGTTTTGCTTGCCGAGTGAGGCTTGGTGACGACAGTTGCGAGGGCAACCGCCGGCGTGAGCAGAAAAACCAACGCGCAAGTCAAGAAACGAGATTCGGATTTCAACGCTTCACACCTCGATTTCATGGAAGCTGGTCCGCCAAAAAGGTGGTGGTATAGCCCGCTTCACTGCGGCGAGCGATCATAACCAACACATTTTGACCGGACTTAAGTTTGGACTGGATGCGCTTAAAATCAGCCGTGGAATGCACATCCTGGCGGTTAATACTTAAGATAACGTCGAACCGCTGCAAGTTAAGGTCGTCGGCAAAAGAACCCGGCTCCACGTCTTCCACCATGACACCCACCGCTTGGCCGAGGTGCAAGGAGGCGGTAATCTGTTTGGCCTGATCCGCGCTAAGATCCTTCACCCAAAGCCCCAGCGAGCCGTGTTCAGTGTCCGGGCCGCCTTCCGGCGCCGCAGCTGGCCCAGGCATGTCGTTTTCGCCCGCGATTTTATTCCAGTCGCCGGCCATGACCTCGCAGTTCATCGGATGACCGTCGCGCAGGAACTCAACACGCAGCTTCTGGCCTGGCTGGGTTCCGGAAACGATTCCGAGCAATTCGCTCCCGCTCTCAATGGCCTGCGACTTGATTGTCGTGATCACGTCCCCCTGCTTGAGGCCGGCGCGCGCCGCAGGGCTCCCGGCAGTCACGCTCTGCACCAGCACGCCGTGCTTGGCATTGAAGCTCTCGAGGAGGGCGGGCGTCTGCTCCGGGCTGAAACTCACGCCGATGGCGCCCCGGCGGACGGAGCCGCTGGTCACAATATCGTCATACACCTTGCGAACGATCTTCGATGGAATGGCGAACCCCACTCCGTCGTAGGCGCCGCGCGTGGTGGCAATGGCCGTATTGATGCCCACAACCTGCCCCGCGAGGCTCACCAGCGGGCCGCCGCTGTTGCCCGGATTAATGGCGGCATCGGTCTGCAGAAATCGCTTGAACTCGTCTTCCAGGCTGCTGTTAATCTCACGCCCTTTGGCGCTGATGATGCCGGCGGTCACGGTGGCATTCAGCCCAAACGGACTGCCAATGGCCAGCACCCAGTCGCCCACCCGCGTCTGGTCGGAATCCCCTAACTCAACCACCGGCAGACTCCGGTGGGCGTTGATCTTGATCACGGCGAGGTCGGTCCACTTGTCGTAGCCCACAACCTTAGCTTGGTAGCCGTGCGGGTTGCCGTCGTCATCGCCTTGCAGATGGACGCGAATCATATCCACCGGACGCCCATCGTCCTGCATGATGACGTGGTAGTTGGTGAGCACGTAACCGCTCTTATCCAAAATCACGCCTGATCCCAGGCTCTGCTGGTGCATTTCGTGCGGAATACTGCCCGGGCCCATCCCGAAAAAGTGGTTGAAAAAGCCATTGGGGTTGGAGTCCGGCTTGCCTGATGCGCCATCTCGAAAACGGATGGTGGATTCGGTGTTAATGTTGACGACAGCGGGCGTCACGCGGGTGGCAATTTCCGCGAAGGTGCTGGAAAGGCTTGCCGGGGAGGCCATGGCGAGAGGCCGCGCCTCGGGGAGTATCCGGGCTGTGCGCGGGCCGCGCGAGGCAAGGCTACCGATCACGACACCCGCGCCCAGCGCCAAAATAAGAACGACCGCCGCCCAATAGCGGCGAATATTAAAAGTTTCGTTCATGCTTCACATGCGTTTAATTGACGCCTAATAATTATACACCTCAGGCCTTGTCAACCCAAGCCAGTAATAACGTTGGTGCGGCGGACCCGTTGAATCTTCGGCCGCCGGGGGCGCTGTCATTCTGAGCGCTTCGGCTTCGCTCCGGGTAAACAGGGGGTCGGAGCTTTAGCTCCGACGTTAAAGCCTGCATTCTCACCGCGGCTTCATCCGCTGAAATGAAAACATCGGTTTTTGTACTGTAGCGGCGGCCACTGGCCGCCGGATTTTAATAGTAAAGACCGGCGGCCAGAGGCCGCCGCTACAGCAGTCTGAAGGTCTCCTTTGAAAGCCAGAGTGATTGTCGGACCTGAAGGGCTGCCCCCCGAGCAACGAGGAGAAGCGGCAGTGCCTACAACCGCCGCTACGAACCGGAAAAACTCCCGTTTTTGACCCCCAAAAACCGTTACGAACCGGAACGGCTCTCGCATCTCCTTTGTTTTGTTGCCAATGCTCCGGTTTGCTGTCATAATCGTTCTAATTCCTTTACATTCAATCCATTGCAGCGATTTTGCCCGTTTTCCCGTCCGGTTTGCTCCGCTTTGCTCTTCTAATTTTTCTTTAGTTTCTATAGCTTGCAAAAAGCAAAACAATCCTTTTTTGTGTTTTCACTCTCTTTTCGCCTTTAACCGGCCTTGGTTCAATGGCTTACTGCAATAATTCATGTGCACTAACGGGCGATTTCGATTTGGATCGAGCATGGTTCGTGAGATCTTCTCCCGTTGGCGCGGCCAGACCGTAAGGGACTGCTCTGTAGGCCTTTGAATGCACAAAAAAACCGCAGACCGCAAAGGCGGCGGTCTGCGCTACAAACCCAGCCTAGCACGCCACTCTGAGACTTTTGAGACATACGGGATAAATGAGACAGGTTTTTTGCCAGACAGACCATCGGGCGATCACCTTAGAAAATTGTGCCTGCCGCACTCCAATATTTTCACAGTTTCACCGCCAAAGTTAGAAATCCTGGCCTTCCTGTTTTGCGGATTGCATTGAAAGACAAAGACGTTATCGACACCCTGCGCAAAGGGGGCAAGATGGGGCCGAGCTGGAAACGGTCTTGCACGGTTAGCGGCTAGGAACACAATTGGGGCGCAGTATTGTTTTCAAACGCTGCGGTTTTCTGTTCCAAGCGAAAAGACGCAGGCTTGAACCCTTGTTGGGAATCCTGGGCTCCAAGAAATCGGGGGATATGGTTTGAAACGGAGTTTCATCAAGGAGGTGTAAAGATGAAAAAGAAGACTCGCTTACTTGCATTGGGCGTGGCGGCGGGATTGATCGCATGGTGTGTTCCTTTTGCGGTTATTCCAGCGCAAGCGACGCCTCTGGCAGAAGCCGCGCAGCAGAACACTTTGCCACCTGCGGCGCCGAATTCGCAATCAGGCGCTGAGCAGCAACAGCAGCAACGCGCGCAGGAGCAAGAGGAGCAACAAGCGCAGCAATCAGAAATGAACCAGCAGTCCGAGCGAAGTCAGCAACAGCAGATTGAACTTACGGGTAAAGTCACGCAGCAGAATGGCCACTATCTGTTTCTGAACTCGGACACGCACAAGGCGCTGCGGGTTTCAAATCCCAGCAAAGTGAAGAAATACGACGGAGAGATGGTGAAAGTAGAAGGCACGGTAAACCCGAAATCGCACAAACTGCACGTCTCGAAAGTCACCCCGGCAACCTCCTAAAAGCAGGGGCGAGGGACAAGGGTCAAGAGACAAATCTTGGCCCTTATCTCTTTCTCACCCCTTGACTCTCGCCCCTTGCCTCTTTCAGTCTCACCCTTGCCTCTTGACCCTGGCTTCACCCCTAGCGTAGTTTATTCAGAACGACGAAACCGTGGAGGGAAACGATGCGGCTGCTTTTTCGCTGGGTGGTAGTGAGTCTGGCGCTGTTTCTGGCGGCGCGGATAGTACCGGGGATTCATGCGGCCCGAAATAGTTGGACGCTCTTCGCCATCATGGCCGTTATTCTTGGCTTGGTGAACGCGATTGTGCGGCCTGTGCTCAAGTTTCTCTCGTGCCCGCTAATTATTCTAACGCTCGGTCTGTTTGTGCTGGTGATCAACGGCGTTACCCTATGGCTTGCCTCCGCCATCGCGGTCAATTGGTTTCACGTTGGGTTTTACGTTCACGGATTCTGGGCGGCGTTTTGGGGCGCATTGCTCGTGAGCATCATCTCGGTAGCCGCCAGCCTGCTCGTTCGTGAGGCGCATGATTAACGAGCTGAGCAAGAAAAGCGATGCGTGATTCTGTAGCGGCGGCCTCCGGCCGCCGGATTTTAAAAGACCGGCGGCCGGAGGCCGCC
>DASZAA010000022.1:0-8492 GCA_035945615.1 Terriglobia bacterium
AGTTGATTCACTCCGCGCAGGATCGCCCGGCGGCTTTCCTCGCCATGTACAATCTGCTTTGCATTTGCCATCTTTTTCTTACCTCCGGAATTCGTTTTGCCCGTTCCTTGCGAACGAGGTGCTTTCAGATTTATGTTCCGCAGCAGCGCCACGGAAAATCACATCGGTATAAGGACTACTTCTTGCCGCCCGCGGTGGAATGCTTGGCGGCTTCGAGGACGCCCAGGACTTCGTCTTCCCGCAGAATCAAATACTCTTGCCCGTCCAATTTGATTTCGGTTCCTGAGTATTTGCCGAAAAGAATCCGGTCTCCCGCCTTAACGTCCAGCGGAATCACCTTGCCCTCTTCTGTCTTTTTCCCATTGCCCGCCGCGATGACCTCGCCCTCCTGCGGTTTTTCCTTGGCCGTGTCGGGAATAATAATTCCGCCCTTTACGGTTTCTTTCTCTTCAATTCGCTTAATCAACAGCCGGTCATGAAGTGGCCGAACAGTCATATTGTGTCTCCTTTCTTGCCCTCGTGTTTTTGTCTTGCTGCATCCTCCGGCCCCTGATGTAATCGCTCACATTTCGGGCAGCCGCAGGCCGCAGCGTGAAAACGAAACTCTCTGGAAGTTTTACTCAGCGCGTATAGATTTAATGGTTAAGCCGTGGACTAGCACTCTCACATCCAGAGTGCTAATTCTCACAGAATCCTACGGGCGTGTCAAGAGGAAATCACCAGCGATCCTGCAATCAAAAGGAGCCTCATCGATTAACTGGCTTATTTGCAATGACTTGATGCGTTAATTTAGTAAAACGGTCCTTCCGGATTATTCACGAGGGCGTACTGATGAGGAGGAGAGAAAAGCAAGGTTTCGGATGTGCGGTGATTGTGGGCCGGATAGGGATCATGCGTAATTGATATGGACACGCCGTGTCGGTGAGGCAGTGTGAAACAGCTTAATTATCACATTCCGGCGCGGACGAATCTGCGCCCTTTCGTACTCTTCTATTTGGGTTCATGAATAATCCGGGTCAACGCACAGAAGGCCGAGAAAATAACATGGTGATGTGGGAACCATATCCGCTTTTGGCCTCCAATCTTCTCCATTGCCAAGTGCAAGTTAAATCACTACACTATGCGTTCACCCTTGGAAATCAGAGCTAGGTTTCAGGCTGTGACAGCATAAGCACAGCAGGGAATGCTATAACTTCAGACCGTCTCAACTGACGAAGCGTGGAGGATAACGATGACCAACGGAGAAGCGAATGTGATGCCCGCCGGTGTCCAGGAAATGAGTGCGGCGGCGCGATTTTTCGGCGTGTTCACCGAGCCGGTTAAGACTTTTGCCGATATTTCGCGCAAGCCCGGCTTCTGGGCGCCGCTGATCGCCATGATTTTGATGTCATTCGCGGGCGGCGAGATTCTGATACACCGCGTGGGCGCTGACCAAATTGTGCGGCGGTCCCTTGAAACCAGCGGGCGAGCAAGCACCATGAGTCCCGAGCAATTGCAAGGGGCCATGACCCAGGGCGCGAAGTTTGTGGCGATCATCACGCCCATCGGGGCGCTGATTGCCGTCCCCATCATCCTCCTGATCTTTGCGGCTATCGGCCTGCTCATTCTTAAGGTGGTCTTTGGGTCGTCAACCAATTTCAAAACCGCCTTCTCGGTCGCCGCGCACGCTAATCTGCCTATGTTCATTGCGGGCATTCTCGTCCTCATTGTTCTATTTTTCGGCGACCCCGCGAATATGAACCCGCAGAATCTTGCGCCCACAAACATCGGCTTTTTCCTTTCTCGCCCGGCGGTGGGCGGCGCGCTCTATTCATTGGCCACCTCGATGGATGTCTTCAGCTTCTGGGTGCTCGGCCTGCTCGGCATTGGGTTTTCCGCAACGACGGGCCGAAAAGTGAAGCCGAGAAGCGTGTTTTTCGCCTTCTTCGTGCTGTGGCTGATTTACGTGCTGTTGCGGGCCGGGCTTTCGCTGCTGTGAGGCCTCCGGGTCGAGGGAGTAGCGCAGACCTCCGTTTTTTGAGGTCTGCGGTCTTTGCCATGGAACGGCAAACCGCGGATCTGAACGACGCAGGTCCGCGCTACCCCTGTGGGCGGAACCTCATTACGAATCGTGTCTTCCACCTTCCAATTTGAGCTTCTGGCGCGCGATGCGGCCACCGGCGCGCGTCTGGGCCGCATCCATACGCCACACGGAGTCATCGAAACACCAGCCTTCATGCCCGTGGGCACGGGCGGCACGGTCAAGGCTGTAACCCAGCAACACCTGGAAGAAATAGGCGCCCAAATCATTTTGGGCAACACCTATCATCTCTATTTAAGGCCGGGGCACGAACTCATCCAACGCGCAGGCGGGCTGCACCGCTTCATAAGCTGGCCGCATCCGATCCTCACCGATAGCGGCGGCTTCCAGGTGATGAGCCTCAAGGGCTTGCAGCGGATCACGGAAGACGGCGTCGAATTTCGCTCGCATCTTGATGGCTCCTCCCACTTCTTTTCTCCCGAGCGCGTGGTGGACGTGCAATTGGCTCTGGGCGCGGATATCTGCATGATTCTGGATGAATGCGTGCCTTACCCCGCCAGCCTGGAATCGACCCGGCGCGCGGTGGCGCTGACCAGCCGCTGGGCGCGGCGCGCAAAGGATCGCTATCGGATGGCCGCTGAGGAAGCCGGCGCTGAGCTGCCCAGCGCGCTCTATGGCATTGTGCAAGGCGGAATCGACGAATCGCTGCGCCGCGAGAGCGCGGAGGGGATGCGCGAAATCGGTTTTGCCGGATACGCTCTGGGCGGGCTTTCGGTGGGTGAGGCGAAAACCGCCACCTATGACGTCGTGGAATACACCGCGAGCCGCCTTCCCGAAGACCAGCCGCGCTACCTGATGGGTGTGGGCACGCCGCAGGACTTGGTGGAGTGCGTCGCGCGTGGCGTCGATCAATTCGACTGCGTAATGCCCACCCGCAACGCGCGCAATGCCTGCGTCTTTACTTCCGAGGGGCGGCTTACGATCAAAGGAGCGCGTTACGCGGCGGACGAGCGTCCGCTTGATCCCGCGTGTGAATGCGCGGTTTGCCGCCGCTACTCGCGGGCCTACATAAGACATTTGTTTTCAACTGGCGAGATGCTCGCCGCGACACTTGCCACATTCCATAACCTCTTTTTTTACCTTGACACCATGCGCAAAATCAGGCAGGCTATCGCAGCGGGCAATTTTGCGGATTTCCTCTCGTCGGCGCGAGCAGGATCATAAGAAAAGCAGCTTTTTTGAAGGAACTGAATGCCCTGCAAGTTGCGCCGCAGATTATTGATCCTCCTGCAGAAGGAAGATTCTGATAACATCTTAATTGTAAGGTTTACATGTGATCGAGTGCATGTTGGTTCCCCCAGTCCTGTTTGCCGCCGAATCCGGTGCGCAGGGTTTGACAAGTTTTATTCTGATTCTGGGTCCACTCATTCTTATCTGGTACCTCCTCGTTATTAGACCCCAGAGTACGCAGCGGCGCAAAACCCAGGAGATGCTGTCCAATTTGAAGACGGGAGATCACGTCGTCACGTCGGGCGGGCTGCTGGGGACGATCACCGGCTTCGGAAACAACACGGTTCAGTTGCAGATCACCAGTCAGGTGAAGATTGATGTTCTGCGGTCGGCGGTCAGCGGGTTTCAAAAAAAGGACGAACCCCCGCCGCCGGTGAAATAACACGATTGAGCCATCGGGATTATTGATTCATGGGTTTATTGAATCAATGGCTCAATGAATCAATCAAGGAAAAGGGTTTCATGGACAAGAGTATTCGCAACCGGGCGATCCTGGTGATCATTGTCGTCTTAATCTGCTTCTTCGGCATTATCGGCTTTCCCTCGACCTTCCAGAAACTCGAACAGAATTTGAGCAGCCGCATCGTATTGGGCCTGGACCTGAGGGGCGGCACCTACATGGTGCTCCAGGTGCATGTGCAGGATGCGGTCAAGAACTTCTCCGACCAATCGCTCGCCCGCTTGCGCGACGATTTACGCTCGCGCAACATCGCGGCCACAGTCGAGAAGACCGATGACACGCATATTGTGATCAAAGGCGTCACGGGCAACACCGGGGCAATCCTCCAGCCGCTCGCGCAATCCGAGTTTCCAGAGTGGTTTCTCGGCGATGTGGCCGGCGACCCGACTGCGCGCATGATGACCCTGAAGGCCAGCGAAGTCGACAGCGTTAAAAACGATGCGTTCACGCTGGCCATGGCGACCATCGGGCGGCGCGTGAACGGGCTCGACATCGCCGAGACCACGATTGCGCAGTACGGCGGCTCAGGAAATTACCAGATGGTGGTGGAGCTGCCGGGCGTCAGTGACATTGACCGGGTAAGGGGCATCCTCGAATCCACCGCGATGCTGGAGTTGAAGATGGTGCGCGGCGGGCCTTATCCGAGCCACGATGAGGCGCTTGCCTCATTCGGCGGAGTTCTGCCGCCCGATACGCAGCTTCTTCCGGGCGTCACCGACAGCGGGTCGGCCGGCTGGTACCTGGTCGACAGTATAGCGATCCTGACCGGCAATGATCTGCGATCGGCCGAGCCTTCGCAGGATTCGCAGGGCCGCCCCGATGTGAGTTTCACGGTAACGCGCTCCGCCGCCAGCCGGCTCTCGCGCATTACTGGACAAAACATCGGGAAGTATATGGCCATCGTCCTCGACAACCAAGTGCAAAGCGCGCCGGTGATTCAGGGCCAACTCGGTGACAGCGACATTATTCAAGGAAGCTTTACGCAGCAGCAGGTTTCCGATCTGGCGCTGAAGCTGCGCTCTGGTGCGCTGCCGGCATCCATCAGCCCTTTGGATGAGGAAACCGTTGGACCTTCTCTGGGCAATGATTCCATTCATCACGGCATCGAAGCTTGCATCATCGGTTTCCTGGCCATCCTGATTTTCATGCTCGTTTACTACAAAGGCGCAGGGATCAATGCGGACGTGGCGCTGATTCTGAATCTACTGATCCTGGTCGCCGCCATGGTTTACTTCGGCGGCGCGTTCACGTTGCCGGGCATTGCCGGCGTGATCCTGACGGTGGGCATGGGCGTTGACTCGAACGTCCTCATCTTTGAAAGAATCCGCGAGGAGCTTCGGGGGGGAAAGGCGCCACCTGCGGCGGTGGCGGGCGGTTTTGACCACGCTTTCAAGACCATCATTGATACGCACGTGACCACGGTGGCTTCGGCTGCAATCCTATTTGCGTTTGGCACGGGGCCTGTGCGCGGTTTTGCAGTCACGTTAGTAATCGGTTTGGTGGCCAACCTGTTTACGTCCGTATTTGTATCCAGAGTGATTTTCGACTATGTTCTTTCGCGGCGGGCGCGCGGCGAGGCGCTGAGTGTTTAGGCGCTTTCTCCGGAGCGCGCGAGCTTGCTTGTGCTGTTAAAAGCGTCAGCTTGTTGCTGCACTCTAAAGGCGCTTGGCGCCGGAGAGCTACCGGCGGCCATCCAAAACTTTAGGGAACTTTGACCCCCTTTCGGGTGTCATTAAATATGTAGGGAAGGCGGAAAGCGAATGGAGTTTTTTCATAATCCCCAAGTCGACTGGATGGGGAAGAAAGGCTACTTCATTGCGATCTCGGTCATCTTGCTGGTGGCGGGCATCGTTTCCATGATCGCGCGGCGCGGGTTGAAGTATGGTATTGATTTCAGGGGCGGAACCTTAGTGTATGTGAAGTTTGCCCATAAGCCCAACCTGGACGCGATTCGCCACCACCTCGACAGCCAGAACCTGCATAGGGCCACGCTACAAAGCTACGGCGGGGCATCGGCGAATGAAATCATGGTGGGGCTTGACCTTCAAACCACTGCAAGCAAGAGCGCGCTTGACGAGGGCAAGCAGGAAATTATGAGCGCCCTGACAAGCTTATTTGGCCCAGGGCCTGCGGGCAAGACCGATTTCAACAACGCCAATCCGCAGACGATTGCCAATCAACTCCTAGTGGAAGACCCGCTTCACCTCGCGGCGAAGGGGCAAGACGTGGCGCAAACGACATACACGAACCTCGCACAGGCGATGGTGAAGTTTAAGGACTCGTCTTCGCAAGGCGGCTTGATCGCGGATTTCAACGAGCTTACTGCGGTGCCTGGCGTCAATAGCGCCGTCACTTCCGTGCTGCAAAAAGATTTCTATCTATCGCAGTTCACTGTTTCCAACACCAAAGTTGTGGGGCCGAAAGTGAGCGCGAAGCTGCGCTTGCAGGCTCTTTACGTGGTGCTCGGCGGGCTGGCGGCAATGCTGATTTACGTCTGGATCCGCTTTGAGTTGATCTTCGGGGTGGCGGCGATTATCGCCACTTTCCACGACGTAATAATAACACTTGGAATTTTCTCAATTTTGGATAAAGATATCTCGCTCACGGTCATCGCGGCTTTTCTGACTTTGATTGGTTATTCGATGAACGATACGATTGTGACCTTTGACCGCATCCGCGAAAACATGCACCTGAACAAGCGGGAGAACTTCCGCGACCTCGTCAACCGCAGCATCAATCAGGTGCTGAGCCGGACGATTTTAACTTCCGGGCTGACGTTTCTTGCCGTGCTGGCGCTTTACCTTTTTGGCGGCGAGGTGATCCACGGGTTTTCGCTGGTGCTGGTAGCGGGCGTGATTATCGGCACTTATTCGTCGTTCGCCATCGCCAGCCCGCTGGTTTTGTATTGGGAGGACCGCGCAAAGTCGGGTGCGATGGGCGGAGGCGGTGGAAAAGCGGTGAGACCGGCGGCGTCCACACCGTCATCGAAGGAAAAGGCCGCAAAGCGAGAGGCGGCCGGAGTACGCCGTTAGCATAAGAAAACGGCATAAATTAAAAAAGATTGTTTTTGTAAGCTATTGAAACGAAAAGCGCATTAGGGGAACCAAGCAGAACCAACCGGACTTGAATGCGGACAAAATTTCTTTAAGCGATTGAATATAAAAAAGATCGCTTGGATTTTGGAACGAATCAGAGGTATTTGAAACAAAACAGGGCTGTTGCGGCTTCATTCAAGTTTAGTTCCGGTTGGCTTCCGGTTAGTTCGGACGCAGTAGGGCGTCATTTAAGGGGCAGTAGGACTTCTTTAGGGAGGCATAAACCATGTTTGACCAAACGTTGCTCGATTCATCGCCGGATCGAGCGCCCGTGCTCTCGCCAGTGCATTGGGCCATCTCGATCGGGCTGGGCGTCTTGGGCTTTCTCGCGTGGTACTTCTTAGTCACCTTGTTTTTGGGGCGACCGGATTCGAACGCGACTTTGGCGCTCCAATCTTTCGTATTCGGCTTCATCCCGCTGTTCATCATGGCACTGATGCTCAGCTACGTCTATGCCGACACGCGACGGATGCACTTCAATACGGCGCTATGGTTCATCCTCACGCTGGTGCTTAACGTCTTAGGCTTCCTGATTTACCTCATCTATTCGGCGAACAAGACCAAGAACTGGAAGCGGGCGACAATGCCCATCGCCTACATCCTTGAGTGCATTGCTGTAGGCGTTATGCTCTTAATTCCTTTGATTTACACGCAGGGGCTGCCCAAGGCGCAATTGATGACTTACCTCGCCGCGCCGCCCCCGCCGCCACCCGCGCCTGCCCCGCCTCCGCCAGCGGCGCCCAAGGTGGTTATCCATAAAGTGTCTCTCGCAGATTTAATGAAAGCGCCTACGGTAATTCCCAAAAAGATTGTGCAGGTTCATGACGAGCCACAACCGTCAAACACCGGCGTGGTGGGCGGCGTTCCGGGTGGAGTGCCGGGCGGTGTTGCGGGCGGCGTTCCGGGTGGCATGATGATGAGCAGCGCCCCGCCACCTCCGCCTCCGCCAAAGCCCAAGGCTCCGGCCGTGGTCCGTGTGGGCGGCCAGGTGGAAGCGGCAAGAGGCATCTACAATCCGACCCCCGTCTATCCGCCGCTCGCCAAGATGGCGCGCGTTCAAGGCGAAGTGCGGTTGAGCGCGGTGATTAGCAAAGACGGGACCATCCAAGACTTGAAAGTAATCAGCGGGCATCCTTTACTCATCCAGGCTGCTCTTAGTGCTGTGAGGCAGTGGCGGTACGAACCGTATCTTCTGGACGGCGTTCCGGTGGTGGTGGATACCGAGATCGACGTTAACTTTACCTTGTCGGAGTAACCACAACTTTAAGATCCTTTTTAGGAGGCAAATAAGACTATGATTGGGGCAAAATTCCTTACCTTAGGCGCTTGGTTACTCCAGGCGCAGAGTAACGCAGCAGTTGGATTTGATCCCTTGGGCATGTGGCGGCAGATGGGCTGGCCCGCGCGGGCGGTTGTCATCGTGCTGTTCATTATGTTTGCTTGGGCGATCGCGGTAATGATCGACCGTTACATTGCTTTTCAAGCAGCCCGCAAGCAGTCGCGGATGTTCGCGCCCGCGGTTGCCGGCGCTTTAAAAGAAGGCAAGATCGATGAAGCCATCGCCATTGCCGAGCAGAACAAGCGCAGCCACCTGGCCAAAGTGGTCACGGCGGGCTTGCAGGAGTTC
>DASZAA010000023.1:0-2372 GCA_035945615.1 Terriglobia bacterium
CTTGGGTTTGCCGGTAGTCAGGCGCGCATCACGGTAGAGAAAAGGAATCTTGATAATCCCGGTTAAATGTAATCCGAAGACGATGATCACGATTCCCGCCACTACATTGAACACCGTGCGCCTTGCCAGCAGAAACGCCCCTACAGCGGTTGCCGAAGCGCCGAGCGATACGAAAACCACCGAAAAGCCAATGACAAATGCAATCGCATTGCGAAAGACGCGCGCTCCGAGTGTTGCATCGCCTCCAGCCTTAAGCTCATCCATCGAGGCGCCGGAGAGCATGGAAATATAACCGGGTATAAGAGGAAGCACGCAAGGCGAGAGAAAGGAGACCAGTCCCGCGACAAGCGCAATCGGCAAACTGAGTTGATGGGTCATTGGTGATCAGCCCTTGAACGTCCGCCCTCGAAATACCCCAGCCTTCGGCCACCCTCTTCCAGGTGTTAATTTTCTGCAAGGGATCAAGGATTCAGACAGCGGGTCCGCTTGCCGTCTTCTACACGTCAAGTCTATCATAAAGTTCTTCCGCAGCCTGTCCGCACGCCGGGCGAACCCAGTTTCCCGAAAGGTGATTGACATTGTTACGCGCTCTCATTTTCGATTTCGATGGAGTCATTGTAGACAGCGAGCCGCTGATCATGGCGCTCACTCAGCGCATGGCAAAGCTAGAGGGATGGAATCTCAGCGCCGAGGAATATTACCGTGATTATCTTGCGCTAGACGACCGTGGGATTGTCGAGCATCTTTACAAAACCCACCAGCAGAGCGTAGACACCCGCCGCCGCGACGAACTGACACGCTGGAAGGAAGAAGCCTACCGGGAAGCTATTCGAGACGGCCTGCCCCCGGTGCCGGGAGCGCCGGAGTTTGTGCGCCAGTGCGCCGCGCGCTATCCGCTCGCCATCGCCAGCGGAAGCCTTCGCAGCGAAGTCGAACACCTGCTGGCGCGGCTCAATCTGAGAGACGCCTTCGTTGCGCTCTCGACGGCTGACGATTGCGAGCACTCGAAGCCGCACCCGTGCTCCTATTTAACCGCGCTTCGCGGGCTGCAAACGCTTGCAGTTTTTAGTAAGGGAAATTTGCGGGCTTCGGAGTGCCTTGCCCTGGAGGATGCCCCAGCGGGTGTTGACGCTGCTCATGCGGCGGGCATGAAGTGTCTTGCGATTACCCACAGCCGCTCTGCAGCCGAACTTCAGAGCGCCGACTGGGTGCTTGAGAGTTTCGATCAGATCCGGCTTGGCCAGATTGCCGCGGCGTTCCTATAGCGTCGCTTGAATCGCTGCGTTAGCTTGAGCGCCCAGCGGCAGCCGTGAGCACGAGGGGTTTGGTTTGCAACGCCCCGTCGGGCATCCTTGAGCAGCGCCGGTGATCCGCCAGCAACGCCAGCATGGAGTTGCGGTCGAGCTGACTATTAAACGCAGTGCAAAGCGAAAGAGCGCCCAGCGAACGGGTGAAGTCGTGCACCCGCCGCTGATAGTCCGCCGCCCTTGCGGGCTCGGAGGCATTACCGTAAGCCCACGTCCAATCGGAAACCCAACGCAGTAGCGGCGCGTTTGTGCGCAACGAACCGCGTTGCAGAGGGTCATCCGGCTTCATTAGCGTTGAAATGCAGCCCGGCGCGGTGAGGAAAATGAGCCTGCCGTTGCGGAGAGACACATCCGGCCTCATGCCGCACTGGCCCAAGCCGTGAGCGAGCTCGCGCAAGAAACCTGGCCCGCCCATGACAATCACCTGCTGGCCGATTTGCAAGCCTTCGACCACGAATTGAATCACCGGGTTTTGGTCCTCCTGCATGACGATCTTGCATGCTCCCGGTGTTTTCGCGCTGCTAGTGGACCTATTCACTGGCTCTATGGATAGCATAATGTCTCTATTTTCCGCTCAATGAACTGGCAATGTCAATCAGATTGCTTAAAAAAAGGCAATACCCAATTTCTTCATCCGGTTGGCTCTTCGAGCACAACTAGTCAAGATTGGAAGGTCTGTGATGCCTGCGCGGAGACATTAATCATGGCTTTCACAACTCCATCGCCATAATTCGCCACCAGGTCAAAAGCCGCCTTCGCCGACTGGAGTGGAAAACGATGGGTAATCAATGGATCGACGTTGACTCTCCCGCTTGCGATCAGACTGATTGCAGCCGCCGTGCATTCATTCTGGCGGCGCACGTTGCGCACACTGATTTCCTTGCGTCGCAGATCGTGAATCCTGAAACTTACCCGCTCCGGCTCGGGAATGCCCACAATCAACAAAGTTCCCCCTGGTTTGAGCAGGTTCACCGCTTGATCGAGCGTTGCCTGCTCTCCCGCGCATTCAAAGGCGAAATCAACCCCAAGCGATTCCTTCTTTTCGACCTCCGCCACCACATCCGA
>DASZAA010000024.1:0-4135 GCA_035945615.1 Terriglobia bacterium
ATTGCCTGGCGCACTTCTAATCCCAACCAGCCCAATCCTTTTCAGAACCTTGAGGTTGACGCGCAAGACCGCCAGGTTTCCTTCAAACTGACGGCGGATTATACAGCCCTTGAACACGCCGGCCCGCTTGGGCAGCCGTAACAGGCACGAGCTCGCGGCTTCGCCTGTGGCGGCATCCTCCTCGCCGTCGTACGGCGTTTTATTACCGAATACATTCCACCGCGGTTTCGATTTTCCAAGCACTCCGACGGCGAGACACCACTGCTACAGCACAGGCTCAGAGCGTAGCCTTCAAGTAGAGCAAAGTCATATCGTCGCTGGGTTCCGCGCCGCCCGACCAGTTCCCAATCTCACGATAGACAGTCTCCGCTAGGCGTTCGGGCGGCAAGTCGCTGGCCTCGCGGACAACCTCCGCCAGGCGCTGATCGCCGAATTCTTCACCATAAGGATTTTCCGGCTCAATCAGCCCATCGGTGAACGCCAGGAGCAGATCCCCCGGCTCAAGTTGCAACTCTTCCTGCTGGTAGAGCGCCGCCGGGAAAAGGCCGAGCACGGTGCCGCCCGTGTCGAGCCGTTTCAATCGGTTGCCGCGAAAGAGGAATGGGGCGGGGTGGCCGGCGTTGGTGTAAGAGAGCCTGCGTGTCTCCGCTTCATAGATGGCGTAAAAGAACGTTGCGTACTTTGCGTCCGGCGTATTGTCATAGATTTGCCGGTTCAGCCGGTCGAGGACGGTTGCGGTAGAAGTGGCCGGCGCGCCGCCAGATCGCTCGGGGAAGTGCCCATCGTAAAACTGCGCGCGGACGGCGGATTGAATACCAGCCATGAGGAGCGCGGCATAGATGCCTTTGCCGCTCACATCGCCCAGCACCAAACCCACCCGCCCGCGGCCCAGCTTGAGAAAATCGTAAAAGTCGCCGCTGACGCCGCGCGCCGCACGGCACTCACCGAATACCCGCGCTCCACGAATATCCGGATTAGCTTGCGGGAAGAGCTGCTGCTGCACTTCGTGGGCGATTTTCAGTTCGTTTTCCAGGCGTACCCTTTCCCGGGACTCGATCATGAGCCGCTGAATCGAAGCCGTCATCGTGTCAAAGGCGGCACCGAGCGCGCTGACTTGATCGCGGGCGGGCAACCCAATGCGGTGCGAAAAGTCACCCGATTTCACCCGCTCCGTGGCCACCTGCAGCCGGTTGACTGTGGAGGTAATCGAGCGCGTCAGCAGAACGCCGATGGCCAGCGCCACGATCTCAATACTGAGAAACACAACCCCAACCACAACAAAAGCGATCACCCAAAACTCGGAAAATCGGCCCAAAATACTCAAAAGTTGGGCATTCAGCGGGAAAATGCGGGAATAGCTCACCACCAGTACCGGGTCCCGGCTATTAGTCAGCTGGGGCGCGTGCCAGAGGACCGGATTCAGCGCGGAGGCGCCGCGCACGCGAAAGTCAAACCATGATCTCGGCGCGGGAAGGGGGACGGCTGAGGATTCGACCCGATAGCCTGCCAAGGCGCTTTCGCCATATACCTCCACGTGCTGTGGCGGTCGGAAGGGCGGCGAAGGCCGGCCATTCGACGGTCTTCTTCCGGCCCTGTCGCGGTTGGGAGGCGGCACCAGAGGAATGACTATCACCGGGCCAATGCCCTGCCCCACGAGGTTCAATAAATCCGGCGTGACTGGCATCGACAGGATCAGCGTAAGCCGACCGGCCGAAGTAGTTTCCCTCTCAACCGCTGCTAAAGTGATTTGCCCCCTGTTAATGGCGAAGCCCGACCATTCTTTCTCTTTGCCTGAGAGCCAACGAGGCTCCGAAATAGGCCGCTTCATAGGCTCGCCGCTCAGCCGGAAGCCCCGCTCTTGGCCGCCTAACTGTAAAATGAATTCCGAGTCACCCCTTTGACTGCGGGGCAAGCGAACGTCAGGGCGCTTCGGTCCTGCGGCGCGCAAGGTAATCTCAAGGTCAGGATAATTCGCCGCGTAGGGCCGGATATCGCTTTGGTAGAAATCCCGCAGGGCGTCAAACACCTTGCGTGGATCATTTGATTGAATATGCGCGGCCTCGTTCGCAACCACGCGGTTGATCTGCTTGAGCTCGTCCACATGCTCCTGCATGCGGCGGCTGACCAGGTAAGCCGCGAACTGGCCATTCAAGATGAAAGCGCCCATGCCGACCAGAAGCAGAATCAGGATAATGGGGACGAAAGCAATAAAAATATAGGTGACAATCAGGCGGCGGGTGAGCCGCCAAAGCATCCGGCGGCGGATAAAGCCAATGAGGCGCGCGAGATAATATATGACAACGACGACGGCAGCGAGATCAAAAAAGAACCACAGTGTCTGCGAAGACCAACCGAAACCATGCTCCGCGACCCATAGGACTATCCCGAGGATAATCAGCCATGCGGTGAACCGCGCCCAGCCACGTGTTCGGTATTCTTGAACCAGCGCTTTGAACATCGTCTGTGAAATGCGGTGGGAAGAAGAATTCTCTACATGACGCCGTAAGTCAGCGGCGTCCGATTCTGGTACGGCGGCATCCTCGCAGCCGGTTTTAACAATGAAATCCGGTGGCCGGCAGTCACAGCTACAGCACAAACCCGCTAATTATTTTACAGTGGCCGCACGGGATTCGGCGCACTCGATTCGACCAGTTGCTGCACCTTGCTGTGCTTGCGGCTGTAGATAAAATAGATTCCTAGTCCGATCACCAGCCAGATCAGGAAGACTTCCCACGTCAGGCGGTGCAGTGAGAACATCATGCCGAGCGAAAGCACGATGCCCATAATCGGCACAAAGGGCACCCAGGGCGTCTTAAACGGCCGGTGCAGAGCGGGTTGCTGCCGCCGCAGCACCCATACTCCCGCGCAGACAACGGTGAAAGCAAACAGCGTGCCGATGCTGGTCAGCTCGTCGAGCGTGGAGATGGGCAGCAGGGCCGCGAGCAGAGCCACGCAGATGCCGATGACGGCGGTTGAGATATACGGGGTGCGCAGCTTGGGATGAACCTTGCCCGCCCACTCCCACAGCAAGCCGTCATGCGCCATGGTAAAGAAGACGCGGCTCTGGCCGAGCAACATCACCAGCATGGTGGAGCTCAAGCCGCCGATGGCGCCAATCTTCACCAAGAGGCTGCCCCAGCGCACGCCGGTGACGTCCACCCCCAGCGCGATGGGATCAGCCACATTTAGCCTGGTATAGGATGCTAAGCCCGTGAGAACAAGCGCGACCAGAATATACAGAATGGTGCAGATCACAAGCGAGCCAAGAATTCCGATAGGCATATCGCGCTGCGGGTTCTTTGCCTCCTGAGCGGCGGTTGAGACCGCGTCAAAGCCGATGTAGGCGAAGAAAATGATGCCCGCCCCGCGCAAGACGCCGCTCCAGCCGAAGTCACCGAAGTGGCCCTGGTTAGGAGGAATGAAGGGATGCCAGTTGGATAGGCCCATCGACCAGTGGCCTGCCAGGAATATGATGCCGAGGCCGATGAAAACCAGCAGCACTGAAACTTTGACGATAACGATGGCCGTATTGACGTTGGCCGATTCCTGAATGCCCTTAATCAAAATAGCCGTCATGATCAGGATGCCAAGCAATGCCAACAGGTCCGCGTGAGCCGTCACCTGCGGCAAACCTGTGACGCTTGCATTCGCATGGTTCATGCCCACCGAAGCAAGGGTTTCCCAGCGGCCGTGAAAGAACACCATCTTTGTTCCCGGAGCATATGAGAGCTTGGGCGGGAGATGAATGCCGAAGTCCTGCAAGAAGCTGCTGACATAGCCGCTCCAACCGACGGCCACGGTGGCGGCGCCGAAGGCATACTCAAGCACCAGCGCCCAGCCGATGACCCAGGCCACAATCTCGCCGAGCGTCGTGTAGGCGTAACTATAAGAACTGCCTGCGATGGGAATCAGCGCGGCAAATTCGGCGTAACACAGCCCGGCGAAGGCGCATCCAACGCCAGCGATGATAAACGAAAGCACGATGGCGGGGCCCGCGTCCGTTGCGGCCACGGGTCCAGTAAGCACGAAAATACCGGTGCCAATGATCGCGCCAATACCCAGCGTGACCAGGTTCAAGGGCCCGAGCGCGCGTTTGAGTCCCCCTCGTTCACCTTCGCTCTCACTGAGGATCGCG
>DASZAA010000025.1:0-9425 GCA_035945615.1 Terriglobia bacterium
GGTGATGAACGCATGTGCGAGCGCCGAACCACACTTGCACGAACGGTCGCGCGGGAGCTGTTGCACCACCAGCCGGATAATCTGCTGCGCGTTTTCAGCATTGCGCTGAAGGTACTCATAAATCTGGTTTACGGTGACCGCCTCATGCGACTCATGCCAGCAGTCGTAATCAGTCACCATCGCCAGCGTGGCATAGCAAATCTCCGCCTCGCGTGCAAGCTTGGCTTCCTGCAGATTGGTCATGCCGATAATGTCCATACCCCAGGAGCGGTAGACATTCGACTCCGCTAAGGTGGAAAACGCCGGCCCTTCCATGCAAACATACGTTCCGCCGCGATGGAAGTTCACGCCCGTGGCGGCACAGGATTTCTCCAACTCTCCTTGCACTGTCGGGCAGAATGGATGCGCGAAACTGATGTGCGCGGCGAGGCCGTTGCCGAAAAAAGTGGAGATGCGCCCGCGCGTGCGGTCAAAGAACTGATCGGGGATCACCATGTCCATGGGCTTGAAGTCTTCGCGCAGCGAGCCGACTGCGCTCAAAGCGACAATGCGCTCGACGCCCAGTTTTTTGAAGCCGTAGATATTGGCGCGGAAGTTGATCTCCGACGGAAGCAGCAAATGGCCGCGTCCGTGGCGCGCGAGAAAAGCCACGCGGCGGCCTTCCAGTTCGCCCGTCACATAAGCGTCCGAAGGGCGGCCAAATGGCGTTGTCACGCGCGCCTCTCGCATTTTGCGGAGGCCCGCCATGTTGTAAATCCCGCTGCCGCCGATGATCCCAATCTCTGCTTGTGCCATGCGTTGGTGTTCCTTGCTAACCTCGGTTATTTCCCAAATTTCGGTCTATCCTGCTGGCCAAACCCGCATGAAAGCGGCTTTATCTCCTAGCCGACGGATCAACAACCGGGGAAATCCTGCCTTCGTGTTCCTCCAGACGCGCCCACGGCGTGGAGTTGTCGTGTGGAAAAATTACCAGCGTCCCCTCCTCCGCAAGCTTCGGAAGCACCCGCTTTTTATTGGCGAGCGTTTCGAGCGGATAGAGATCAAAACTCATCATCCACGGATACGCCAGATGCGCGGTCGAAGGCACGAGATCCGAAATGAAGTAGGCTTGTTCGCCTTCGGACGTGATGCGCACGGCCTGCATGTCGCGCGTGTGGCCAGGAAGAACTTCGAGCCGGATGCCGGGCAGAATCTCGGCGTCGCCCTCCAAGAATTCCGTGTGTTTTTCCGCGGGCGTGAAGAACTCCTGCACAAAACTCCCCTGATCGCGCTCCGTCGGCTGGTAGGCGTGCTCCCATTCGCCGCGCTGCACGAAGTAACGGGCGCGGGGAAACGCGGGGACCAGCGCGTTGCCCTCGCGGCGCGCGTTCCAGCCGCAGTGATCAAAGTGAAGATGCGTATTGATCACCACGTCGATGTCTTCCAGGCCGAGGCCCGCTTTTTTAAGTTGATCGGGAAGCGACGCCGCCGAATGGTCAACCGCGTAGATGTCATTCCGCTTGGCGTCAAACTTGTCGCCGATGCCGGTCTCGATCAAATATTATGCCGCCCTGTTTGAATCAACAGGCAAGTAAGCTCCAGTTTCACGCGATTGCGCGCGTCCGCCGGGAGTTCTTTTTCCCATAGCGGCTTGGGCACGACGCCAAACATCTGGCCGCCGTCCAATCCAAAACTGCCGTCCGATAAAGCGTAAATATTGAAATGCCCTAATTTCACCTATGCTCAACCCTCTCTCTCTAAAGTTGTTGTAGCGGCGGCCTCTGGCCGCCGGTTTTTACTATTTAATTAAAGACCGGCGGCCAGAGGCCGCCGCTACAGTAAACACTGACCGTGGCTACTTCTTTTCTTCGACCAACTCAATCAGCACGCCCGCAGTGCTTTTCGGATGAAGAAAGGCAACGCGCTCGTTCTGCGCGCCCACGCGCGTCTCGCGGTCAACCAGATGAATTTTTGATTGTTCCATTTCTTTGAGCGATTGGTCAAGGTCTGGCACCGTCAGAGACAGGTGATGAATGCCTGGCCCGCGCTTGGCAATGAATCGAGCGATGGGGGAATCCGGCGCTGCGCTCTCAAGCAATTCAATCCGGCTCTCGCCAACCTCAAAAACGGCCACGCGGACGCCCTGCTCCGTCACCGCCTCGCGCGCAATCGGTGCGCACCCCAAAATCCGCTCGAACAGAGGAATTGCTTCCTCCAGCGACTCAACCGCGATGCCAAGGTGATGGATTTTCATTGTTTGATTGATTGTATGATCGCTTGATTGAATCATAAGCCCATTGAGTCATTGACCCAATGAACCGGCGGGCATTGCCCGCAGCAACTCTTCAACTACCGAATGCGGGTCAACTTTCCTGTGCGCAATCTGCTCGACGCGGCCGCGGATGAAATCATCAGCATGGCCTGTGGCGGCGACACGGCGAAACAACCGCTCCCGCGTCATCTGCAAAATGCGCAAACGCCATCGCTCCTGCTCACGCCGCTGCACAAAGGATGCGCTTTCCGAGCCAGCATAGAATTCATCAATCAGGCGGCAAAGTTCGTCTACGCCTTCACCTGTGGTTGCAATCGTCTTCACAATTTTCGGCCGCCAGCCTTCCCGCGGCGTCCCCATGCCGAGAAGAGCCGCAATCTCACGCTCCGTACGAGCGGCCTCGCCACGGTCAGCTTTGTTAATGGCGAAAATATCAGCGATCTCCATCACGCCGGCCTTGAACGCTTGCACGTCATCGCCCATGCCCGGTGCAAGAAGCAATAACGTAAGGTCAGCCAACCCGGCAATCTCTACCTCGTCCTGGCCAACGCCGACCGTCTCGATCATCACCACTTCCGATCCCGCAGCCTCGAGCACGGTGACGGCATCCCACGTGCCCGCCGCCAGTCCGCCGAGGCAGCCCCGCGCCGCCATGCTGCGGATGTACACACCCTCGTCAGCAAACAGGCTTTGCATCCGGATGCGGTCGCCTAGAATCGCGCCGCCGCTGAATGGACTCGAAGGATCAACCGCGAGAATGCCGATTCGTTGCCCGCGCCGCCTGTATGCCACCGCCAGCTTTTCAACCAGCGTGCTTTTGCCGACGCCCGGAGAGCCAGTGATCCCAATCGTCCGCGACTTACGGCTGCTGAGGAAAAGCTGCTTTAAGAGCTGGGTGCTGCTTTCTTCTCCGTTTTCGATTGCGCTGATGGCGCGGGCGATGGCGCGACGGTCGCCTGCCCGTATTTTCTCAACCAACTCGCGCGTGGGATCGAACATAAGGATGGCCCGCGTAATGGGTCGGGCGAGAGCCTAATTGGGGGCCATTTCTCAACAAACAATTAGTGGCCGGCGTCTTTCAAAACTTCGCGGGCGATAATCAGGCGCTGGATTTCACTAGTGCCCTCGCCAATGGTGCACAGCTTCACGTCACGATAGAATTTTTCCACCGGATAATCTTTGATAAACCCATACCCTCCGTGAATCTGCACGGCCTCGTTAGCCACCTTAACCGCCGTTTCACCCGCGACCAGTTTTGCGATGGAGCTTTCCCGCGTCACCCGCATTCCGCGATCTGCGCGCGCCGCGGCACGCAGCGTCAACAATCGCGCGCCCTCGATTCCCGCCGCCATATCCGCAAGTTTCCATTGGATGGCTTCGAACTCAACAATAGGCTTTCCAAACTGCTGCCGGTCGCGGGAGTATCGAACGCTGGCCTCAAACGCCCCTTGCGCCATGCCCACCGCCAGCGCCGCAATCGAAATGCGGCCCTTATCGAGAATTTTAAGGCAATCGATAAAGCCCTCGCCGGGCTTGCCGAGGCAATTCTCCTGCGGAACACGGCAATCCTCAAAGATCACCTCCGCGGTGTCACTGGCGCGAAGGCCCATCTTATTCTCCTTCTTTCCCACACGGAAGCCCGGCATCCCGCGCTCAACAATAAATGCCGATATGCCGTGCTTGTGCGCAGTTTTATCAGTGACGGCCATCACCACGCCAATATCCGCGTAGCTTCCGTTCGAGGTAAAAGTTTTAGAGCCATTCAGCACCCAATGGCTGCCGTCAAACTGCGCCGTAGTGCGCGTTCCGCTGGCATCGCTGCCTGCTTGCGGCTCGGTGAGGCTCCAACAGCCTAACTTTTCCCCGCGCGCCAGAGGTGCCAGAAATTTACGCTTCTGGGCCTCCGTTCCAACCTCGGCGATGTGTCCTGAACAAAGCGAGTTGTGGGCGGCGACGATGATGGCGACCGAGCCATCTACTCGCGCCAGCTCCTCAATAATTGTCACGTACTCGACGTAGCCAAGCTCCGATCCTCCAAATTCACGGGGAACCGTGGCCCCCATCAAGCCTAATTGGGCAAGCTGGGGAAGAAGCTCGCGCGGAAAGTGCTGGGCCTCGTCCCACTCCATGATGTGAGGGCGTATTTCACGCTCCGCAAACTCCCGGACGGACCGTTGTATTTCCCTTTGTTCGTCCGAAAACTCGAAGTCCAACCTTACCTCCAAGTCAGGCGTCTTTCGTCTGGTCAAACTATAGCATACAGGGTGCTTCGGAACGTTGGAGATACAGAGTAATGCAGTTGTAGCGGCGGCCCCCTACAGGCCTTCAACCACCGGTCTTTAAATAAAACTGGCGGCCAGAGACTGCTACAATTCGTTAACCACAGTTACCTCATAGACTCATTGCCCTGCCCACTGAACGCGCAACGGGCGGCCGCTGTGCTAAGATAAACCCGCCGTGCGAAGACGTATCCGCAGCGCTGGAGCGGTAATGCTTCTCGCGCTTGCTCTCGGGGGCGGGAGCCAAAGCGCATTTGCTGTCTTTCGCCACGCTCACAAGAAATCCGAAACTGCTCAGGTGATTGTCAACACAGACAAGGCTGGGTGCAGTGTGGATATTGACGGTACCCCCGCCGGGAAAACCGGCGCGGCAGACACTCTAACCCTTTCCGGCGTGCCCGCGTCCGATCATTACGTCCACGTGGATTGCCCAGGAAAGCCTGAGACAACTTACTTTGTCTCGCCTGCCCCAGACTCATCGACCTCGCTTCAGCCCAAGCCATCGCTTCCAGCAAGCGACGCCCCGGTAGATTCGTCTCTCGGCGCTGCGGAAAACAATATGGAGCTTCGCAGGCTGCTCGCCAGCGCGGTAGACGCCCGTTCCGATGGTCAGTTCCCGGAGGCTATTCAGACGCTTCGCCACGCCATAGAACTCGACCCTGGCAATCCTGGCCTTCATCACGAACTGGGAATGACCTTTCTGATGATCAGGGATTGGGACGACGCGGGCGTTGAGCTTCGGGAAGCGATTCGCCATAATCCATCGAGCGCCGATGCGCACAGCGGACTGGGCTATGCCCTTGAGAAGCAGGGGGATCTTGCGGATGCTCTAAAGGAATTCCGCATTGCCACCCATCTCGACCCAAATGACCAATCTTATGAGGATCACTATGTAGAAGTTTTGGGGATAATGGCGAGCCAACAAGGGGAAAAGAAGAAAAAAAAGGAGAGATAGCTGGGTTAATCCACTACATTGTGGCGGGGTAGAACGCCTCTACATCTTGAATACTGCCAGAAAAACGGCGGAAGCTACATCAGAACCCTATTGGGTGCCCCTCCGCAGCTTCCGCCCTTGCGCCCCCTCCTTCGCAAGATGATGTTGTAAACTCTTGTGCTCTTAGCAACGCCTCAGGAACCCCACACCGAGCACAGTAAGATTATTACTTTCAGTAGCTTACTAGCGGACACTTCGCTCAGCACGGCGTTCGTTATAGCCGCGTTTCTGTTGTGCGGCGACGTCGCGCCCATCCGTATCCGGCGAGAACCAATCCCCCGCTAAGCAAAAGGACCCAGGTATTATCTTCCGGGGTTGGGGCGACCGGAGGGGTGACAACCCGTGACGTAACGCAGTTGCCTTGAGCATTAGCCGTAGTGTTCGATGCGCAGCCAACAGGAGGCGCAGACATCAGTGGTCCCACGCCTCCAACGCCGCCCGCTGGAGTTGAAGAGCCGCCGTCAGGAGGCGGCACAAGCGATCCGGGGCCAGGAATCACGCCGCCTCCGTTCGGTGCCAGGGGCGCTACCGCGCTGAAAGCTTCCGTTTCCACCCGGCCCCTAGAGGGCGTGTTCAAGTCCTTCGCCGACGGTTCATGATCGTAAGTAGGCAGCCTCGGTGTTTCGCAAACCCGGTTGCCACAGCGCGTCCGGCCAAAGTTCTTACCATCCGTAATCAGCGTCTCGCCTTGGCGCAACTCTACCTTGTGGCTAGTCCAATAGACGTTATCTCCCACCCGGAACGAAACATAGGCGTACTCGGGCTTTTGCAATTTGATCAAATGGAACTTAGAAGCGTTGAAATCTGCATAGTGCGCCGCCGCCACAGGGTCTGTCTTCATCGCCTCTTCGAACTCAGCCTTATTGTGGATGCCGCCGGCAACAATAGAATAAGGGTAAATGACACGGTCGTGACCGGCTGCGCTATCCGCCTTCGCCATGGATTTATGCCCGAATGCGATGGCGCTCTGCCACACCGAGCCTGCTGAGCCTTGCGAAATCAACGCGGGATCGATCATTAAAATCGCCGCCGCGACGCCGAAAACCATGAACACTGCAAACCCAACCCAAAGCGTCCCTGGTATGCGATTCGAGCGACCTCTCTGATCATAACGATGACGATGAGGATGTGACATTTTCCCTCTCCGCCAGCTTTGTCAAAAAAACCCGCTTTGATGCTGGCTCAGATCAATTTCAGGCTGTGTCTGAGCAATCATAGTGCCAAATGTCGGGCTGGGCGGCTACGGTTTCAGCCATGTGCGCCGACAAATTCTTTTATCTAATTAAGGGCTTATAACATTGCCAATAACCTCTTTAATTACAAGTCATAGAGAAGTGCTAACAATCATACTTGGATCTTCGTTTGCCCTTAACCATAGCCGCTACCCTGTTTTGAAAAACCGTCTCAATGCACCATCTCGCCTCGCCCCTTAAACGGAATTCGCTGACTAGAGTGCTTCTGTTGCTTAAAGTGTGAAAATGATTTCCCTTTTTCCCCACTTTGCCGCTTATTGCAATTATTAGGAGTGCCTCCACAGCCTGTCCCAGGCGTATCCCGCTTGGTTTAGGGCCCCTTATATACCAGAGACGAAGATAACGAGCCGGTCTGATTTCTGATGACTATCAATTCCGCCCTGAACGTGTGTACGTTCAGAATGATTGTTGACACTCTTGTCGCCAGTGTGTTAACAACTGTCAGAAGCCGAAGGCGGCTATCTTTATGGATATAGAAAATCACCAATCGGCATGGGATCTCCTCCGGGAAGCCTATCAGTATCAAATGGGAGGGGAATACGAAATGGCGGTTGAGCTTTACAAGCGATCCCTCAAGCTGCATCCGACAGCCGAAGCATACACTTTCCTAGCCGGGACCTACCACTTCCAGGGCAAGATTGACGCCGCCATTGCGGAATGCCGGAAGGCGATCCAAGTGGATCCGGACTTCGGAACACCCTATAACGACATTGGCGCCTATCTGATCGAGCGTGGGAAGTACGACGAAGCCCTGCCCTGGCTCGAGCGGGCGCTGCAATCACGCCGCTACGATGCCTACCACTACCCCCATTACAACTTGGGCCGCGCATATCTGGCAAAAGAGATGTATGCTCAAGCACAGCACCATTTTGAGGCTGCCTTGCGCATGTCGCCAGAATATGAGCCGGCGCGCCGGGCTCTTGCTGAAACCCGCAAAAAAATTCAATAGACGGTGCTTTCCCAGCCAGTTCACAGCCCTCCACGAGTGTTTTTTGGCACTCCACGTGCGCTGGTAATAGGTACGTGATAAGAACAAGCAAGCAATAGGTTTTGCAAAAGGGTAAATCCTTGACAGAAAGGCGCTGAGCCGCTAAAATTAAGATATATCTAAATGCTTGAAAGATGACAGGTTGGCTTCCTCATGACGGAAGAAAATGAGCTCGGCGCGCGGCATCAGGAGATATTGGCCGTTTTGGTGCGGTTGTACGTGTCAACAGGCGAGCCTGTTGGCTCAAAGGCGGTTTCCGGACACTTTCATCCGTCGCTCAGCCCGGCGACCATCCGCAACGTCATGGCCGAGCTGGAGGTTGCAGGCTTTCTAACCCATCCGCACACGTCCGCGGGCAGGATTCCCGCCGATAAAGCGTATCGCTTCTACGTCGACCGGCTTACGAAGCCTACCTGCCTGGGCGCGGCGATCGAAAAGTATATTGAGGAAACGCTCTCGGCGGAAGCGGTACCCATGGATGAATTCATGGAGAGGGTTTCTCTTCTGCTCTCGGAGGTGTCGAACAATCTTGGCCTCGTTCTTGGCCCATCTCTCGAAGAGAAACTTCTCGAGCATATCAAGTTTGTGCGGCTGCCGGACGCGCGGGTGCTTGCCGTAATTGTGTCAAAGCCTGACCTGATTGAGAACAAAGTTTTCCGCCTGGAAGACGATATCGATCAGCAAGCGCTTGACCGTGCCGCAGACTTCCTGAACCACGAATTCCGCGGCTGGTCGCTGCGTACAATTCGCGTTGAGATGGTGAAGCGGGTGGAGGAAATGAAGGCTCTTTCCGACCAGCTTCTTTCCGACGCTGCCAAGCTCTTCATGTGGGGCGCGCTCGCGCAGACGCAGCCCGGGCCGCTTTTCGTCGGCGGCGCGGCAAGGATTCTGGATCAGCAGGATTTCCTGGACGCTGGCAAAGTGAAAGAGCTGCTCGCAACCCTGGAAGAGAAGGCCAAGGTGGTGAAAATTTTGAGCGCCTGTGTTGAAGCGGCGCACCGCGGCGTGCAAGTGTTGATTGGCCGCGAAAATCCAAATTCAGAAATGGCTCAGTGCACGTGTATTGTGGCTCCCTACCATTACCGCCGGCGCCCGGTGGGCGCGCTCGGTGTTATTGGTCCCACAAGGATGGAGTACGATCGCGCTATTAAAACGGTAGAGTACGTCGCCCAAGTCACCAGCCGCCTCCTCAGCGCCAATTGACATCACACGGCAAGATGCTATTTTTTTAATGAGGGTTGATGTCAAGGTGTCGATGAAGAAAATGGATGCCAGCAACGAAAAGGAAACCGTGAAGAACGTCCAAGCCCCGGAAGGCGAAATCGCCGCTTCCGCTGAAGCGAAACAAAGCCAAGAAACCAAACTTCCAGAGGATCTCGCAGCGGCCTATCAGAAAGCTTTGGCGGAGAAACAGGAGTTTTACGACCTGGCTCTTCGCGCGCGGGCGGAGCTGGAGAATTTTCGCAAGAGGACCCAGCGCGAGAAAGAAGAATTTCTACAGCACGCGAATGCTGACCTCATGCGGTCGCTTCTACCCGCTCTCGACGGATTCGAACGTGCCCTGAAGCACCGCGATCCCAAAGCTCCCGCCAAAGTCTACGAAGGGTTGGAACTCATTCACCGTCAGCTTCTTGAAACGCTTGGCCGGGCCGGACTCAAG
>DASZAA010000026.1:0-6482 GCA_035945615.1 Terriglobia bacterium
TTCAAAAAGAAAGTATTGCGCGCTAAGAACCAAGCCGAAATATAGTTGAGTTCCCACATTCGTGTGGGATATAGAGCCGTGCGAAAGCCTGATGAGTTGCTGCGCATGGAATGAGAGAAAGTGAACGTAGCGATAAAACAACAACCATGCGCACAATCCCGATTCTAATATTCCTGAGAACATCGCGGCGTTTGTTGAAGGAAACTGGTCTTTCCAACACCGCTTCGGGAGAAATGAGTAGAAGAGGTCAAGGGCAAAGCTCATCGAGCACTCCGGGGCCGTATGAACCTGTCGATATCCTTGACGGTCCACACCACGGCCACCTCTAATCTTATCGGCAAGCCCTTGAAAGAAGATGCGCTGCAGTCATGCCCCAGAGCCGGATCGCCCTAATTTTGAACGGGCTGTTATATTGCTTTGCGGCCAGAGACGGGGCCGTATTTCCCGGTCCACACGCGCCACCGAAGCAGGGCCAATTCCAATAGCATTCTTGAGGAATCTCTTGCGAACCGGACGGTAGTGGCCGGGTCGTTATCCCAACGCACGGGCACTTCAAGGATTTTGCCGCCAGACCGTTCGATGAGGAAAAGAACCTCGGGGTCGAATCCAAAGCCCTCTACGCGCTGCAACTCGAAGGCAAACCGTGTTGTTTCGCGGCGGAAGAGCTTGAAGCCACACTGCGTGTCGTAAATTTTAAGGCCAGTGAAGAGCCGCATCAGAAGATTAAAGCACCGTCCGCCAAACTCGCGCAGCCAGTGCTGATGGATTCCAATTAGGTCCCGACGCAGCGCGCGCGATCCAATGACGGCGTCCGCATGTTCGGACTCGATGAGGCTGAGGAGTTGGTCCGCCTCTTCAATCGGCGTGGAAAGATCGGCGTCCGTAAATAGAACGTACTCACCCTGAGCGTCGAGGAAGCCGCGGCGGACGCTGGAGCCTTTGCCGCGGGTTATTTCATGGCGCAGGATGCGGAGTCCCGGCCAACTTGCTCGCATATTTTCGAGAATCGCCAGCGTGGCGTCCTTAGACCCGTCGTCGACGATGATGAGTTCGATGGAAAAATCCTTGCTCCTGGCGTAGCGCCGGAGCGCATCAAAAGATTTTGGGATTCGCTGGGCTTCATTGTAGGCGGGGATAATAACGCTCAGGAAGGGTTGAGCCATAGGGCGTGAAAAATGGCCGCCAGTTTTTTGTAGCGCAGAGTTTTGCTGTTAAAACTCTGCGCTTTTCTAAAATTGGAAATCCAAAATTAGAGAGGCCACCGCTACACCATATTAACCTCAGTTATCGAGCAAACTCAGCAGATCCCCAGAAGTATTTTAGCCGTGATTGAGTTGCGCGAGCGCCGCACGAACCTTGTCTGCATCCTTGAATTTCGGATCAAGCGACAAGACTTGGTCAAGCTCCGTCTTGGCAAGGCTTTTTTCTCCCAGTTTTTCATACGTCAAACCAAGATGGTAGTGCATGGCGGCGTCTTTTGGGTCTTTCTCAATCGCTTGCTTGAACATACTTTCAGCGCTGCTGAAGTCGCCGCGATGAAAGTAGGCGCTGCCCAGCGTATCGGCCGCGGAGGGGTTATCCGGCATGGTGCGCAGCGCGGATTGGGCAAGCGAGAGCGCGACATCCAGGTTCTGATTGTGCTCAATCATGAGGTAGGCCAGATTGTTTTGCGCGGGCGCGTAGTCCGGCTGGATTTGCAGCACCTTTTGATAAAGTCCCTGCGCTTTTTGCCAGTCTCCTTGCTGATCTTCAAGCTCGGCAAGCGCAAAATAGGGGCGAATGTCGCGGGGATTTGCAGCAATGGCCTGGTTGTAGGTGTCCATTGCGGCGCTTCCGGAGCCCATGGTTGTTTGGATCTGCCCGAGCAGCAGCATAGCCGCCGTGTTGTTTTTATCCAGGCGGACGGCCTGAGCGCACGCGGCCTCTGCATGAGGCAAATCGTGCTTGATTAAATAAACGCTCGCGAGCATCACATACGATGGGCTGCTATTAGGCGCCTTGGTAATTTGCGTGTTGAGGATGTCAATGGCTGCGTCGGGCTTTTTCTGAACCAGCTCGACGTTCACGAGTCCCTGCAGCGCCTGCGGGTAGCCGGGACTTTTATCCAGCGCCTCTTCAAAAAGCTTTTGCGCTTCGGGGTATCTTTTCTGGCTGTACCGCCATTCCGCCATGCTCGTATACCCTTCCGGGCTTTGCGGGGCTACCTGAATAGCCTTGTTGATGTCCGCTTCTGCGGCGGCCAGGTCTTTGTCATTCATCTCGCTCTGAGCCTGAAGGATGTAGCCCTGCGCCGAGTTCGGCATTAGCTTAACCAGTTGCGCTGAGGTCTGCTTGAGCAGATCGTTATCATGCTTGCGCAGCGCCACGCCCGCCAGGGCGCGCTGCGCCTCGATCATGCGGGGGTTCAGCCGCACAGCCTCGCGCCACTCGCTCTCCGCGCGGTCGGGCTGGTTGGTCATGTTAAACGCCAGCCCAAGATAATAATGAGCGGAGTAATTATCGGGTTCTGCTTTCAATAAGGGTTGCAGCGTGTTGATCGCGTCGTCCGGCTTGTTTTGCCCTTCTTCGATTTCCGCCCGCAAGATCAATCCGCCGGAGTCTTGCGCGTTCTTTTTCAGCACGGCGTCGTCAAGCTTTGCCGCATCGTCATATTGGTGATTCAAGATCAAAAGCTGAGCGTATGCTTTCTGGGCGTTCACATCCTTAGGATGATCCTTCACCAGGGAAGCGTATTCGGATAAGGCTTTTTGGTACTGATGGGTTTCAAAATAAAAACGAGCCAGCATGTTATAAGCGACGGGGTTATCCGGGATCGACTTCTTGGCGTCGACGAGGGTCTGCTCCGCCTGGCTGAGTTTTCCCTCCAGCATGTAAACCTGCGCCAACGCCGCGCGCGGCAAAGGATTGGTGGGCGCGAGGCTGATTGCCTTCTGAAATGTCTGTTCAGCGTCGGGAAAGCGGCGCTGTGAAACATAAAAGTTTCCCAGGGCCATGACCGCCTGCATCGATTTCGGATCGACTTCAATAGCCTTTTTGAAGCTCTCCTCAGCGTCGTTCACCTTTTGCGCGCTGAGCTGGAGAACGCCCATATTGAGATAGGATTCGGTGCGGCCGGGTTGCAGTTGAATGGCGTTTTGCATTTCGGCAAGCGATTCGCTGAGGTTGGAGAGCCCGGCGTTGGCATTGGCCATCAGAATCAGCGCGTCAACGTTTTTGGGGTCCTTTTGCAGGACAATTTTGGCGCGGTCTTGGGCTTGCTTAAACTGCCGCGCCGCGAGCAGAAGGTTTCCCAAGTCTGTCTGCGCCTTCAGGTCGCCGGGTTGCAGCTCAGTGGCGCGCATCAATTCCTGATAAGCGTCCCGGAAATGGCTCGGACCCAGTTTAAGGAAACTGCGGGCAAGCTGGTAATACGCCTGTTCATACTTCGGGTCGATCTTGACCGCGTTGGAAAACTGAATCACCGCATCGTTATATTCGCCCTTATTAAAGAACCGCACCCCGCTGTTGTAAAACTTTTGTTTGCGGACGTTGGGGTCCCGGCTGCAACCACCGAGGAATCCGGTCAAGATCAAAAGGATGACGCACAACCTGAACCGATATGATTGACTCATAGATACCTTCTCCTTGCGTGCGGTTGTAGCAGCGGCCTCTGGCCGCTGGTCTTTATTGTTTAAAAACCGGCGGCCAGAGGCCGCCGCTACAGAACCTCGAACGCAGTTATCACGAAGCGCAACTTAATTAGGTATGTAACTGCCGAGCATGGGTAAAACTTTTTTGGTGAAATTCAGCGCCCTCTGCTCTCCGCTGCTCAACGCCTCATTATCTCCCACTGGGGTAATCACCCGGACTAATGCCCCATCGGTGCGGTTCATCCGTAGAGCGTCTTCAACCAGATAGAACTTCGCCCAATATTCGCTGGCTACGCTTCGCCCGTGCGACTGAAACCAGTAAATCACCACTTCTTTGCTTAATCCCAGTTCCAGAACGTAATAGTTCGCGGTGAGAACCTGCCCACGGCCCCACGGAACCTGGATGATTTTTGATTCGACCGGGGTCCATCCGGCGCCCGGAAGGCAGTGTTTAGGCGAGTGAATGGTATCTCCAGTGCTCTGGCTTGGGAAAAAGGCGATGAAGAGATCAATCGGCGCCTTTCCCGGATCCTGATAAAGCCTTTCCATGAAGTGTCCCGGACCAAGCACTGCCAGGTTCTCAGCCGGGATGACTACGTTGGTCCCGGTCCATAGGCCGATTTGCGCGGGGAAAGAAGCCAGATTTTGGTGCGACGGCAATACCTCCGCGTGCGAGCGCGAGCGCAGGAACAGCGCGCCCACAAACAAAATGAGGACGGGCCACAGTCCCCGGAACCACGATCTCCGATGTGCAGTCATGCCGCTTTCCCCCTATGAAATAACTTAAACAACCAGAGCAGTAGCCGGTGAAGAATAAAGAGCGAGATCAATGAAAGGATAAAAATCACCCAACCGGAAAACTCATGGAAAAATCCCTGAGCCTTGTCAGGGTCCCAGTAAAGGCCGGTAATGCCCGTGCCCATAATACGCAGCCCGTTAGCGAGGACCGCGATCGGTATGGCCGCGGCCGCCAGCACAACTCGAAGCATGTAGCTCTCTTCAAGAAGGTACCCGTAGATGATGGCCAGCGTCACCAGCGAGATGAGCGACCGGATGCCGCTGCAGGCCTCGACCACCTCCAGCGACATATTGGGCAACTGAAGCACATTGCCATTTTGAAGCACGGGCACGCCAAACATCTGGAGAAACCATGTGGCCAGATCGGAAGCCAGAAACTGCAACGGAAGCGTGACCATGTTCATGATCAGGGTCGGCGGAGGGACCATGAGGAATAGGAAAAGCCACGGGAAAAGGACCGCCCTGAAATACTTCCATCCCTGAAAGTAAACCACAAACCCGGCAAGTATGAACAAAAGCGAGGTCCGGGACAAGAATAATTCCGCGCCCAGCACCCCGAGAACGAGCACCCCCAATCCGAAAATAACGATCAAGAGGCCAGAGTTGGAAGGCTGTGCTTCAATCCTGCGCAATCTCTCGCGGTCTTTCCAGAGGATAAACGCGGAAAACAGCGGAACAAGGAATCCGTGCGAATAGTTGGGATCCGTCCACCATTGGTCCACCAAGTGGTGTAGGATGCCGAGATAGAGGTAAACCAGCAGAAGCGCAAGCGCCAAGCCGGGCCAAATCCAGAGGGGCAGGGTTGACACGCTTGGACTGGGGCTGTCAACCAGCGTCGATTGTTCCATGTCGCTCATTGAGGACCGTTATATTTTACATCCGCTATGCGGGAAATGCTTCGCCACAAGCACCCCAGGTCATGAGCAATTCTGATTCCATGAGGAGTGTGGTCTTACTGATTCCTCGCGCCGTGATCAGGATAAAGAGGAATTTTCAGTGAACCACTCTCCTTTAATTACCTTATCGCCACTATAATCATATTTATTGGGCCACATCAGTAACGACCAGTTAAATTTGGACTTGGAAGCGTACTCAAAGCGTATGGAACTCCAAAGATTTTACCCTACTTATAATTCTAACCCAATTTTTATCAGCGACTTACTGTGAATCCCTCTTGTTAACCCCACAGGAGTTACGAGAACCTCGGGGAGACCCCCATGCCAGGTTTCCGAATCTTAATTTTCCGTCCGCTTTATCTGGAAACCCGCGAAGTCAATGATCTCTATCCAAAACTCAGGCCAAAATGCTGGAGTTAAGACCATGCAAAAGGAAAAAAATTACCCATTTGTGGAAAGTGGTCAGCGTAAATTTATCCACAACTTCGGCACGATAGAGTAAAATAGGCTGTATGTGGTTGTAGCCATGGAAGATGTTTTCTTGATGCCGCATTGAGCCGCATAGAGATCTGATTGGACTTCTGCGTGCTCTAAATCGCTCCTCTGGCATTTCCGCGCAACGGGCGCGAGACCAAGAGGGGGATCAAGAAAACAGGATGTTTATCAAGCTTCACCGGCAAAATGACGAAGAGAATCATGTTGATTCGCGCGGTCCCACGGGCAGCCCGTTCGGCCCGTTTGTAAGCCCGACGATGCAAGGGGTCGAGTCGACCATCGAAAACCTTGCTTTGACGGATATCCCTGTTCTTATTGCCGGTGAGACGGGGACGGGAAAGGAAATTGCGGCGCTGGCGATTCACGAGCGTTCACACCGGCGGGACGCGCGCTTTATGCGGCTGCGGTGCGCGAGTCTCAAACCGGAAGACTTCGACCATCTGGTGTCTTTGGGCGAGGCGGATGGCGAATCGCTGAGGCAGGGCACGGTTTTTCTAGATGAGATTGCGGACCTCAGCCCAACCTGCCAGTCGCGGTTGCTTGAATCGTTTTCGCGCCAGGATGAGGGTTCCGAGACATTCCAATTGGCGGCGTGTGTCATCTCCACCAGTTGCCGGAACATGGAAGAGGCGATGCAATCGGGGCGTTTCCGGCGCGACCTCTA
>DASZAA010000027.1:0-13167 GCA_035945615.1 Terriglobia bacterium
TTTTTACTTCCCTTATATGGCCGTTTCCGCGTCGCGCCAGCCGCGCCAGACGGGAATGCTGCTGCCGCAAGTCTTCGAAAGCAACCAAAAGGGATTTGTTCTGGGCGACGGTTTCTTCTGGGCCATTAACCCGAGCTCGGATCTGCTGACCGGAGTTCAGTATTTCAGCAAGCGCGGGGTTGGAATATCGGGCCGTTTCCGCGCCCGCCCGAGCGCAACCAGCCAGATCACCGCGAACTTTTTTGCCATCGATGACCGCGACAGCAACCCGAACAACCGCGCCCCAGGCGGGAGCTTCACTATAACCGGAGATTCGGATGACTTGGGCGATGGCTATCGAGGCGTAGTCAACGTTGATTACGTGAACTCGCTCGCTTTCCGCAGCACCTGGTCAACCAACTTCAATACGGCGGTTTTTTCGGAAGCCGAACAAACGGGTTTCGCCACCAAGAGCTTTGGCGCGGATAGCATCAATTTCTATGCTTCCCGCTATCAGGACTTTCTGTCGGCGGCGCCCGTGAATGAGCAGTCGATTATCATTCGGCAGGTTCCCAGCATTTCTTTTTCGGGTGTGGACAAGGAGATCGGGCGGTCCCCTTTTTTTTATGGATTCGATTCATCGCTCGATGGGGTAGGCCGCTCTGAACCGGGCTTTTCAATACCGACATTGACCGGCCGTCTAGACCTTTTCCCGCATCTCACATGGCGCTCCAGGCCCTTTTGGGGCTTCCATCTGACGCCCACGGCGAGTCTGCGCGAGACTTATTACACAACGAGTTTGCTGCCGGATCAAACCCCGGTTAACCGCTTCCTCGGCGAGTTTTCAGTTGACTTGCGGCCGCCGACGCTGGAAAAGACTTTCTCGCATTCGTTTTGGGGGCGGCGGTTTAAGCACGTGATCGAGCCGGATATTCAATACCACCTGGTAAAGCCCACCGATTCACAAAACATCTTTGACATTATCCGCTTCGATACGACGGACATTATGACGGACGACAATGAACTGCAGTTTTCCCTCACCAATTCCATCTTGGAGCGAAAGAATGGCGCGAGTGGTCAAGACGGCAAAGATAGTCAAAATGGGCAGGCGCGCGACCTCTTGTCGTGGACGTTGACCCAAAAGTATTTTTTTGACCCTACCTTCGGAGGAGTTGTTGCGCCCGGGAGCGAGGTGGCGATTGATCCCACGCTCTCCTTGACAGGCTTTGCATTCCCCGAGGGGCGGCGGCTTTCACCTCTCGATTCGGACCTGAGATTTTCGCCGGTTCAGGGGTTTGACTCGGAACTCCGCGCCGATATTGATCCGCAGGGCGGGGGGCTTCTGAATGCTGGAATCACATCACGCTTTCAAAGCCACACCTTTGACGTGGCTTTTACTGATTTCTTTGTAAACCACGCCTTGCTGATCCCAGCGCCGATCGCTCCCAACGTTCCGCTTACCAGTCTGCCTACGTTTGACTTGCTCGATTTTATGGCGAGTCATGGCGATTCGAGCCATAAGGGATTGACCGAGGCTTTCCGTGTTGACTACAATCTGTCGCAAGGGATCGTGGAGGACTTTATCGGCCAGGCAAGTTACAATTTTGGTTGTTTTACTCTTAACGCCCAGTATGAGCGTTTTGACCTTGGCGCCATCCGCAATGAGAATTTGTTTGGTGTTTCTATCACGCTGGGCAATATTGGCACCTTCGGCAGTTTGAAGCCGGGCCAGTTCCTGGAAAGGCAACTCAGGCAGATGCCTTGACGCGCGCCGCTACAGAATCAGACCTTACCGAGTAATGGCACATGGATAGAATATGGCCTATCCCACTCATCGCCCACGCCGCTTGCGCCGCACAAAAGCCTTGCGCCGCCTTGTGCGCGAAACAACGCTTTCGGCAAGCAGTTTGATTTACCCCCTGTTTGTCTGCCCAGGTTCGGGTGTTAAGGAAGAAATCCGCTCCATGCCGGGGAATTTCCGGTGGTCCGCTGACCTACTCATCGAGGAGTGCAAGGCAGTTGCCGGGTCCGGGATTCCCAGCATTATTTTGTTCGGCATCCCCGAAAGCAAAGACCCAGAGGGCTCCGGCGCGTATGATGCCAAAGGAGTTGTGCAGCAGGCGTTGAGGGTGGTGAAACAGGCTGTGCCGGATTTGCTGGTCATCACCGATGTTTGTCTTGATGAGTACACGGACCACGGCCATTGCGGTCTTCTGAAGAACGGCGAGGTGGATAATGATTCCACTCTTGAATTACTGGCGCGGACGGCTGTTACGCAGGCCGAGGCTGGAGCGGACATGGTGGCGCCCTCCGACATGATGGACGGCCGCGTGGGTCGCATTCGCATGGCTTTGGATGAGAAAGGGTTCCAGCACGTTTCCATCCTGGCGTACTCGGCGAAATACGCTTCCGCATATTATGGACCTTTCCGGGAAGCGGCGGACTCTACCCCAAAGTTCGGGGATCGCAAGTCGTATCAAATGGACCCGGCCAATCAACGCGAGGCCCTGCGCGAGATCGCGCTGGATATCGAAGAAGGCGCAGACATCATCATGGTCAAGCCGGCCATGCCGTGTTTGGACGTCATTGCGCTGGCCCGCCGGGAATTCGACGTGCCTTTAGCGGCTTATCAAGTCAGTGGTGAGTTTTCTCAGATTACCGCTGCCGCGCAGATGGGCTGGATAGACCGCGACCGCATCATGATGGAGAGCTTAATCTCAATCAAACGCGCGGGTGCGGACATCATACTCACCTACTTCGCCAAGGATGCCGCCCGCTTGCTCAAGTGCTAGACCTGTCGGTTCGGAATCGGCTGGTTCTTGCTGCTTAGGAAGCCCGGCCTTTACAATTTAAAGATCGGCGTTCAGAGGCCGCCCCTACAACTATGCCCGTCTCTCCCGCCCGCGCGGAGGCTTACCGGATACTTCAACAAGTTGAAACGGGAAACAAGTATGCGGTCGATCTGCTTCAGAGTTCGCGCGTTTCCACTCTGAAGGACGCCGACCGGAGGCTTGCTACCGAACTCGTCATGGGGGTTTTGCGCTGGCGGGGCGATCTCGACCACGAGATCGCGTCACTTTCAGGTAAGAATCTCGACTACTTTGACGCCGAAGTAATTGAGATTCTGCGCATGGGCGTTTTTCAGATCCGCCATCTCGGAGGCATTCCCAAGCGCGCTGCGGTGAATGAGTCCGTTGAGATGGTGAAAGCGGCGCGTAAACGGTCCGCGGGGGGCTTGGTAAATGCGGTTCTGCGCAAGTGCAAGGAATCACGCCTGGAAATAGGCAGCCGGGAGTACCTCGATGCTGCGCGGCGCTCGACACCTTCTTGGATGTACGAGCGTTGGCAACGCAACTTTGGAGGAGATCAGGCGGACTCAATTGCGCTGGCAAACCAACGCGTGCCCCGCACGTGCCTTCGCCTCACAGGTCCAACAGCCGGTTCAGAAGTCAAGCAAGCATTGCAGCGAGATCTGGAACAGGATCAAGTGCGAACGGAGGCGGGCGCGTATGGGCGGCGAGCTCTGTGGGTGGAATCTGGAAACGTTTTCGCCAGCGCCGCCTGGCGTGAACGGCGAGTTGTCATCCAGGACGAAGCATCGCAGCTTGTGGCTGAGTTGCTGAACGCGCAGCCGGGACACTCGGTGCTTGATCTGTGCGGAGCCCCTGGCATGAAGTCCAGTTTAATTGCCGAAGATATGCGCCAGGGGATAATGGTGGTCTGCGATCGCAGCTTGCTCCGCATGAGAACCCTTAGCAAGCTCACGCAGACGGCGTGGCCCAATGGTGTCGGGTTGTTCAAGATAGTGCTAGATGCTGAGCAGCCTCTTCCGCTGTCCGCCCGATTTGACCGGGTCCTGGTGGATGCGCCGTGTTCCGGAACGGGAACGCTGGCGCGGAATCCTGAAATCAAGTGGCGACTTGCCCCGGAAGACATTCCGCGCCTTGCTGAGCGGCAGGCACGGATTCTGCGACAAGGCTTGACCTCAGTGCGGGCAGGCGGGCGGCTGGTCTACTCGACATGCTCGCTCGAACCCGAGGAAAATGAGGCGGTGGTTGCAAAGGCCCTTGATGCTTTCCCCGGGTACCGGAAGTTGACGGCGGAAGAATTACGAGCGGAGTTCCCGGCGTTTGCGGGACTGTTTGGGGACGACGGCGCGTTTCGCACCCGGCCAGGCGCGCAACAACAGATGGACGGCTTCTTTGCCGTAGTTCTTGAGCGCGATGAGCGAGGGTCTGAATGATCCACGAAATCCTTCCGGTAGGCGCATTAGCGTGTAATTGTTCCATCCTAGGAGATGAAACCACGCGCGAGGCGCTAGTGATCGATCCGGGTGACGAAGTTAAGCGCATCGAGGAAATTCTGGACCGGCATGGGCTGAAGGTGAAGGCGATTGCCGTGACCCATGCCCACATTGATCACGTGGGGGGCATCGAGAAACTCCACGACGTTACCGGTGCTCCTGTTTATATGCACCAGGAAGACCTGCCGCTCTATCAGAACCTGGCGGTTCAGGCGGCCTGGCTCGGCGTGGAGACGCCTGGCATGGTGGCTATAGACCAGTTTCTGAAAGAAGGTGACGTGGTGCGCGCGGGTAATTTGGCACTGAGCGTCCTTTGCACGCCAGGGCATTCGCCCGGCAGCCTTTCGCTCTATCTTCCGGGCGAAGAAAAGCGGGTTTTCAGCGGCGATACATTGTTCAAAGAGAGCATTGGCAGGACGGATCTCTGGGGAGGCGATATGGCGCGCCTGTTGCGCTCGATCAAAAGTCAGTTGTTTTCTCTTCCCGATGAAACGCTTGTTTTTCCGGGCCACGGCCCGGCCACGCGGATTGGCGAAGAGCGTGAGCGCAACCCGTTTTTACAAGGGCTGTAATGGGTTTTCCAGAGCCCGATGAAAAGGCTTTTCACTAAAGCTGTTAAGTGCGATAGAATTTGCCCGTCCGAAGAGTTCGATCTCATAGCGTTGTAGTAGCCTCTGGCCGCTGCTATAGCTTTCCAGCGGCCGGTTAGTCCGAAAGGGAGCGCGATGCCCAACAAGAAGGAGATTATCGTCGGGATTGATCTCGGCGGCACGAGCATCAAGGCGCTTGCTGTGGACGGAAGGAACAAGATTCTGGCCACGGGCAAGAAGAAAACCGAAGTTGGCCAGAAGCCGAAGGTGCTTATCAAGGAAATTGCCAAACTGGTTGAAGAGGCTGCCAAAGACGCCGGACTGAGAATGAAAGGGGTGGTCGCGGTTAGCATTGGTGCGCCGGGCGCCATTGATGTCTGCAGGGGTGTGGTGACCGAAGCGCCCAATCTTCACTGGAAAAACGTGCCTTTGGCTTCTGAACTTCGCCTGCTGCTCGGGACGCCCGTGATGGTGGATAATGACGTTAATGTTGGTGTGATGGGGGAACATGCCTTGGGCGCGGGCGAGCGGGTGGATAATCTCGTGGGCGTCTTTGTGGGCACGGGGATCGGCGGCGGAATAATTATAGGAGGCAAGCTTTTTGAAGGGACAAACGGCTGGGCGGGCGAGGTGGGCCACACCGTGCTGATGGTCGATGGCCCTGTGTGTAGTTGCGGCCGCCGCGGGTGCGCGGAGGCGCTGGCCAGCCGCACCGCCATTGAGCGTGACGTGCTTGAAGCGATCAAAGCCGGAGCTAAGAGCGCGGTTCCTGAGATTATGAAGGAGCGTCAGAAGGACCGGATCACCAGCAGCGTGCTTCAAGCTGCTCTGGCTAAGAACGATCCTGTGGTGAAGCAGGTGATGAAGCGCGCGGAGCTTTACCTGGGTATTCTGGTAGGGAACATTGTGAACGCGCTGGACCCGCAGCGCGTGATCATTGGTGGTGGCATCGCGGCCCGATTGGGGGAGGATTTCGTAGGTCCTATACGCGCCACCGCCTATGAGCATTTCCTGCACGCTGAGGCTGCAAAACGCACTAAAGTAATGCCGGGGACGCTGGGCGATGATGCGGGTGCGCTGGGCGCCGTCGTGCTTGCGCGCAAGCGGATGCGACTATAAATGACTCAATTCCGAGGTTTTCCATGCCGTTTAATGTGATTATGCCTCAGATGGGTGAAAGTGTTGCTGAGGGAACCGTGGTTCGCTGGATCAAGAAGCTTGGCGACCGGGTTGAGCGCGACGAGCCGCTTCTTGAAATTTCAACGGACAAAGTTGACGCGGAGATTCCTTCACCCACCGCCGGCATCCTGCGCAAAATCCTGGTGAAGGAAAACGAAACGGTAGAGGTGAATACGGTTATCGCGGAGATCGAGAGCGAAGGGGCGACCGATTCCCACTTGGCAGCCGCCGCTCTGAATGCGACAGCTTCCGCTGAGCCTACTGCGCTGATTGAAGCCGCCGGATCCACATCAGCAAACGAGCCGGTCCGGCAGCCGCAGGAAGCGCAGAAAGTCCGCTCGTCTCCATTGGTTCGCAAAATGGCGCAAGAGCACGAAATCGATTTAGGGCGAATCGAGGGCACGGGGCTTGGCGGTCGAATCACCAAAAAGGATATTCTTGACTACTTGGCGCGGCCCGCGGGCGGAGCAGCCGCTCAGCCTGAATCCAAGGCCCGCGTTGCGGTTCCTTCCTCATCCGCCGGGGAATCTCCATCTGTGGCTCCCCCTGCCGCGACTGCTTTCCCCGTTGCCCAACACGGCGTTTCAGCCCAGCAAGCAATCGAATTCACGGGCGCCACCAAAGTTGTACCCATGACGCCTATGCGCCGCCAGATTGCCGAGCACATGGTAATGAGCAAGCATACGGCGCCCCACGTTGCCTGTGTCTTTGAAGTTGAGATGACCAAGGTGGCCGGAACAATAGCGACGGACGCCGCTGAGTTCGAGCGGCGGAACGGCATCAAACTGACCTACACTCCATTCCTGATTCGCGCCGCCGTCGAGGCGCTAAAGCAGTTTCCCATCGTTAATTCTTCGATTGAAGGCGGGAATATCATTTACAAGCGCGATGTGAATATTGGCGTCGCGGTGGCGCTCGAAACAGGGTTGATTGTGCCGGTCATCAAGCGTGCTGATGAGAAGAGCTTCCTTGGCATCGCCCGGGCCGTTCAGGACCTTGCCGGGCGAGCCCGCACCAAACGCCTGAGCGTTGAAGACGTTCAAGAGGGCACCTTTACCCTCAGCAATCACGGCATTACGGGCAGCTTGATCGGCACGCCAGTGATCAGCCAGCCGCAGGTCGCGATCCTAGCCGTTGGGAAAATTGAAAAGCGTCCTGTGGTCCGCGATGACGCCATCGCTATCCGCAACATGGTTTATCTCACGCTCTCGTTTGACCATCGCATCCTTGATGGTGCCATAGCTGACCACTTTATGTCGCGCATCAAGTCCGCGCTCGAAAACTGGGATGAGCCGGTTCTCTGACGCGTGATCCGTTGTGTGCCCTGCAATAACACCGGTCATGCTGCCTTGTATCCCCGCAAAGAGTGCCACGTTCTTGACCCGCTGAGCCGCACCGGAGTAGACTCGTTTCAGGATGCGCCTGTAGCTCAGATGGATAGAGCGGTTGCCTCCGGAGCAACAGGTCGGGGGTTCGAATCCCTCCAGGCGTACCATTCATCCTAAAGGACTTAAGCTCCGTCGGCATAGTTCAGAAAAGTACAAGTTGGTACAAGTTAGCGGCGCCACAAGAGGTCCACGACCTTGGAAGCCGCTTCTCTCTTGGCTGGCGTGACCGCTTGAGTGTAAATGTTCATTGTTGTTTGAATGTCGGCGTGGCGCAGCAACTCCTTCTGCACGGTCGGCGTTGTCCCGAGCGTGTGAAGAAGCGTCGAGTACGTGTGCCGGAAAGTGTGCCAGCCAATATTCCCGATTCCGACTTTACGCGCGGCAGGCTTGATGTGATCAGTGAGCAGGACATCAGGCCACCGCGGTTCGCCAGAATCGCCAGCGAAAATAAAGTCCGAATTGCCCGAAAAAGACGACTGCCTTTTGTGGTTGAGAAGCAGATCGGCTAAATCAGGGTCTAAAGGCAGGTGGGCTGTGGATGCCTCGTTCTTAGTCCCGTAGATGTGGCCCTCCACGAAGCTGCGTTGGACTTTTACAGCGGAGGTTTTCAAAATCGATGTCGCCCCACTGCAGCCCCATAAGCTCGCAGACTCGTAGTCCGAGGCAGGCAATGGTTACCACCATTGTTTTGTATGGTTCATCCAACTCCAACAAAAACGCCTTGATTGAAGTAAGAATCATAGTCTGCAAGATCGCATAGTTTGGTTGGTGGAACTAAAGTTCTATCGCGTGATTCGATGAGGCGAGCCTTGGTCGAGAGGGGGACAATGAAGAATCCAGCGGAGGGACAAAGCTGCGTTCTATGAACTCCGCTTCGTTCCTCTCCGTGTCATTTCACAAATTTCTTGAACTGCCTCCAATCATTTTTTGGATTCTGACCCGACCAGAGCAATTGCAAAGTCAGCGTTGCGCTCGGTTTAGGCTGGAAATATGGATAGTCTAACGTTAGACCAAGAGGGAAGTTCCGCTAAATTACTCCTCGATTACACCACGTTGAGTAGTAACCGCATATGCATAAGTTACCCCCTGAATATTGAAGTCGGTTCTTTGTTAAGACAGAATCGGTCAGGCTGATGCCAAGTCGCATCCAGCCGTGGCGGCTGAACGGGGGCACGAAAACCATCCCGCTGGACCACACGGTCGCTCTTCAGGAAACAGTTGTCGACACGCTTTCCGAGAAGCCTTTCACGATGGCAGTGGACTCGTTGCAAGTTGGTGGGTTTCGTCATCGTCAATTGTAGGGCTGAGCGGCAGGAACGACGCAACAGGCTTCCATTTGAGGACTCGGTTCCGAACCACAGTAAGGTCGGCTTTCAAGAACACAGCACAAGATTCCGCGATGGGTTGCTCCATGGAATACGGTTAATTCCTATGAACACGGTAACAGCAATAGCTTCGCGTGAAGTGGGCCGCCAAACGGAACTTTTCTCTGGGGCTTTTTTCTGGGTACTTGCCTTCTTTGTCGTGTACTGCGGCCGCCCGGAGGATTGGATTCCGGGGCTCGGTCATCTTCACATTGCGATGATCACGGGAATTTCGGCGTTGATCGCGTTTCTGTTAACCCTCGGGAGATGGCGTGAAGGATTACCCATCGAAGTATTCTATCTGGTGCTGCTTCTGATTCAATTTGCTATGGCCTCTATGTTGTCTCCCGTCTGGAAAGGTGGTGCGATTTTCCAGACCATCGAGTTTGCCAAAATGGTGTTGATTGTGCTCGTCATGATGCTGGTGGTCACTTCTGTCGCGCGCCTGCGTAAGCTTATATTTGTTCAGGCTGCCTGTGCAGCAGTCGTGGCGTTCCTGTCAATCAGATACAGCCATGTTGTTGCCGGACGCCTCGAGGGCGCGCTTCGGGGGATGTACGGAAGCTGCAATGATCTTGCCATCGCGAGCGTGCTGAGCCTCCCCCTCTGCCTCGTATTCTTACTTCGCTCGAACGGAATGTGTCGGAGGGTCATCTGGACGGGTGCGATACTGGCGATGCTTTATGCCACGCTTCGAACCGGCTCCCGCGCGGGATTCCTGGCCTTGCTCGTCGCGACGGCGGTTTCCTTATGGGAGCTGGGCATTAGAGGTCGCCGACCTTATTTAATTTTGATTGGGATGATCGGAAGCGTAGTGCTCTTCCTTGCAGCAGGCCAGCAAGTGAACCGCAGGCTATCCGATACGTTCAGTTCGACGGGAGATTACGAGTACGCGGAGGCTTCAGCTAGCGCACGCCGGGAGTTGTTAAAGCTGAGTCTTGAGGTGACTGCCGAGCATCCGCTGTTCGGCGTAGGTCTCGGAGACTTCCAAATCATTTCCGGTAGATGGCAGCCTACCCACAACGTGTACACTGCCCTGAGCTCGGAAGCTGGGGTGCCAGCCTTGGTGCTGTTTCTAATGATCTACTGCCGGGCCTTCGCAAACTTGCGACATATCCGTAAGGCCGTGCCTGTAAACTCCGAACTCTGGATGTTCGCCGGAGCACTGCGTGCGAGTCTATGGGCATTCGCGTTCGCTGGCATGTTTTTCCCGGATGCTTACCAATATTTCGTGTACTTCACGTTTGCGTTTACAACCTGCGTTTATCGGATCGGCTCCGGCTCCGCCCCATCGGGCTTCAGGCGGCAGTCGCTAGGCGCCAAGTGATCTATCAAAGCGGCGCCCTGTCAAAAAGTAAAGCGTCGTAAAAAAGATGAAACCGGGCGACAGGTACCTTGCGGCTGACGCCCGCAAACGATTCTGTGATCAGCAGCGGCGCCGCGAGTGTACTTAGCGAGATTCCCATGGGTTATAAGCTCTATAGCGGTTTCCGACAGATTGTTCGGAATTCCACCGACCTCCCGAAGGCACAAAACCGGCTAGCAGCGTGCTGACAGGACCGCGGTTAGCTGCGTGAATATTGATTGTACTGGAACTTGCGCGTCCGGGGTTCGGGCACTAAGATTACAGCCGTAAATTCGGGCAGGGGGAAGGGCTGCCGTGTCAATTCGTTCTGAGATTACGCCTTACGTCTTATCCGCGATACGAGGCCATCCGAAGGCGAAAGCCCTTCTCAAATCCCTGGATGCGAATCTGGATCTGTTCCGCCATTCAGCCGCTCGGGTCGTTCCCACCATCATTCGACCCGATCCACGTGAAATCTTCATCACGCTCACGGCGAACTGCAACCTGCGCTGTACGGGATGCCGCTACGGGAGAGATTTCATGGCCGGCTCGCAGCTTTCTTGGGGCGTGATCCGTGATCTATTGGATGATGCGAAGAGATTTGGAATCAGATCGGTCCGGTTCTACGGAGGGGAACCGCTACTGCACAAAGACCTTGTACGTGCAGTCGAGTACTCTTTACGTCTTGGACTGAATACGTGGATCACGACTAATGGCGTGCTTCTGAGGGAACGAATAGACGATCTTTTCAAGGCGGGTCTGCGCTCTGTCGAAGTGGGATTCTACGGAGTGGCGGAAGAATATGATTCCTACGTCCAACGGAAAAATCAGTACTCGAGAATGGAGGCCAGCGTCGCCTACGTTCGCGAGCGCTACGGCATGAGTGTTGCACTCGCCTTAGGGTGGGTCCTTATGCGGACGAACTGCTCCCTCGATGCTCTTGGCCGCACATGGCAATTTGCGGAGCGCTATTCGACGCCAATCGGCGTCAGTCTGATTCATTACTCGCTTCCATACTTTACAGAAGGACCGGATCGGGTGCTCCAGTTCCGGCCGGATGACCGCCCGATGATTGACACCGTTGTCGCAGAGCTGATTCGCTTGAAGAGCGCCAGGCCTGAATTGATTCAGCAATCGACTTCAGGACTTCGCTCGATCCCCGATTGGCTGATTAAGGGGCCACGGATGAGGGTGCCGTGCGACCGCTACCGCATGATCTGGATAGGTGCCGACGGGACTGTACAGCTTTGCTATGTTACGTTCAGGCTGGGCAATCTGAATCATCAGAGGCTCTCCAAGCTGCTGTTTACTCCGGAACATGGCCGTGCCGCGCGCGATGCGTTTCTTTTGAAATGCCCCAATTGTCACTGCAATTATGACGCACGAATTCGAATGGACGGACGCAGCCGTGCTAAATACTCCCGCGCATCCTAACGATGCCCTCTTGTGCCCGGCCCTCTATCCTGGACCGGTGAATCTGACATGAGAAGGCCGGACTTCTTTATTGTCGGGGCGCCCAAATGTGGTACTACAGCCCTTTACACGTATCTAAAAGCTCACCCAAAGATCTTTATGCCCGCTCTCAAGGAACCACAATTTTTCGCGGAAGACATTCTGGGCCAGAAGCGAAACGTTTGTACTTGTGAAGATTACTTGGCCTTATTCGAGGCTGCGAACGACGAAAGAAGAATCGGTGAGGCCTCAACTGCTTATCTCGGTTCCGCTTTGGCCGCCAAGAGGATCAAGGCGTTTAATCCTGTGGCGCAAATAATCGTCATGGTGAGAAATCCGGCGGATATGATGTATGCGCTGCATAGCCACCGTCGTTATGAAGGCGAAGAGGAAATCACAGATTTCGAGACCGCCCTGGAGGCAGATGAAATGAACATTAAGCTGCGCGGCGACGGCCCAAAGAGGCCGAGCGGACTAGCCTACCGGCAAGTAGCCAGCTTCTCACTTCAGATTTCCACTTACTTCGCGGAATTCGGCCGCGACAATGTTCACGTGATTGTATATGAGGATTTTAAAGGGGATACGAGGCAAGTCTATAAACACACACTCAATTTTCTGGGCGTCCCTACCGATTTCGAGCCGCAGTTTCCGGTGATTAACCCGAATTGCCGTGTCCGAAGTGGAACTATCCAACGGATCGTGCGACGGCCACCGATGTTTCTCCGAACAGTCAGCCATGCAATGATGCCCCTGCCAGCGCGCAGGCTCATTGGTAATTGTATTCGCAGGCTGAACGAACCTGTCGAACCGCGTCCCACAATGCCTGCTGAACTCCGCAGGCGTTTACTTAGGGACTTCGGGCGCGAAGTGGAAGAGCTGGGATTGCTGCTGAACCGCGATTTGTCAGGATGGCATCAGTGACAGGAAGGCTTGGTGCTTTGTATCCGCACCGCCGTTATATTCCGGCAGAGCAGCCTTCCATCCCTCCGGGTTGGTTGCGCGAACTGGAAACTCCACGGGATGCCCCCGGTAGCCCTGCTGTTCCCTTCGTTTTAAAATCTGACTACAATTGTCGCGCTACATTCAAATCGGGACCAGAAAGAATGTGGGGGTTCACGCTGCCGCAGGTTCCACGCGAGATGGGCTCGAAGACAACCAGCCCCTATGTTCGCCGAGATTCCCGTTGAGAAGCGCGCAGAAGGCGTTTCCGCTCGGCCCGAGCGTCTTCTCTGCGGCGATTCTCTGGCGTGCGAAAATGTGATGTTCTCCTGCCCGCGCCCGGCGCATCAACCGCGCCTCTACGCCGTTTCTTGAGAACCTCAAATCGCCGACCCCGCAGCGGGTGGAAGGGATGGGAGATTTCTGCCCATCCCAAAGGCGAACTGTGAACAAGTGCAGTCTGCTCTGACCGTCGGAAGGCCGAAATCTTGCCTCGCCCATCCAGTTTCTGGAACCAGCTAGATGCGATAAAAAAGAGCTTTACATGCCGAGGGAAATAGCTGCACGATGGTGTGCGCATTGAACCTTCATCCGCATCCATAGCATGCGGCATCGCCTTTTGGAGAAC
>DASZAA010000028.1:0-3368 GCA_035945615.1 Terriglobia bacterium
GTTGAGAATGGCCATGCGGCCCGCCGGAGGCGACTTGAGGATCGCGCGCGCAAGGTCTTCTGCCTGGCCGCGCACAACCTCTTCATAGCCTTTCTCGATGCGTTCCTGATCTTCTTTCGTGGCCGCGGTCTTGATCCACGCTGCCATATAGCCGGTGTTCTCATCGAGCACGTCGTAGACGCTCTCCATCAACCCGCGCCGCACCATGGGATTCTGCTCGATGCCGAGCCGCGTTGCCAGAGCTTCCAGCACTGCGTTACGCTCCGCGGGATGATCGACTTGCCAATAATACCAGCGCCACAAACCTCCCGCGGCCTGAAAGCGGACGAAAGGCGCAGGATCGTTCAAATCCTGAGTTAAAGCAGCAAGCAGCGCGGGATTACCGGTGAGATACCGGAAGTGTTGATTGAACAGCCGCGTCGCGCCCCATCGCACCCGCGCGTCGGGCGAGCGCAAGGCGGTTGCAAGCATCGCGCTGCCCTCGTCGGCCACCGCGGGCCGTCGCGTGAGCACCTTCCGCAGCGCCCAGGCAGCCGTGCACTGCACCATTTTGCTCGAGTCGCCCAGCGCATGTACAAGGACAGGAACCGCGCCAGGGTCAGCCATGTGCCCCAGTGCGCGCGCGGCCGCTTCCCGCGCGAGCGGCTGAGGATTGGTGGCGAGCACGTGACGGATTTGCTTCAGTGTGGATTCGGGAGCCAGGTCCCAGAATTGGTCAAGCTGCGAGAGCAGGTGCGGCAGATCGTCTTGAGCAAGGTGCGTGGGCGGCGCCGGAAATGCGTCGTCCCATCCCTTCGCGCTCAGCGGCCGCTTGTCCGGCCCTGGATACAATTGTGAAAGCGCCATCACGGCAAATTCTGTGGCGCGGAACGGCGTGTTAAAACCCTGGTAAACGGGATCTCCCTCCCAGTCTCCTTCCGTGCGCTGCGCCTTAAGGCAGGCTTCGACTGCGCGCGCCATGTTGGGATCGGTCTCAGGCCGATGCCCCGCCAGCGCCAGCGCGTAGATGGCGTGATAAGAAATAAAGTCGGCCGTCTTCCGGGTCTTGTCAAATGGATAAGGCCACATTCCGTCCGCTTCCTGATAGCGATAGAGCTGCTGGATGAGCGCGTCCAACTGCTGCGCATATTTCTCCCGCCCGATGGTTGCTAGAAATTGAATCTTCCAATTCAGATCAATCATGTTCTTGGAAACGTAGGGGACGGCCAGCCGCTCAACCATGTCGCGCTCGGTGAGCCACTGTGGGTCATGCGTGTGCTGATAGAGAAAGTTAAAAGTTTGCCAGCTCTGGTCGGCAATCTCAAACGGACTGATATCCGGCTCGCAGCCATCCACTTCGTTTCCGGGCATGGTGGTGCGGTCCTTGTAATGGATCTTCAGGTAATTGGCGTAAGGGATGGCGAAACTTGCGCGGGGGCCGTCGTGCGTGACCTCGGTTTCAAACCAATGGGTGAGCAGCGGCAGGCGGCTAGAAACCGCGCGCGCGGAATAGATCACACGCACCCAGTTGGTTCCAGGCTCGCCATAGAGAGGGCGGGCGTTGTTATAAAGACGGTCTGTGATGAATTCAATGGCGGTGCGCTGCGTGGGTGCATAGCCGTTGCGGATGGCCGTGAGCTCGCCGCGCGAGGTGAATTGCGAAGGATGGCAGGCAATACAAAGCTCGGTTTCCGAATGCGTCATCGTATTGCGCAAAGCCACCGAACCGCGGCGCGGCGTATTGGAAAGCCAGGTGTCCCCCATGTTGATGAGAAAATCCATGCCGGTGCGCACCGCCTGATGCGGGTCTGTGTACGGAGGCACGGGATAGGAGTACATGCGCAACTGATAGGCAGGATGATTTGCGTCCACGCGTACGTAGTAAGTTTGTCCAGGCTCAAGGATGCGGGTGCGGAACTTATAGAGGCCGGGGTAATTCTGCGTCGATTCGATCTGATAGATAAATTCACCCTTCTTGTAGGGGACGAGGTTAGTTTGACCGCTCGCATCTTTCTTCGTCTGATAAAGATACACGTCAAAGGGCACATCGCGATCCGTAACGTCGAGCACAAAATAAGCCAAGCGCGGTTTCTGGCCGTGGAAAGTGAAGCGGAACCACTGAAAGCCCTTGATCATCGCGGCATACGCGTTGTGGCCCGGCGGAGGGGCATACGGGCGCTCATCCGCGCTTCCGAAGATGGTCTGGCCGAACTCAAACGGTTGGGCATGATGCCAATCGCCGTTCGGATATGCTGCGATTACCGCAGGCTCCGCGCCCGAACCTGTAGGGATGCGGCGTGAGGATAGAGTGATCTCCGGATTCGCGCTTCCCGGACTCGTCGTCAATAGTACCGCCCCATGGCCCGTGGCGCGTGGCGCCAACGTCAGATAGAAATCCAGGTCGGCGCTGTGCAGCCATTTATCGGCCACCGGGCCCTCAGCGTCCGCGATGATCACGTGAATCGAGTCCGACCCCTGAACCCGTGCTGGCGCCTTCACGCTCACCGTAATCCCATACAACGAATCTTTCCGCAACACACCGAGGTCGAGATGGCGCTCCGACGGATTCGCTGTGGGCGTTGCTGGGCTTCCTCCCACTCGCGCCGCGCGCAAGAGAAACACCACTGCGACGCAAACAAGGCTCAAACAAACAACGTGCCAAATAACCTGGATATGATTGCCGGGAGATCGCATCATTTCCTCCACAATTCTGAAACGATAAAGTATTGAAGCAGCGGTCGCTGAGGGCCGGAATTCCTGCGCTCAGCGAATGCTGTTAAAAAAAGTAGCCCCTATCATCTATAGTTCGCAAAAGCAAATCTCTTGCACGCTAGATAGCGTATCAGCATCGTGACGTTAACTTCAATGTTAATGTAGGGAAAACGGATTGACCGCTTCAATGCAGGCGACCAAGATGCAGGCCTCCGAAGGCAATTTGTGATTTGGGCTGCTTCTGATGCTTAGCGGCGGCATTCTCGCCGCCGGTCTTTATTATTAAAAGCCAGCGGGCAGAGTCCGCCGCCAGAGGACCTGCCACTGGGAACGGTGGAAATGCCACGGAGTTTTAAAAGCAACATCCCGTGCCACAGCCTCGTTAACGTGCGGTCAAATTTTCGAAAAGGAACAGGCCTGATTTCCCTGCGACCACAATATCCAGGTGACCGTCGCCATCGATATCCACCACCGGGATCTGCATCCCAGCGCCGGTCCGGCTGCCGTAGTCGAGAATGTGCCTTCTCCATTTTGTGCCCTCAGCGTTGATTGCTTCATACCAGTAGACGCCCAGCGGCTCGTTGGCGCCGGGATCGTGCTCGTGCGCGTAGTAACGCTTGCCGGTAATCAACTCAGGCCGGCCGTCGCCATTCAAGTCCGCGAGCGTCATCGCGTGC
>DASZAA010000029.1:0-2481 GCA_035945615.1 Terriglobia bacterium
GGTCACTTGCGCGTCGCCCATCCAGCCTTGCCGCTCGTCGCGCTGGTCACAATCGGTCGGGATGCTCATCAGGTTCGTAAGCTGCGACCAATAAATTAAATGCTGAATCTGGTTGAGGATTTGCTTGGACGCCGCGAAATCACCTACCGTTCCCACAGCCGAATGCACCACTTCGCCGCGAATCGAGTTAAGCCCCGGCGTGCCTGGAAATCCCGTAACTTCAACATAGCGGAAGCCATGATAAGTGAAGCGCGCATGGAATGTTTCCGGGCCGCCGCCTTTCAAAATGAAAACATCGCGCGATTTCGCGCTGCGCAGGTTAGCGCGGTTGATCATCCCATTGGGGTAAATCAACTCGGCATAACGAAGCCTCACCTCGGCGCCGTTAGGACCGCTTACGCGCAGCCGCGCCCATCCGGTCATGTTCTGCCCCATGTCGTAGACATAGACGCCGGGCGCGGGATTGGTGATCGAGCGCGGAACCATCTCATCCACCACGCGGATAGGGGGCATCATTTCCGCCGACAGCGCGCCTTTGGCGCCCGGCATCACGCGCGCGGCAGCCCAGGCGGAGTCGTCATAGCCGGGGCGATCCCAATCAGGTGTCTCGCGGCGGGCATCGTAGATTTCGCCGTTGTATACGCTGTCGCTCACTACAGGTCCTGGCGCGGCCTTCCATGTGCCGTCAGAAGCCAACGTGAACACCTGCCCATTTGCAAGCTCCACGTTCATTTGCAGCAAGAGGGCAGGCTCGGAATAATAACCTTTGAACGAGCGGCCGCGAGAGAGCGTGGCCCATCCGCCGCCAAGCATGGCGCCCACGGCGTTTGCGCCAGGATGAAGATCACGAGTGACGTCATAGGTGGCATAGAGGACGCGCTTCGGATAGGTGGTAAACGCAGGGTCGAGAACACGATGACCCACCTTTTTCCCATTGAGATGAAGCTCGTAATAACCGAGCGCGGTAACATAAACGCGCGCTCGCCGCACTTCGCCCGGCAGGTGGAATTCTTCGCGCAGCTCGCCACCCCCGCCAATCCACTGGCCTTTCCAGTCATCGCGCGAAAGCAGTCCCATCTCAAAGCGCGCGGGCTGGCTGTAGGCGCTCGCGCGGCCTTGGGAATCCCACACGCGAACCGCCCAATAATATGCGCGCCCGCTCACAAGCGGCTTGCCCGCATATGCGACCTGAATGGAATCGTCCGACGCCATCTTGCCGCTATCCCACGCGCTGCCCTGCTGATGAGCCAAATCGTCTGGGCTCGCCGCCACCAGCACTTGATAGGCGGATTGCAATTCACCGCGGCCGGAGACATTCAAAAGCCAGGAGAAGCGCGGCCGCAGCACGTCGATCCCAAGCGGATTCGTCAGGTATTCGGTACGCAGACCGAACGGCACCGCGGGAGCATCCGCGGTGCCCGATTGTGGCGCGGCGACGGCACTCATTGCCGTGATAAGTGTGAGCGTCAAGATCAATGAGAGCAGCCGTATTTTAATCTTCATCATGAGCCTCGCTTTTGGAGTGCGGCTTGCTGCCGTTGCTTTCGTATGCCCTGCCCCCACCACCACTTCGTGGCCCCCCTCTCTCACCCGCCTTGCCGCTGCTTCCAACGCTCGCGGAACGATTCGGGCGCGAGAGCCGGAAAATCGCGCGCGTCTGTCCACCGGGACAGGGGGAAAAACGGAAATTTCTTTATCCAACTCTGATGGACAAACAACCGCTGCCCCCACCGCGCCAGCCTCCCGCCCAGCCGGTACGCCCAGGGACGCTTCATGACGCTGGCAAAAATGCGCATTGAAGAGCGTTCTCCGCGCGGCGGCCCGCTGGTTTCCGAGACCGTAGATTGGGCTTTGGCGCGCAAGTGAAGCAATAAATCAGGAATATTGATCCGCACCGGGCAGACCTCACGGCACGCGCCACAAAGCGAAGAGGCGAACGGCAGTTCCCTGGCCGCCCCGATGCCCTGGAACTCCGGCGTGATGAGCGCCCCGATCGGACCGCTGTAAACCCACCCGTAAGCGTGGCCGCCGATTTTACGATAGACCGGACATGCATTCAAGCAGGCCCCACAGCGAATGCAATAAAGGGCTTCGCGCATCTTCTCGTCGGCCAGGGCGTGAGTGCGGCCATTATCGACCAGTACCACGTGCATTTCCTCCGGCCCGTCTTCCCCCGCGCCGCGCGGTCCGGTGAGAATTGAGGTGTAGGCGGTCAGTTTCTGGCCGGTCCCGGAGCGTCCGAGCAGCCGCAGAAATACGGCCAGATCCTCAAAGCACGGAATGAGTTTTTCGATCCCCACCAGCGCCACGTGGATGGGCGGCGCGGTGGTGCAGAGGCGGATGTTGCCTTCGTTTTCCACGAGCACAATCGAGCCGGTCTCCGCGATGGCGAAATTCGCTCCGCTCAGTCCCATGCCCGCTTTGGCAAACGATTCGCGCAAGGCATTGCGCGCAATGGCGGTGAGGCGCTCAGGCTCCGTG
>DASZAA010000030.1:0-6055 GCA_035945615.1 Terriglobia bacterium
CGTGTGCCCGCCTGCAAGAGAATCATCGATGGCCACGGACTTTTGAGCCGCTGTTCTCGCTTCCGCTACGTCGCGCTGTGAGTCCCAACCCTCCATGGCAAGCAGCAGATAACAGTCAGCAGCCCCAGCGTAAGCTTCCGCGTAAGAAGGCTCTTCCTGGATGGCGCGGGTGAAGCTTGCAATTCCATTTTGCAGGCCGGCCGCGTCTCGCCGGTTAAGGAAGTAGAGGCCGCGCAGGTAGGCGTCATAGGCTTCCGGATTGGCGGGAGAACGCCGCGTTGCAAGGGTGAACGGAGTGAGTCCCAGCCTTTCCGAAATGGCCTTCTGAGCGCCCCTGGCAACATCCAATTGAAGAGCAAGAATCTCAGGGAGCGGACGCTCAAAGTCGCTCGCCCAGATCTCCGTCCGGTCTGAAGCCCTAACAAGTTGCGCGGATATCCTCACGAGACCGTTCGACCGGCGCACGCTGCCTTCAAGGATATAATCCACGCCCAGCTCGGCCGCGATCTGATGCGTTTCCGCCTGTCCGTCTTTGTAATGAGCGACGGAGGTCCAGGCGATAATCCCCAGATGATTTGGATTCAAACGGCCGAGCTGTGTGATGATCTCTTGGGTCAACCCGTCGCTCAGATAGTCCTGGCCCGCGTCTCCGGTAAGATTATCAAATGGAAGAACGGCAAGCATCTGGCGTGGCGCCGGCGGCCTTGCTTTTTCTGCGCTCCGCTTCAATAGTGGTCCTGCTCTGTGTGTCTGCCGCACTACTAGAACCCCTGCGAGCAGAATGGCAACCGCCCCAATCACCACTATCCATGCCGGGCTGAAGCGGGCAGGCACAGCCAGCATTTTGCCGAGCGTTGGATCTTCTGCCGGCGAACCGCCCACGGTTAATTCAGATGCCGAATTCACCGTGACGGCCAACACAGACGCCTGATTCCCGCCTTCCTCCGGCACGGGCGCGGCGGGAGAAAGCCTCTTCACGTTGCCTACAAACCGGTAGCCCTGTCTGGGGACTGTAACAATATATTGGCCCTGGTTGGAGTCCTTTCCGAGAGCCTTGCGCAGCGTGTAGATGGCCTGAGTAAGATTGTTCTCCTCAACGATGGTCTCGCCCCAGACGCGGCCCATCAGTAGTTCCTTCTCGATGGTTTTGCCGCTTTCTTGAACGAGCATCAAGAGCGTTTCGAGCGCCTTGGAGGTAAGCGGCACGGTTTCGCCGTTGCAGGTGAGCAGTCGCTTGAGCGGGTCGAGCCGAAAGGGCCCGAACTCATAGAAATAGGGCGCTTCGTCGTTCATTAGCACTTTTGAGAAGATTTTATAAATTTTGAGGCTTGCTTTAAGGACATTTTATAATCTCCTCGCATAACCTCTGCTCGTTGGGCAAGGAAGCCCGTACATCGAGGGGTGTTAAAAATCGTAGTCTGCATAGTGACTGGCTGTCAATTACAAAGCCGTACACACCCTTGTTATACAGAGCGCCATAAGTCAGCGACGGTCATTGACTGTAGCGGCGGCCTCTGGCCGCCGGCTTTTAATTAGTAAAGACCGGCGGCCAGAGGCCGCCGCTACAGAATCAGGTGCCGCCGACGTATGGCGTCACGTATAGTATCAGCCCGGCAAAGCAAGATGATGTCTGGCTACACGGTTTCGTGTACCCGGACGTAGAAAAACAAAATCCAAAAACGGGGGAAATAAAAATGGCAAAAACAAGCGAAGGTCTTGGTAGTTTTTCAAAAAGGGGCGTTACCGCCGCTCTCGTGGCGCTCATGTTCGCAATACTGACGCCGCACTCCGCCTCGGCAAACAATATCACGACGTGGAGCGTCAATGTTTACTCCATCGCAGACGCCGCAGGCAATTCCCAGCAGGGCTTCACGCCAGTCGGAGGCGTTGAGAGCTATGGCAGCAATTTTGCCGTCTCGAACATTCCCGGAGGCACAGTGCAGACCAATTACGGGGGCTGCTGTGCAACCTTTGTCACCGTCCCAACAACTACTGGGCTCACCTCGGCGGCTATAGGGATCGCTGCCACCAATGCAGCCAACCCCCAAGGCGCAATATTTGCCAACTCGAATGCCTATGCCAACCTTGCGACAGGCTCTCTGGGAGTCTCCGGCAGCAGCGACTTCTTAGGCGTCACAGGCGGCAATGGCCAATCAGAGGCCTGGATGGAGGATACGCTTACATTCAACATCCCAGGCGCGACGAACTCGACTATTACCGATATCGGGGTTCAATGGAAAGTCGATGGCAGTCTGGCCAGCGCCAATGGCAATGGCACGGCTACCGTGGGAGCGTATCTGTACTTTACCGGAGCGCCCGGAAGCCCCCTAGCCAACGCTTCGGCCGGGTGGTCGTCGTCTGCGGGCGTGCCTGGCGGCGTCGGCGCCGGAACAGGCGGCGGTTGGACGAGCGTCAACATCGCTGCAAACACGGCTAACAGCACTATCATTGACGGCGTGCTTCCATTGACCGGCCCGGATCCCACACTCCCGTTGGAGCTCGGCTTGGATTGCACCTTCGGCAATGATGCTTCGTGTGATTATTACAACACCGAATCCATCAGCTTTACGCTTCCCGCTGGTGTTACTTACACCTCGGCTTCCGGCGTATTCCTGACGCAACCTTCAAGCGCAACGCCCGAGCCTGCCTCCTTATTGCTCTTCGGAACGGGCCTGATCGCGCTTGCTGGGCTCGCGCGTCGAAGAAAGCAGGCAGCAAGATACAATCACAGAGTTGCTTTTTAACTCTGCTGCCTTTTGATTCAGCCCAATCGTCGCCGTCTCATCGGCATACAGACGCGCCGGATTCGAGGGCGCCGGTGTGAATCAGCCGCGCTCGCCGGCTACCTCCCTGCTCGGCGGGCCGCAAAGGTCGATCCGATAATTGCGCTGCGCTACGAATAATGCAGCGACGAGTGCACGGATTGTCGTAACCGCAGCCTTGGCCAGCGGTGCTGAGTACTTTCTGTCCATCTGCTGAGCGACAACTCACAGGTTCAATTGCGCCTGACGGACCCCAACGCCGGAGTTGAGGCCCTTCCGCACCTGCCACCGAGATGGCGGCGCTACCCCAAGTCTTTGTCTTCTGGCTTGATTACGGGAGTGCGAACGCGCGATAGACCGCATCTGGCAAAGCGCCGCTCGCAGCCTTGCCTCCGCCGGCGGCAATCACCACGTATTGACGGCCATCCACTTCGTAGGTAGCGGGAGTGGCGTTCCCGGCGAAGGGCAACGTTGTTTCCCACAACAGTTTGCCTGTTGACTTATCATACGCGCGGAATCTTCTATCGAAGTTGGTAGCCCCAATAAACAGCAATCCCCCCGCAGTCACGATGGGGCCGCCATAATTCTCCGTTCCTGTATTCTTCATGCCCTTAGTGGCGAGCTGGGGATACTCACCGAATGGAATCTTCCACACGTACTTGCCCGTGTTGAGATCGATTGCATTCAGCGTGCCCCAAGGAGGCACTACCGCCGGATATCCCTCGGGGTCCAAAAATTTGTCGTACCCGGTAAAGTGATATTTCGCTTCAGGCGCAGCCATTCTTGAACCTTGAAGCCTCTCGCTTTTGCCGCTCGCCAAATATTCGACCAGCGCCGACAACTGATCGTGAGAAAGATTCGAAAAGCTTGGCATTCTTCCCCGGCCTTGGCGAATAACACTCGCAATTTCAGCCCGGCTGAGGCGATCCCCTACATTGATGAGCGAAGGAAATTCAGGTGGTGACCCGGCCCTGTTATCGCGATGGCAAATGCTGCACTGGCTTAAATACAGCCCCCGGCCGCTGGCTTGCCTGCCGGTATTCTCCGCCAGTTCTCCCGTCCACGCAACATCGTTGGAATTCACGTATAGAATTCTAGTCGCAGGGTCCACTGCGGGGCCTCCCCACTCGGCGCCGCCGTCAAAACCAGGAAAGTTGACTGTCTTTTTTCCTACACCGAACGGAACGAATTGCCCCCCACTTCGGAATTTCCTGAACTGATCGAGGGCCCACTGGTGGGCTTCAGGCGTCCGATTCGTCAACAAGGCTTCGGTCAAAAGTTGACGCGCGAAAGGAGCGGGCTCAGTAGGCAGTGGTTGCTCTGCCGCGGCCACTTCTCCCGGCACATCGCTGGGCGGATATCTCTGGTACTTGATCGGGAACAGCGGCCGCCCGTTGGCACGGTCAAATAGATAGACAAACCCTGACTTGGTCGTCTGGGCAACAGCGTCAATCTCTCTGCCGCCGCGGTCCACAGTTATCAGCGCCGGCGGCGACGGCAGGTCCCGGTCCCAAAGATCGTGGCGAACCGTTTGAAAGTACCAGATCATTTTGCCCGTCTCCGCATTTAAAGCAATGAGGCAGTTGGCAAAAAGATCGTTCCCCAACTCATTCGCTTTATAGAAATCGGATGCGGCTGAGCCGGTAGGAACATAGACGATGCCGCGCTTCGCGTCGAGCGCCATGCCGGCCCAGTTGTTGGCTGAGCCAGCATACTTCCAGGCATTCTTGGGCCAGGTGTCGTAGCCAAACTCTCCCGGGTGGGGGATGGTGTGAAATGCCCAACGCAGTTTGCCCGACCGAACATCGTAGGCGCGAATATCACCGGGAGCGCAAGGCAGAGTTTCCGGCTCCATCCCTCCGACGATCAATAGATTTTTATAGACTATGCCGGGAGCGTTCAACGCGATGATGACGGAGGAAGGATCGCGGCCCAGGTTTTCACGCAGGTCGATGCGGCCACTTTTTCCAAAGGACGCTATGGGCCTGCCCGTATTCGCATTCAGCGCATAAACAAAATTCATGATGCCCGCGAAGATGCGTTTGTCTTTGCCGCTGGCCCAATAGCTCAGACCCCGGTCAGGCTGCGTTCCGCGAATACCCGAGTCAAACTTCCACAGAGGCTTGCCTGTGGCAGCGTTCAATGCAAATACCTTTTGCGAAGGCGTGACGCCATAGAGTACCCCATCGACAACAATCGGACTTGTCTCCAGAGAACGCTGAAGAGCTTTGCCGCCACGCTCCCCCGTATCGTAGGTCCATGCAATCTTGAGCTGGTCGACGTTGGAGCGATCAATTTGCGCAAGTGGCGAATAGTGAATCTGCTGAGGTCCTCCTCCGTATACCGGCCAATCCCATCCTTCTCCTCGATAGCTCGCAGTTTGAGCGGCTCCGCAAATCCGAATCACGCTGAATATCGTCACCATTAGGACAAAGGAGCCGACAACGCACCTCTTTAATACATTGATTGGCCTCATGTGCAACTCTTTCTCCACTTTTAGATCACGACTCTTGTGAACTTTTCAGCTATTGAGGAACACACCCCAGTGACGCGAGGCAGAGCCTCCGCCCTGGCGACAGGTAGCGTGGCAGGGTCAAACGTGATGTGGCATGTACCTAAGCTATTGAAAAGGTTGGCTCCTCGGCCAGGACTCGAACCTGGAACCCTTCGGTTAACAGCCGAATGCTCTACCATTGAGCTACCGAGGAATAAGATGGATGAAAGGGGTTTTGCGAGCGTCCGAAGGCCGAGAGCGTCTTGCAGCGCAATAACAAGCTGCTGCGCCGGTCACTGGTCTTAGTTATCTTACTCCGCTCACCTATCTCAATGAGCGGGCTGGGGCGGCCTGCTTACCGGCCTGTCCGCTGAAAGAATTCCGCCGTTGATTTATTCAATGGTGACATCCCTCAGGCGCGCCCAGCTATGTATTCTTCTGTTCTGGCTCTTTGGGGGCGGCGGGCTTTGCGTCCCCGCGGATGGCTTCTTTAAATTCGCGGATGCCCTTCCCCATACCCCGGCCGAGGTCGGGCAACTTTCCAGGGCCAAAAATAATCAGCACAATCGCCAAAATAAAAATCAAATGGATCGGTGAAAAGAGACCTTCCATTACTTCTCCTCCCGGACCCGCAGACGGCTGCTTCCGGCATCATAATGATTGGATTGAAAAACCTGGCAAGCTAAACTTTTTTCTGCTCAACCGGCTTGTCGGCTTCTCCGCCGAGGCCGCCCTTGATCGCGTCCTTAAACTCGCGGATGCCTTTGCCCAAGCCGCGGCCAAGGTCCGGCAATTTTCC
>DASZAA010000031.1:0-10983 GCA_035945615.1 Terriglobia bacterium
TTGTAAAGACCGGCGGCCAGAGGCCGCCGCTACAAAATCAGGCGCCGCGTTTAGAAGGCATTGTGAGCGCAATCTCCCCTCAAGTCCCAGCGCACCGGCAAGGCGCATCTTAACTACAATTCGGAATATGGTAAATTAATCCGCAGGACAAACGATGAAACTTACATCCTCTTCGACCCCGTGCATCACGCTGGCAGATATTAAAGCAGCGCGCAATCATCTGGCCAGCTCGATCTTCCTTTCCCCCTGCCCGCATTCGCGCAGCCTCTCTCAGCTTACAGGGCAGGAAATCTATCTGAAGCTCGAAAACCTGCAAATGACCGGAGCGTTCAAAGAGCGCGGCGCTCTGAATAAACTCCTTGCGCTCGACAAGCAGGAAGCGGAGCGTGGCGTCATCACGGCAAGTGCGGGAAATCACGCGCAGGGCGTGGCTTACCACGCTTCCCGCCTGGGCATTCGGGCGCGCATTGTCATGCCGCAGCCGACACCCCTGGTCAAAGTAACGGCCACCATAAACTTTGGCGGGGAGGTTATCCTTCACGGAGATAATTACGACGAGGCTTACGCACACGCCCTGCGGCTATGCAGTGACGAAGGCTATACCTTCGTGCATCCGTTTGACGACCCGGCCGTGATCGCCGGCCAGGGGACGATCGGGCTTGAGCTTCTTGAGCAGGTTCCCGGCCTCGAAGCGGTTGTAGTGCCCGTGGGCGGAGGCGGCTTGATTGGCGGAATCGCGTGCGCAGTCAAAGAGAAGATGCCGGGCATCTGCGTGGTCGGCGTGCAAACCGCCCGGCTGCCTTCGATGCTGGCCGCGCGCGCAAACCGCGAGCCTATGACCATCGATCCTGCCATTACCGTTGCTGACGGCATTGCGGTGCGGCGCGGGGGCGAAATGACGTTTCCTCTGGTCGAGCATTACGTAGATGATCTCGTCGCCGTCGAAGAGGAAGACATCGCCAGCGCCATCCTGGTGCTTCTGGAGCGGGAAAAGACGCTGGCGGAGGGCGCGGGCGCCACGGCGCTGGCTGCGCTGCTTCAGCGTAAAACCAGCTTGAAGGGCAAGCGCACTGCCGTCCTGTTGAGCGGGGGCAATATTGACGTCACTTTGCTCGCCCGCATCATTGAACGAGGCTTGGTGAAAGACGGGCGCATGGTGCGCCTGCGGATACACATGCTCGACCGGCCCGGCGCTCTGCACGAACTTACTCGCATTATTGCCGAACACCGCGCCAATATTGTTGAGATTCTTTTTGACCGCTCATTTTACAGCGTCAATCTGAGCGAAACCGTTATTGACGTTACTTTTGAAACCCGCGACCCAAGCCAAGTCAATGAACTTGTCGCGGCGCTTTCCGCAAACGGCTATAAGCTCGAGATGGTGCATTAAAAAAGGGGGGCAAGCTACAGCGGCGGCCTCTGGCCGCCGGATTTTAATAACGACCGGCGGACGAAGGCTGTAAGGGGCGGGACCGCCGCTACTTTATTCCTTCGCTTTTCAAGCCTCGGAAAACGGCTTGCGGCGTGGAAGGAAGAACAGCGCCAACGCGGCGGCGACGAGCCATCCGATGCCGAGAATCGCAAATGAGTCAACAAATGCTCCGGTGCGCTGCCGGAGATAGCCGACGACGAGCGGCCCGAAAAATCCGCCCAGGTTGCCGAGTGCATTGATAACCCCCATCGCGGGACCGGCAACGCCTTCAGGTAGATTTTCGGTGGGGACGGCCCAGAACGGTGCCAGCATCCCATAGGTTCCCGCGCCCACAACAACAATCAGCAGGAAGGAGAGCAGCGGCGCGCTGCCGCTGGTGAAGACGCTGGCCAGCATGAAAATTCCCCCGCCGACCAGAGGCCAGGCCACATGGCCGCGACGCTCACGCTTCTTGTCCGAGTGCCTGGAAATCAGCACCATGCCCACGGCGGTAATCGCGTACGGAAGGGCGAATAAAAAGCCCTCCCGAAGGTTGCTCACTTTGCGCGCGTGCTCGATGGCGCTCGGCAGCCAGAAAAGATACCCGTAGTTCCCGAAATTCACCAGAAAATAGATGACAACCATTAGCGCCACCAACTGCCAGTTTGACCGGCTCTGCGAAGATTTCGCAGGCGCGCGCGCGGCCTTTTCCGCCGCCAGCGTGGTCTCCAGGAAGTCGCGCTCTTCCCGGCTGATCCACTTAGCTTGGCTCGGCTGGTCCTTAATCAAAGCCAGCCAGATCAGCAGCCAGATGAGGGGAAATAGGCCCTCGACGGCCAAGAGAACGCGCCAGTTCCATCGCCCCAGGATCCACCCGGAGAGCGGTGACGAAAGCACCACGGCAAGCGGCAGGCAGAGCATCCAATAAGCATTAGCGCGGGCGCGCTCACGGCTGGGAAACCAGTGGGCGAGCAACACCAGGACGGCCGGCCAGACGCCTCCCTCCGCCACGCCCAGCAGCAGACGCATCCACCAGAAACCCTGCCCCGTGTGGACGAACGCCGTGGCTACGGCGACGATGCCCCACGCCGCAAGCAAGATGCTCACCACGCGCTTGGCGCTCCAGTGTTCTGCCAGGTATCCACCCGGTATTTGCAACAGCAGATAGCCCCAGAAAAACACTCCCGCCGCGCTGCCCGCTTGGGCCGGAGTCATGTGCAAGTTCATGCTCATCGGATGGAGCGAGAGCGAAATGTTGGTACGATCGATAAACGCGATCGTATACATGATGAAAGCTACGGGAATTACGCGAAGCCAGCGTTGCTCGGGCATAAACCTCCATTGCGGAACCGCCCCTCGCTGGCGCCGATGTAACCAGGTTGGGGGCGGAATCTCACTGCTTGCCACATCGCCAAACTTGCGAAGCATACTCTTTGCCACCCGCCAAAGGCAAGTGGAATGGCCATTAAGAAGGTCTTTTGCCGCAGCGACGGCCACTTACAGGCATTGGCCTCTTCCTCTATTAAAAACCGGCGAACAGAGCCCTATGAGAAGCTAGGCTTGCCCAAATCAGGTTTTCCAACTCCTCCAATTTGGACAGCCGTTGACCACGACGGGAATCCGCTCCGATATTGCCATCGTATTGATTGAAATCAAAAGACTTAACCTGCCCAATGGGTAGTTAGGACCGCTAATTTAGACAGCCACGACAAGGAGCTGCCGCTAGAGAATCGTGTGTCTCTGCTTAGCGAGATATCCAGGCCTAAATAACCGATAGGTACAAACTGTTGTGATTGCGCCAAAATGGAGTAAAATAGCAAGATTGGGAGTTTAAGCTCATTGTCATAAGGTGCAGCAGGGTCAGGACACCCTGAGGAGGAGCGGGCCGGAAACCTACCAGTAATGAATCCCATTAGCTTACAGAAACTTTTTGAATCTTCTGATCGTATATGAGGGTGTTAAGGACGAAAATAGGTTTCCGGGTTGCCAAAAAAGTCCTGCAAAGATCGAATTTGCGAAACCGCGGGGCCTGCGGGCTATTCAGATCAATGCGCGAGATGTCAGGAAACCAGCCGTTCGAACCTGAAACCTTTTTCCCCATTATTCGCCTGTTTTGGTAAGGAGACAGAATGAAGCCGTGGAAGAAAACTCTGTTGTTTGTGGTCGGTATTGTAATTCTGATTGGCCTGACAATCGGTGGTATTGTCTGGAGCAAGCGCGGCCAAGTCACCGTTCAAACCTCGAAAGTGGCTCGCCAGACGCTGACCGCCGTAGTAACCGCTTCAGGCCAGATCGAGCCTGAAAACTACGCCAACGTCAACGCCAATTCCATCGGGAAAATCACCGATATTTACGTTGACGAAGGCAATCGCGTGAAGAAAGGACAATTGCTCCTGCGCACCCAGGATACGCAGGAACAGGCGGACATGGACGCGCAGTCGGCGGCAGTCAAGGCGGCTGAGGCCACGCTTGCCTCCGACGAGGCTTCGGTAGAGTCATATGCTGCCGCCATTAAGTCTTCCCAGGCAGATATAGCCCAGGATAAAGCGACGCTGGTGCAGGATCAGCAGGCCTACAATCGCGGCCTCGAGCTGCTCAAAGCGGGCCTGCTTGCCAAGCAGGATTTTGACACGCGCTATAGCGCCCTCCAAGTGGCCCAGGCCACGCTGCAATCGGCCCAGGCCAAGTTGACACAGTCGCAGGCCCAGTTTCAGCAGGCGAAGAATACGCGCGACATGGCAAGCGCCCAGGTAGCCCAAAGCCGCGCTCAGCTTATGCACGCCACCGACGTTCGCAACCAGACTATTTATAATTCTCCCTATACCGGCATTGTGACCGACCTGCCTGTTCACGTGGGCGAAAACGTGGTGCCGGGCGTTCAAAACACGGCCGGCAGTCTGCTCTTTCAGGTTTCCGATATGTCCATTGTTGACGCCAATATCATGGTGGACGAAACCGACATCGCCAATATCAAGCTGGGACAGCCAGCCTATCTCCAGGTTGACGCGCTTCCCGACAAGACTTTTAAGGGCGTGGTCACGGAAATCGGCCAGAGCGCGTTGAGCAGCACCACTGGCTTAACAACCACTGGCCAGGATCAGAGCACCAGCACGACTGAAGAAGCTAAGCAATTCAAGGTTGTGGTGCGGATGGATAACCCTCCGAATGTCCTCCGCCCGGGACTCTCGGCAACCGCGAGGATCATTACCTCGGTGCGCAAGGACGCGCTGAGCATCCCCATTCAGGCCGTCACCGTGCGCTCGAAGAAAGAGCTCGAGATGAACCAGAAGGGTGGAAAGGGTCAAAAAGGCCAGGTACTGGCCGCGGAAACACAGCCCGCTGCCAGTGCCGCGGATGGGGCACCCGGCATGAATTCGGATACTGACGACGAGCAGGGCGTCTTCGTGGTTCGCAATGGGCGCGCGGTTTTTATACCCGTAAAGACTGGCATCATGGGCGCCATGAACGTCGAAGTGCTGAACGGCCTGAAGCAAGGCGACGAGATTGTTTCGGGAAGCTACGCCGTGCTGAGAACGCTCAAAAACGGGACAAAAGTGAAGATTGATAACACCGCCCCGGTTAATCCGAATGCCGCCTCCAGCGGGTCATAAAAAGTAAAGTAATGACGAGCGGAGATCGCCGTCACAGGCACTCGTCACTCATCACTTGCCACTGCCTTTAGGAGCTTGATTGCATGGGACTCGATTTGACTACTTCTACTTCCGCATCGCCCATCAGTGCGGCGCCGCCGGATGAGATTCTCATCCGGACCCACGATCTTTGGAAAACCTATGAAATGGGTGATAACCAGGTGCACGCGCTGTCCGGCGTTTCATTTGAAATCGCGCGGGGCGACTATGTCGCCATTATGGGTCCATCAGGCTCGGGCAAGTCTACCTTGATGAACCTGATTGGCTGTCTGGATACCCCCACGCTCGGCGAATACTGGCTGAATGGCCGCCTGGTAAGCCTGCTTTCCGACGACGAACTGGCCTACATTCGCAATAAGGAAATTGGTTTTGTCTTTCAGACGTTCAACCTGCTGGGCCGTTCGACCGCCCTGCATAATGTGGAACTGCCGTTGATCTACAATGGCACGCCCGCCGAGGAGCGCCTGTCGCGCGCCCGCAAGGCACTCGAAAGCGTTGAACTCGGCCCGCGCATGAGCCACAAGCCTAATGAGCTTTCCGGCGGCCAGCGGCAGCGCGTGGCCATCGCGCGAGCGCTGGTCAATAATCCCTCGCTCCTTCTGGCTGACGAGCCCACTGGTAACCTGGATAGTGCCACCGGCATTGAAATCATGGCCTTGCTCGACCGCCTGCACGCTTCCGGCAATACGATTATCCTGGTAACTCACGAAGGTGATATTGCCGCTCGCGCCGCCCGCGTGATTCATATCCGCGACGGCAAAATCGCCCGCGACGAGCGCGTCCGGTGAGGAGATGGAAAAGTAGCGCCGCCGTCCCGGCGGCATTTGCCGGCAGGCCTGCCCTGAGCGCAGCGAAGGGATGCCGGCGCTACGTGGGGGCGTAGAAGCATAGCTTCAGCCATGCGGGACGTTGCACTTCCTCACCCGTCCCGCTACGCGGGCCACCCTCTCCCCCGATTCGGGGGAGAGGGAAAAAACTAAGTAGATGACATCCCTTTCCCTTGGCGCTAAAAGATAGGGAAATTAATGAACATCACTCTCGGCGCTAAGGGAAATTTAAGTAGATAACATCCCTCTCCCGCGTGCGGGAGAGGGGGACCGCAAGCGGTGGGTGGGGGTTTAGCGCCGCAACCTGGACTAAACAATCATCGCCCCTGAAATAATATTCATGGCGACTCGAACCCAATCTCTTCCTTTCCCACAGGCGCGCGACAAAGCGCACAGCGCGAGCTTCTGGTTCACCTTGCGCGAGGCTACCGGCATTGCCCTGAGCGAGCTTCGCGCCCACAAACTGCGCTCATTCTTGACACTACTTGGCATTGTAATTTCTACCGCCACGCTGATTGTAGTGATGTCGGTGGTGAGCGGCTTGAATCTCTACATTGCCACCCACGTTGCCAACCTAGGCACAAACACTTTTATCGTCTCCGAATATAAGTGGGCGTCAGGTTATGAGGAATTTCTCAAGGCCCGGCTGGTCAACCGGCCCGTCCGCCTCGATGAATACGAATTCCTGCGCGACAACCTTGAGAGCTACGACCACATTGGCGCCTCCGCCAACCTCTCCCCCGCGCCGGACGTGAAGTACGGCCGCCAGGACATTGAATCCGTAGTGGTGAGCGGCGTCACCCCCAGCCTGATCGGGATTGGATCGACAGAGGTCTCCTTTGGCCGCTACATCACCGATTCCGACTTGCAGCACCGCTCGATGGTGTGCTTCATTGGCAACGATCTGCTCGAAAAGTTTTTCCCTAACGTGGACCCGCTGGGTAAGGAAATCATTATTCGCGGCATTCCGTTCCAAGTGATCGGCGTGGCCAAGAAAATTGGCTCGACGTTTGGCCAAAGCCAGGATAATTTCGCCCAGATTCCACTTAGCACTTACATGAAGCTATTCCAGGTGAGGCCTGAGCTTGATGTCTTCATTCAGGCATGGACCTCCGAGCAGATGCCCCAGCTCGAGGGCGAGACCAATGAATTGATGCGCCTAAAACGGCACATCCCCTACAGCCATACGAACACGTTCGCTATCAATTCCTCCGAAGCTCTGATGTCGGCCTGGCAGAGTTTGACGGCCTCGATCTTCGCCGCCACCATTGGCGTGGTGGCCGTGTTCATGGTGATTGGCGGCATCGTGATTATGAACATCATGCTGGCCAGCGTCACCGAACGGTATCACGAGATCGGCATCCGCAAGTCGCTCGGCGCCAAGCGCAGCGACTTGGTGCTGCAGTTCTGCATCGAATCAGCGGTGATGGCGGGAGCGGGAGGTCTTGTCGGGGTGATCTTTGCTTACCTGCTTACCTTGCTGGTGGCTGCGCTGGTCATGCCCGCGCACATGCCGGTCGCGGCCGTGGTGATCGGGCTGGTGCTCTCGACAGCCGTAGGGCTGGTATTCGGAATTTATCCAGCTTATAAGGCGTCGCGGCTCGACCCCATTGAAGCGTTGCGGCAAGAGAATTAGCAGTTTTCCGCATAAAGCCGTCTTTTAGGGCTGAATATGAGGCTGTGCGGTAATTGTGGTTGTAGCGGTTGCCTCTGGTCGGCGATCGAATGCCGCCGCTATCGATTGTGCGAATAAAATAAAGATCCAAATTTCAGGAGAACTTGCATGAGGGACTACAGCACGCACATCCGCGAGAACCTACTGCTCGCGCTCGATACGCTGCGCGTGCATAAGTTCCGGTCATTCCTTACCATCCTGGGCGTGCTTATCGGCACCACTACCGTGATTCTGGTAGCCTCGATTTTCGCCGGCATGGTGACCAATATGGCCGATATGGCGAGACAGTTCGGCACGCAAAACATCTATATTTTCAAGTGGCAGCCAGGCATTAATTTCCATATCTCGCGCGAAATGCGGCTGCGCAAGCCCCTCACCTACGACGAGGCAATGGACCTCAAGGCCGAGTGCCCGTCGGTCGAGGACGTGGCTGTGGAACACGTTAATTGGGGGCAAGCCCCGCCCGTCGTCAAATACCGCGGGAAGCAAATGCTCGACGGAAACATGGTGGGCGCCACTCCTAACGATTTTGCCGTGGGCAACTGGGACCTCGTCAATGGCCGCCTTTTTACCGACGCGGATGAGCTTCATCGCAGAAAAGTGGTGGTGATCGGGGCGGATGTAGTGACCGAGCTTTTTCCCAATGAAGACCCCGTGGGCAAGAACGTCCTCGTCGATGGAAATAGCTTCCAGGTGGTGGGGACGCTCGCCAAACGCAAGGAATTTTTCATCGACACGGGCAACAATAAGATCGTCTTTATGCCCTACGACACTTACAGCGAAATCTATCCCGGCGTGCGGGAAAACTTTATTATCGCCAAGGCGCTGCCTGGCCGCCGCGATGCCGCGATGGATGAGATTACGGGCGTACTGCGCCGCCTGCGCCGCGATAAGCCGCGCCAGCCGGATAGTTTTGGCATGGGCACGGCAGATTCTTTCATCCAGCAGTTTAATTCCATTATCAGTACCACAGCCATCGCCATGATCGCCGTTGCTTCCGTCGGTTTGCTGGTGGGCGGGATTGGCGTGATGAACATTATGTTGGTTTCGGTGACGGAGCGCACACGCGAAATCGGCGTGCGCAAGGCGATAGGAGCCCGCCGCAGCGACATCAACTGGCAATTCCTCTTTGAGGCCATGACCCTGACCGGCCTGGGGGGAATTATCGGTATCATTTTGGGATATTTGATCAGTTTCACAATTACTGTAGCCTTCCCAACATTCCCCTCGAGCGTTCCCATCTGGGCGGTGATTGTGGCCTTTATTGTCTCCGTCAGTATCGGGCTTTTCTTCGGAATTTGGCCCGCCACCAAAGCTTCGCGCCTCGATCCCATCGTGGCCCTCCGGTACGAGTGAGTTGTAGCGGCGCCTATGGCCACGCTTGCCCAAATTATCTCTCCGGTCGCGGGATGCAGACTGCGGCAGAACCGCCCCTTAGACCGAAATGTTTTGCCAACTTGGGCAGCGTTGGCCTCTGGCCGCCGCTACAGATGTTTTCACGCGCGGGTAAGGAAAATGGGCACGCTCAGCTTGTTCGCGTAAATGGGACGGTAACGCTCAGTGTTGTACATGGTTTCGAGGTCCACCTTGCGCGGACCTTGCTTCGGATCGGGAATCGGAACGGTGGCGTAAGCGCCGTGAGAGATAGCCATCATCAAGCCGTGCTCGCCTTTTTCCATGCAGTCGACCGCCATGTTGGCAAAGGTGGTAGCCACCAGCTTATCCACGAAATCGGGACTGCCACTACGCAGATCATAGGTGAGGTCACTGACAATCGTTTCTTCGCCTGTGGCCTTCTTCACCTCATCGCTCAAGTCCTCGCCCACGTTCGCCTTGTGGCGGTGGCCAAAAGCATCCGCCTCGCCGTATTCACGTACCTGATAGCCCTGCCACTCAGCCCCTTCGGAGAGGATCACCAGCGCGTAATTACTCGGATTGGCTTTCTTATCGGCCATGAGAAGACCGATGAGCTTTTTCAGATCGAACTTATACTCCGGGATGCAGCACCGGACGGATGTGACATAAGCAGTGTAGAGCGCCGTATAACCCGCGTCGCGCCCGAAGACACGGAAAATGCCGATACGCTCGTGCGACCCGACAGTGGTGCGCTGGCGGTCAATCGCTTCCATAGCGCGCGTGATGGCGGTGGAAAACCCGATGCAGTATTCGGTGCTTTGCACGTCGTTGTCCATCGTCTTGGGAATAGCAATCACCTTTACGCCCTCTTTGTCGAGACGGGCGGCGTAGCTGAGCGTATCGTCGCCGCCGATGGCAATCAGGTGGTCAAGATTGAGCGCGGCGATGTTTTTCAGCACCTGGGAAGTTATGTCATAAACAGTCGAAGTGACGCCGCCTTTGGTCGATTCCGATTTTGGAAAGTTCCCGCCTGCGCACACCGGTGGCAATTTCTTCATCTTCGCCGGGTTGGTGCGCGACGTGTGCAGATAGGTGCCTCCGGTACGGTCAATAGTACGCGTGTTTTCGCGGTTCAGCGGGAGAATATAACGGGCGCGGCTGGCCGGGTCTTCCAGGTTCACGTGCGTCAGCCCCTCCCATCCTCGCCGTATTCCGATCACTTCGTAACGGTTGGCGCCGCCCCGGTATACGACCGATTTAATAACAGAATTGAGTCCGGGAACGTCCCCTCCCCCGGTAAGTATGCCAATGCGTTTTGCGGCCATGAACACTCCTCAAGCGATTGAATTTGATCTATATTGCTGCCAGTCTAATTGTAATCTGCTGTTGTATGAGACTCCATACCGAATTATAAGGAGGATGCCATGCGTATCGCGCGTTACGCCCTTTTGCTCGCTGCGTTCACCTCACTGGCCACGGTTCTTTTTGGCGCTGATGTGTCAGGAACTTGGAAAAGCGCCACTGGGGACAACGGCCGGCAGTTTGTATTTGCGCTTAAATCTGAAGGCAATTCCGTGACCGGAACGATGCTCGGCACGAATGGAAAACAGCAACCCATCAGCGACGGTAAACTGGCCGGGGAGAATATTTCTTTCACGGTTGCTTCGGAATGGCAGGGCCAGCCCGTCACGCTGGTGGTGAAGGGGAAAGTAGCCGGTGATCAGATGCACGTTTCCATTGGCACTCAGGATGGAAGCTGGGGCACGGACGCTGACCTTAAGCGCGGCCCGGACGCGAGTAAGTAGCTGGCCGCGCGCCCGCCATTGCAAAGGCCGAACAGGCAAGCTTATACTGCCTAACGATGCCAGTCTGTTGGCACGTGGAGGGCCTTTGCCAGTTTCAACCGACATGAAGCGCCTGCAACCGGTGATTTGGTCCAAAGGGACTTTTCTCACCCCGCAGCACATGCAGGTTCAGGATCGTTTCATCGAAGGCGCGCTCGAATTCCGCACCGGCGCGCTCAGCTTCCGGCCGTGGGGTTTTTCGGCTTTGCGGATCGATCAG
>DASZAA010000032.1:0-2224 GCA_035945615.1 Terriglobia bacterium
GCCCTTGAGCGCCGCCAGAAACACCAGAACGTCCAGCACCTTCATGCGCGGATACAGGCCGCGCTCCTCGGGCAGATAGCCGATCATATTCTGCACGCGGTCAGGGTGGGTCTCGCCGAAGACGCGCACGTGGCCGTCGTCAGGGATAATCACGCTCATAATCATGCGCAGGGTGGTGGTCTTGCCCGCGCCGTTCGGGCCGAGCAATCCAAAAAGGTCGCCGCGCTTGATGTGGAGCGACAATTGGTCGACCGCCGTCACCGTGTCAAAATGCTTGCTCACTCTTTCGGCGCTCACTGCATCGGCCGCAGGCATCATGGTTTCAGACATATTCAAGGCAACCTTGAAATCGAGGGTCTGCTTAAGTAACCGCCTTATCGTACTATAATCTCTCTTCGCAGGCTGCTTAAAAAGCCTGGGAGTTTGTCATGCGGCTGTCCCCGCTACAGTAGGTCTGCCCAGCGAAAAAACGTCCCATATATCCCATTTGTCTCAAAATTCTCAGAATGGCGTGCTAGGCTGGGTGGGTAGCGCGGACCTCCGTTGTTGAGGTCCGCGGCTTTTCTGTCCATTCAAAGGCCGCAGACCGCAAAGGCGGCGGTCTGCGCCACAGAGCGGCCCCAAAGATTAGAAAATGGCTGAGAGAGCATAGGCTAAACACACACGAAATTACGGAACGAACCCAAGAAGTTGTTTAGAATCAGTATTTCTAATAAAATCCGCCTCATTTGTCTCAAGGCCCTTAGAGCGGAGCTTAGAAATCGAAAATTAGAAGTACCCAAAGTTTCAAAAAGCAAACCTTGCGCGCTATATTGCGGCGCGACGGCCTGCTTGCGGCTGATGGGTTTTCGCTTGATAATCTTAGTTTTCACTGGCTGGCGGACGGAGAGAATCCCATGAAAACAACGGGCAAGCGAAATTACGAGATTACGGCCTTACAGCGCGGGCTAGAACTGCTTGCCCTTTTTGCAAAGTCCGACACGGGCCTCACCGCCTCGCAGGTAGTCAAGCTTTCGGGGCTGCCGGTCAGCACCGTGCATCGCTTCCTGGTGAATCTTGAGAACGCCGGCTTTTTGACCTACGACGACGCGGCCGGCTATCAACTAGGCATTGCGTGTGTTGGCCTCGGCCAGGCAGCCCTTTCGCGGCTTGACATCCGGAGGGCCGGCTTGCCTTATCTCCAGGAAATCAACCGTCAGACGCGCGAGACGGTCCACCTGACCGTGCTGCACGGCATCTCGGCCGTTTATGTGGAGAAGCTGGATTCGCCCGAGCCTCTGCGCATTCATTCCAAGATCGGGAGATCGGTGGCGCTGCACTCGACCGCGGTGGGCAAAATCCTGCTGGCTTATCTCCCCGAGCCTGAGCAAACGGAGATTCTTGAGAAGATTGAGTTCAGGCGCTACACGCCCAACACGGTGGGGAGCATTTCCGAATTGCAGGCCCAGTTGCAGCGGGTAAGGCGGCTCGGCCACGCCTGCGACCTGGAAGAGAATGAGCCGCACATCCGCTGCGTCGCCGCGCCGGTGTGGGACCATACGGGCGCGGTCAGCGCCAGCCTCAGCGTTACCGGCCCCACGGTGCGGATGCCGATGGCACGCCTCCGTCAGATCGCTCCGCTGGTGGCGGAAACGGGATTGAAAATCTCCAAGGAGCTGGGCTACGATGTTTCGCGCCGCCGCGCGGACGCGGCCTGCGAGGAGGAATAAACTGATGTCCAAACTGAGCCGGCGCGAGTACATGCAGGGAATGTTGGCGGCCGCGGCGGCCACCGTGGCGCCTGAAACTTCGCTAGGCGCGCCAGAGGCTGGCCCGCTTCCTGGCCGAATGGGCCAGGCGAGCCAAAACAGAGGCCCGCAGGACAGGAAAAAAATCACCATCTGCCTCATCTGGGGCGACGAGAACCCGCACCTGGTCAAACTCTCGGAGCAGATTGGCGTGACGCACGCAATTGCGGGCACGGCGGGCGCGCTCAGCCGCGTTCCGCGTGCTCAATATATGGATACTGTGGCCAAGATTAAGGCGGATTACGAAGCCGCCGGGCTGACGATCGCCGGGATCGAGAGCCACCCAGTGCCCGCCAATAAGATCAAGCTGGGCCTTCCGGGACGCGACGAAGAGATTGAAAATTATATCGCCGCCATTGAGGCGCTGGGCAAGGTTGGAATCCCGATGGTCTGCTACGACTTTATGGCGGGCGTCGATTGGGACCGCACCAACATGC
>DASZAA010000033.1:0-9181 GCA_035945615.1 Terriglobia bacterium
AAATGCGGGCGCGGACTGCAAGGCCGCTGAGGCCGCGCGCTGTGTCATCACCCAGGAAATGATATAGATGAGAATTGTGAACGCAATGATAATGGAATTTGCTGTGCCGGGCACAGGAATGATGCCGCCCATCACGCGCCCTGGCGAGCTGCTCGGCCGGGAGCGCGGCGCGCGCACATTGACGCCGCACAGAGGGCAGGTGGAGGCGTTACGGTCAATCAGCGCCCGGCAGGAGGGGCACATGCGCAGGCCAGTATCATACTTTTCTTCCTTCTGCCCAAAGACCGAACGCAATGATGCTTTCAACCGTTGCAGCTTGAACCATAGTTTTGGAGGGAGTTCCATAGTTCCCCAGTATGCCGGATGGCGCTTTGGCGTGTAAAGAAAAGATAGACAGGGCAGTGGCGCTGTTGACTCGCAAGGTTATACAATCGAACATTCTTGTCCGCATGGCCTTTATGGCTTGGCAATCTCCCAAGACGTTGCTGTGCCGCATCGGCGCGCTTGCGTGCCTGCTTGCATTGCTCACCGGGTGTCATCGCCGCAGCCGCGTGGTCATGCAGCTACCCACCCCTCCAAAACCCGGGCAGGGCCACGGTAAGGCCGGCGCCGCTCCGACCGTCGCAGTCCGCGAGAGCGACCTTAGCGGCTTTGCCTCCTGGTATGGCTATCCTTATCAGGGTCGTTCCACGGCGGACGGCGAGATTTACAATATGTACGCGATGACGGCGGCGCATCGCACGCTCCCTTTCAATACGCATGTGAGGGTACACGATCTCGATAACGGGAACACCGTGGAGGTGCGCATTAATGACCGCGGGCCGTTCATTCGCGGGCGCATCATCGATCTCTCATACTCCGCGGCAAAGGCTATTGGCATGGTGGGCGCGGGAACAGCCCATGTTCAGCTTGAGATCCTGAACCCGGACATGATCTCCGGCCCGAGCGCCGTGCCCGGCCTCTACGCGGTGCAGGTGGGCGCGTTCAAGGACCAGAACAACGCCGCAAGGTTAAAGGCCTTGATCGAACCTCATTTCGGCCCCGTGCTGATACAAGCCTACAACAGCCCGCAAGAGGGATTGCTTTATCGCGTTCGCGTCGGCAGTCTGAACAGTGAGGCTACGGCTGAGATGCTTGCAAGCGATCTGAAACACGCCGGCCTCGCGACTGAGACCTATGTGGTTAGATTGAATTGATCACCTGCGCGCGCTATTTGTATGCGCGGAACCACCGCAGAGTTATAAAACGAACCCTGCGCTATAACAGCATCCGAACGGAAGCGCAAGCTCACGGAGGTTACAGTCATCATGACAGATTGCATTTTTTGCCGGATCGTTCAGCGCGAAATTCCCGCCAAGATCGTGTTTGAAGACGACGCGGCGCTCGCCTTTGAAGACATTCGCCCCGAGGCGCCCGTGCACTTGCTTGTGATTCCGAAACAGCACATTGCCTCTCTCTCGGAAGTTACCGGCGCGGATCATGACCTCATCGGGCATCTGTTCGCCGTTGCCGGTAAACTCGCGCGCGAGCGCAATCTCGAAGGCGGTTATCGCACTGTGATGAACAATGGCACGGGAGCGGGCCAGACGGTTTTTCATCTCCACGTGCATCTGCTCGGAGGCCGAGCCTTCCACTGGCCCCCTGGATAACCATCGGCCCGTGGCTTCTGTGGCGTGGAATCAGCGGAATGCTATACAATGAATCGCAGACTCGCGGGTGTTTAACGGTTTGCAAGTTGTGGGCTGGAGTGGCGGAACTGGCAGACGCACCAGACTCAAAATCTGGCGCTGCAAAACAGCGTGGGGGTTCAACTCCCCCCTCCAGCACCATCTTATTTTCAACAGCTTACGCCACATACTCCTTTTCAGCGTGCAATAGCGTGCAAGCCTGATCTATTAATGATGTCGGCCATGGCGCTCAAACTCTATCGTCGGCACCGGAAGGAATGCGAAGGCCGGCACGCGGAAGATTCGCGCTCGAGGGAGTTTGAAGAGGGGCGGCGCGGGTGGAAGCGGTGCGCCTGCCTGATCCACGCGTCAGGCAGTCTCGGCGGTAAGTTCAACCGCAAGCAAACCGGAAAATCCGATTGGGACGAGGCGAAGGCTATTGCCGCGGCTTGGGAAGCGGCGCGCTGCTGGAATGGGCCTGTACAGGAGACTGTGGCTCCTGGTCCGGAAACCTCGAAACAAGAGAAGCGGTTTACATTGCAGGATGTGACCGAGGCCTACATCGCGAGCCGCAAGAATCTCGGAATTGCGGTGGCAACTCTGAGCAAGGATCGCACGCTCATGAAGCAGTTGCGCGCTTACTGCGCTTCGCGCGGCTACGTGCTGATGGACCAGCTCACGGTCGCGGACATGGACAGATTCTATGCATTCTGGAAGGACGGGAAACGCGGACGCGCGAAGAAGCTGGAGCGGTTGAAGGCATTTGTCAGGTTCTGCCTGAAGCGCAAATGGCTTGCGGAAAATATCGCGGAGGACCTGAGGGCGCCCGAAGGATCGTCAGTTCCAGCGAACAAGACTCCTTTCACCGACGAGGAAATGGAACGGATCTACGCTGCCTGCGATGCGCTGGGAGGGCCTACGGGTCTGGGTCCAGGTCGTCGCGAGTGGAGCGGCGAGGACGTTAAGGATTTCATTATGCTGTCGATTTATACAGGGCTGCGCATTTCCGACGTGGCTACGTTTAATATTCAGGAGCGCTTGAAGGAAAACGATGTTTTCCTGCGCATGCACAAGACGAGGAAAGAACTCTATACGTGGATTCCCGACTGGCTGGTGGTAAGGCTGAGAGAACGGGAAAAGAAATGTGGGCCATCGGTATTTCGCTATGGGCAGTCCACAGTAATGCGGAGCATGGCGGAATTGTGGCGGGTCAAACTTGCGAAAGTCTTCAAGCTGGCGGGTCGCTTTGATGAGCCGCCGACGTCTCATCGGTTCCGCCATACGTTCGTGAGGATCTTACTGGAAAAAGATGTTCCGGTTGCGGACGTGGCCGAGCTTATAGGTGATACGGAGCAGGTGGTGCGCAAGCATTACGCGAAGTGGGTTCCAGGGCGTCAAGCACGGCTCACAAAGATTCTCAGAGAAGCCTTCGAAGACAAGCCGAAACTGAAATTCGTAGTCCTTCCGGGCCGGCGCCGCTCAGGCGGCGCTTAACAGCCTCGTGTATATCCGGCGGGCGGCGGATTCGGGAACGCTGTAGACTGTGTGCGCCTTTTTTCGTCCCATCCGAATCTTAATCACTCCGGGTTCGTCCTTCACCAGCCTGCGGATTGTCTCCCTCCCGAGTCCTCACGTGCGCGCAAGTTCGCCGATGCGGTAGTGGCGCTCGAAGGGATCGCTCTCTGACAGTTGTTGCACAGCCTACCTCACCCGGAAGAACCCCGTCGTCAACTGCTCCTCGACCACGTGGCGTTCGAGGGATACGGCCCCCGGCCCGTTGTTCTTTGATGGGCCTGAGGGAAATCGTCCGACGCAATGTCATTTATGTCAAAATTTTGGAAGGGGCATGAGCGGGCATGTCAAAACTCCTTGTGGAATAAGAACTTAAAGCCGTCTGCTAGACATGACTGAAGAAATCAAATTCAAAACCCTGCTGAGGGGCAGCGTTTTCGTCTCAAAATGAGCCGAGCGAGTACGCCGGTAATCGGCTATTGGCCATGATTCCAGATGGCCGGTTTTGTTTTAATGATCGTGGGGCGCGCGGCTAGATGACGAATGACCCCGGCAATGGAAACGGGCGCGACGAACCGGCTCGTGTCAGAGCCGACCTTCGGAGCCCGAGGGCCGTACAAGAAGCGGGCACAATCCCAATGAGACTGATCGCAATTGCTACGGTGGTCGGCGCAATCATTTGCGCCTCAGTCTGGCAGCTTTCAAAGCAGAGGATTGCATGGCGTTTTGTACAGCTAATTGGGACTGCGTTTCTAGGCGTGGTCGTGCTCACACATGTCGCCGAGAGATTCAGCCTGTTTCCGATGATGGGATGGGGTCGGCCAAATACCGTAGGTCACTACCTAGACTTTACCAGCGCTGCCGTCGGATTGAGGTGACCGTGTTTTGGTACCAGGTAAAGGGAGACAGTTTTACAGCCACGAGTTGTGATGTAAACTCTCTCACTCTGGACAGGTCAAGGTGATGTCTGCCCTGGACCCACGGATTTTCGAGTTTTCCTTGTGCTATCAGTTTTGGTGATTCCCACCGCCTTATGGAGGATCGGCGAGTGACACTCGAGGCAATGAAAGGTGTAAGCGTATGGCTATGTACACTAATTGTTTGTTTGAGCGTGGCGGGCGTAGCTCAAGAAAATGCGTCGAGCCACAAGCGCGACGTTCTTGTGCTCGTCCTCGACCAGCTTCGAGCGGATCAGCTTCACTGCTACGGCAACCCTCGTCAAGACAGCCCCAATATTGACGAGCTTGCGGCGCGAGGCGTCCATTTTACGCACTATTACACGGTAGCCTCATGGACAGCGCCTTCGTTTGCATCTCTTCATACTTCCTTATTCCCTTCGAAGCACGGAGTCACGCTCTTCTGGCGGCCGGGAATGCCTTTATTGAATAAAGACGTTCCAACAATGGCCGAAGATTTTCGTGCACACGGTTACTACACGGCGGCCTTTGTCAACAACTCATTGGCCGGGCAGGACCTGACGGGATTAGGATTTGATGAGTATCATCCGGGTTATGCTGAAGCGCTAAACATCACCCAGCGACTGGGTCACGGCGAATTCGATCCCCTCAGCGTGACCGTAAGGACTGCAAACGAAGTCGATGACTGGCTTGATTTACATCGGTCACAGCGATTTTTTCTATACGTTCACTTTATGGCCCCCCATTCGCCTTATGATCCGCCGCCGCAAGACGACATTTTCAAGAGCGATGCCTACCCTTACCTGACGCAAACCGGATACGACGTCGTCAACGGCGCCTTGCTACGACTGGCGATGCTCAGCGATCATAAAGCCATCGAGCGGCTCTATCAGCTTTATGACGGAAAGATACATTTTGTCGATCGCTACGTCGGACAGATTCTGAACCATCTACAAACTCTGGGGCTGCACGATAATACTCTGGTCTTCCTGACCTCCGATCATGGCGAGCTACTCTATTCGCATCCAAAAGATTTCCTGACCTTCGACCACCGTTCTCTCTACGATACAGACCTGCATATTCCTTTCATTGCTGCGGGACCGGGCATACCTGAAGGCAAGGCCATCCCAGGGCTTGGTTCGAATGTTGATTCTGCGCCAACTATTCTGTCTCTCGCGGAGCTACCGCCGCTTTCCGATGCTGAAGGACACAGCCTTAAGCCAATGATCGACGGCGACACTGAATCTCTAAATCAGTACGTTTACGCAGAGGAAGATGTCGCCATTCCCATGCGATCGGTCCGCGACCTGCACTACAATCTAGTTCTGAACCTTTGGATGGGGAAAGAGCAGCTCTTTGATGAAGAACAGGATCCAAAAGAACTCACCAACGCGGCCGCTAAACATCCCGATATCGTGAAGGAACTCGACTCGAAATTACGCGCCTGGATGAAGGAAAACCAGCCTTCCAGAGCAGTTCAACTGAAGCGCTGGAGGATCTACACGGCTCCCGAGCAGGTCACGATCGTAGATGATCAAACGATCGGAGGGCGGATGTTGCTGACGGGAGGCGGCTGGCAATCCGACACAAGTTCTGCGAGCGGCAACTTCGCCGGTGGCTGCTTCTGGACGGAGCAAGGAGATGGCTCCCGGACTGCCGTGTGGCGTAATGACGATCCAATGATAGGCATGTACGAAGTTTCGATTTATTACGGCCATCCCGTAATCGGGCGGCTGGCCACAAATGCTCCCTTCACTATAATGACTGCTAGTGGCCAGCAAACGGTGCGCGTGAATTTCAACAATGGTGCCGGCCAGTGGCATCTCCTGGGAACCGTCGAGAATCCGCGCTATGTTACAGAAACAAACGCGGCGAACGGAGCCATCATTGTGGACGCTGTCCGGTTCACCCGGCTCACACCCTGAAGCTCTTGCCCAATAGAATTCTCAACGCATTTCGCGGCCGCGCCCCGGAGGGTGAACTGCGAAGCGCTGGGAGAAGGCGGAAGTTGAAAAAGGAGGCAAAGCTAAAATGCCGATGAATCGCCGATCATTTTTAGAGAAGAGCGGACTCGGAACCGCTGGCATGATCTCAGCGGAGGCAGGTGCAGCCGCAAAGGAGCAAAGCCGGCCGTCGCAATTTCGAGATGCCGGCGCCGGGGCGGCGCGGTATAGCGTACAGCATTGCGTAGCGGAGTGGTCCTACTCATCTGGCAAAGCTTATGCCGATCCTTTCAATGACGTCGAACTCGACGTGATCTTTACAGACCCTCGTGGACACGACCACAGGATGCCTGCGTTCTGGGCGGGAGGCCAAACTTGGAAGATCCGGTACAGCCCCTTACTGGCAGGAACTTACCGATATCGAACATTGGCAACGGACCCGTCAAACTCTGATCTTCATGGGCGCAGCGGGATATTAGAAGTCTCAGAATACCGCGGTGATAATGATCTTCTCAGGCATGGACCCGTGCGTGTGAGTTCCGACCGGCGCTATTTCGAGCACCAAGATGGGACATATTTCCTTTGGCTAGGTGACACTTGGTGGATGGGTCTTTGTCACCGTCTGCCGTGGCCCCAAGGCTTTCAGCAGCTCGCAGCAGACCGCGTCGCCAAAGGGTTCTCCGTTGTTCAAATCGTTGCAGGACTCTACCCGGATATGCCTCCATTTGATCCGCGAGGGGCCAACGAAGCGGGCTTTCCGTGGGAAAAAGACTACAGCCGAATTAATCCCGGTTATTTTGAGATGGCCGACCTGCGGATTCAGGACCTTGTAGAGAGAGGGATTGCGCCGTGCATTGTCGGTTGCTGGGGATATTTTCTGACGTTCATGGGCCTGAAAAGAATCAAGCAGCATTGGCGCAACATCGTCGCGCGATGGGGAGCACTTCCTGTCTTTTGGTGTCTCGCCGGCGAAGCCACAATGCCCTATTATCTTTCTAGCACGAAAACGGAAGACTTCGCCCGGCAGAAGGCCGGATGGACCGAAGTCGCACGGTATGTGAAGAGCATCGACCCCTATCGCCACCCCATCACGGTCCATCCTTCTTCCACCGCGCGCGACTGCGTTGAAGATCCCTCAGTACTTGACTTCGACATGCTTCAGACAGGCCACGGCGACCGAACGAGCTACGCGAATACGATCAACAAAGTCACGGGCGAGCTCCCGAGAAAGCCTCGGATGCCTGTTCTCGTTGGAGAGGTCTGTTACGAGGGTATTTTGGATGAGAACCGCCAGGAAGTTTCTCGCTTTGTCTATTGGGCTTGCATGTTGAGCGGAGCCGCCGGCCACACGTACGGCGCGGACGGTATCTGGCAGGTCAACACCGCCGAACGCCCTTTCGGTCCATCTCCCCACGGGCGATGCTGGGGTGGACCTCCCTGGAACATAGCAGCCCAGTTGCCCGGTTCGTCACAGGTTGCATTGGCGAAGAAACTACTCTCACGGTATGAATGGTGGCGGCTTGAGCCACACCCGGAATGGGTTGAACCACATTGGAACAAACAGAATTACCAGCTCGCTTACGCCGCGGGAATTCCGAGAGAGTTACGCCTGGTTTTCATTCCTCCACAGTGGGATTCTCCAAAGATCGTGCGTGTTGAGCGCGGCGTTGAATATCAAGCTTCTTTCTTCGACCCTCGAACTGGAACCCACTCGCAGATTGGCCTGGTAGACGCAAGCGCACAGGGAGAATGGCAAATCCCCTTACTACCGACCTTTGAACAGTGGGTCGTGATCCTGGAAAAGCAGGCGTGAGAATTTTCGGGGTGGGCCGACGCCGTGTCGTTATTAGCTTATTGTATTGTACAATTATTAGCTTATCATGTCGAGCATAAACTAACTTTTTTGCTCCCCCGCCCCCGCCAAGCCTCCCGCGTCAACGAGTCTTAGCGTTAAATCCTTCCGACCCTGCTAGTCAAGTGGTACGACAACATTCCCAGCGTCAAGTTTTCTTGCAAGAAAACTTGACACAATTCACCCTCACACCCCCGGCCTTAAGCCCAGCCCTACCGGCCGCGGCTCGTAATCCTCCTCCTCCGGCTCCTCGACTTCCTGCCACTTCATGTTGTTCATGCTGCGCGCTGCCGCGCTGGTGCGCACGCGGCGTGTTTCCGTCGTACCAGCTTGTCCGCCGCCATCGTCCTCCCATGCGCTCTCCCCGTCGGCGGACGGGGCCACCTGCCGCCCGTTCTTGTCGAGGTCAAGCGCCGCATTGAGTTCGCCCTGATGCCGGATCAGCCTTCCATCTCATAACGCCCAATAATTGAATCACATAGCATGGCAGCGTGTGCCAAATGTGTGCCGCGCATAACCGGAGGTATATTTATGGCTCGCAAGACTGGCCAGATCATCGGACGCGCCCCGCGCACCTGGATGGTGCGAGTGTATGTGGGACGCGATACCGAGACTAGGAAAAGAAAGTACCTGAACAAAACCATCCACGGCGGGCTGCGCGAGGCGCAAGCGCACCTTAACCGGATGCTCGGCGAGCGCGACTTGGAACGAAATCTCGATTCTTCCAGGCAAACGCTCAATCAGTATCTCGACCGCTGGATCGAAGTCTGCGCCAAACCCAGGCTGCGAGCCAAGAGCTTTAAGGATTATGAGGGCTTGCTCCGCCGGTACGTCCGACCTCAACTGGGAATGAAGCCCCTCGTTTCTGTCCAGGCATTCGACGTTCAGAGTCTGTATTGCGAGCTGTTGGATCGGGGGCTGTCGGCGCGATCGATCCGCTATACCCATGCCGTATTGAGGTCAGCGCTCAAACAGGCGGTCCGCTGGAAGCTCTTGTTGGCAAACCCTGCGGATTCGGTGGATCTGCCGAGGCACGCTCGACGTAACGTTGGAGTCCTGAGCGTAGAGCAGTCCAGGCGAGTGAGTCGAGACGACGTCATCGGCCCTTCCCGCCAGGTGAACCCGGGTGTGCATATCATCTTGAAGTACCCCCCAGTGGTACGACAAATTTCAGGATCGAGGCTACAGCGTCTCCGCGGAAACCAGGCTCTACGACCGCATTTGGGTAGGGACGGAGCTGCGTGATCCCAGTTCCGAGCGGTGGGGACACAAACAGCAATACCTGGGATT
>DASZAA010000034.1:0-9632 GCA_035945615.1 Terriglobia bacterium
TGGCCGCCGGTCTTTATTATTATCTAAAAGCCGGCGGCCAGAGGCCGCCGCTACAACGCTGCCTACCCGTTTATTGAAAAGCGTGTGGGTCTGTCCTGCTGAGCGCAGCGAAGCATCTGCTTGTGAATCGATAGAAAAGCAGATGCTTCGCTGCGCTCAGCAGGACATCTGTTTTGGTTGCTTTTATTCCCGCGCCCGGGACTGAAAGACCATCCCACCCGCCTGGTACAGGCACTCAACCACCCCGCCTGCCAGGGGGACAAAAAGCCCCGCAAGCACGGCCTCAACCGGCAGCCATTTTGTGCGGTAGAAGAGGTAAAGTGCGCCTACCAGAATAGGATAGCGTATGACCAGCTTTATGACCAGCCCCTTTGTGAGGCGCGCTGCTTCGCTGCCCAGGGCGGCGGAAAGCGCCTCCAGCAGCCAGACATAGCCGAGAATGGCAATGGCCGCGCCGGTTGCAACCCCTGCGGCGAATGTCACGTGCCATAAAGCTGCAACCGCAAGTGTTGCCGCCGCGCCCAGCACAATCATCCAACCGAGCAACCGGCGCTCAATCTGGCCGGTTGTTTCTTCGATCGCCTGCATTCTTCTCGGTCCTTTGAATCAACTGAACCACTTCGTAAATGCCCACTCCAGTGCCCGCGAAAATGCCCAGAACGGAAAGCACAGACCCGGTGCGCAGATGATGATCCAACAACCAACCGAAAAAGTATCCCGCCACGCCGCTGGCCGGAATGATGGAGCCCAGCGTCGCATAAAAAGCGGCCCGCGCCCAAAGATCCGAGGTCTTCCCCGCCACCGCGCTCTCCGTTCAGAAGTTATGGCCCTAAGCCCGCAGGCTCCAGCCCTTAGCGCCCTTATTGTCCGGGCAAAGCAGCGTGGATGTGGCTAAAACACCGTGCTCGCTCAATGTTTTCCGGATGGCTTCGCCGGTCTCAAGTCCATGATCCTTGCTCAAGGCAAGAATAGCAGGTCCGGCGCCGCTCAAGCACACGCCCTGCAATCCGGGCAGGCGCAGCTTCAGGACTTCGGGCAAGCCGGGAATGAGGGGCGCTCGATACGGCTGATGCCAGCGGTCGTCAAAGAGCAGGCGGTTGAGGTCGGCAATGCCCGAAAAGAACTTGGCCGCGACAATCGCCGCCCTCTGCAGATTGTGGACGGCGTCGGCGCGAGAATAGCTTTCGGGCAGCACTTCGCGAGCTTTTTGCGTAGCCAGCGGATAGTCCGGGATGACGAGCACCAGCTGAAGCCGGTCCGGAATGGGGCACGACACAGACACCACTTTTTCCCCCACCTGCGCGGAGAGAGTGAAGCCGCCGAGCCACGCAGCCGCGGCGTTATCCGGGTGCCCCTCGATTTGGGATGCCAGCGCGATGAGTTCTTCATCGAGCAAGACGTGATCGGCCAGCACGTGGGACACAGCGAGCGCGGCCACGATGGCTGCGGCGCTTGAGCCTAGACCCGCGCCTACGGGAATCTGGTTTTCAATCTCCAGGCTGAAACCGCGGCTCTTGCCCCAGGTCTCAAGCCTTTGGCGAATGGTGCGCGCGATCAGGTTAGTCTCATCTAGCGGGATGCGTTCCGGCGTGACGCCTTGGTAACTGATGCGGACCTCGTTCCCGCTGAGCGGCGTCACGTGCACGTCGAGATAGAGGCCGAGCGCAATCGCGGCGCAATCGAACAGACATCCGAGATTGGCGCTTGTGGCGGGTACTCGAACCGAGATTCGTTTGGACATATTGGGATTTTAACAGGTTGCTGAGCAGTCTGAATGGTGAGATGTAGAGGCGGCTTCACGCCGCCACGCATTCTCCGGTTTCTTCTATCTAGCCCGGATTATTCCAAGTTTGGTTTGTCGATCAGGATGGCACGGTTTTAACCGCGCCAATAGAGATCGCCTGTAAGTTTAGTCGGTTTGTTGAAAAACTCCGTAAACATGTCATTCTGAGGAGCCGGAGGCGACGAAGAATCTCGGAAGTTATTGATTTCACACAGAAGCAGATTCTTCGCGGAGTTTACCCTGAGCGAAGCCGAAGGGCTCAGAATGACAGCGCGAACGGGTTTTTCAGCAAACCAGCCTAGACTGCGGCCGCTGCGGCCACGGTAAACTGCTCCTCAAAATCCGCCAGCTTCGGACGGATCACGGGCGCTTCCTCGCGGACTTCATCTACCGCGCTCAACGTCTTCAAGCCGTTTCCGGTAATTGCCAATACAATGGATTCGTCCGGATTCAGCCGCCCTTCGCGGATCAGCTTGCGCGCCACCGCGACTGTGACCCCGCCCGCGGTTTCGGCAAAGACGCCCTCCGTCTCCGCCAGCAGCCTGATGCCTTCAACGATTTCCGGGTCGCTCACGTCTTCCCCCGCGCCGCCGCTCGCTAGAATGGTCTTCACGGCGAAGTAGCCGTCCGCCGGGTTTCCAATCGCCAATGACTTGCAAAGCGTGTTCGGCTTTTGCGGCTCGATTTCAGGGTCGCCTTTCTTTGCCGCCGTGGTAATAGGCGAGCAACCGGTAGCCTGCGCGCCGTAAAACTTGACGGGCGTAGGTTCCACCCAGCCCAGCTTCTTGAGTTCCTCAAACGCTTTGTTGACTTTGGTAATCAGCGCGCCGCCCGCCATCGGGATGACGATGTTTTGCGGCAGCCGCCAGCCCAGTTGCTCGGCCACTTCGTAGCCCACCGTTTTCGAGCCTTCCGCATAGTAAGACCGCAAATTAACGTTGACGATGCCCCAAGGATATTTCATGGCAATCTCGGAACACAGCCGGTTCACCTGGTCGTAGTTGCCGTCAATGCGCACCAGCTTGCGAGCAAAAACATCCGTAGAAACGATCTTCTCGTGCTCAATGCTGGCGGGAATAAAAATGTAGGCGTTAAATCCACCCGCTGCGGCTTGCGCCGCCACGGAATTCCCCAGATTGCCGGTAGAAGAACACGCCACGGTCTCAAACCCAAACTCCCGCGCCTTGCTCAGAGCCACGGCCACTACGCGGTCCTTGAAAGAAAGCGTGGGATGATTTACGGCGTCGTTCTTAACATAAACTTCCCTCGCGCCCAGAGCGCGGGCCAGCCGCTTGGCGCGGAAAAATGGCGTGAAGCCCGTATGATGCCCCACCGCCGGGTCGTCCGCGAGCGGGAGCAGCTCCCGGTAGCGCCACATATTATGAGCGCGAGAAGCGATCTCTTCCCGCTTCAAATCTGAGGCCAGCCGTCCGTAGTCATAGACCACTTCGAGCGGCGCCCAGCACTCTTCACAAGCGGCAATGGGCTTTAATTCATACGTCCGGCTACAGCTTCTACACTGTAACTGCAATGCGTAAGTCACGGTTTCTCCTCCCCTGAAATCTCATTCGGAGTGACGTGGGCGGCCGTGATGTTTGGGATGATTAAACCGAAGAACCGGGAAGGAGGCAATAAAAAAGCCTCCATAGGTTCATCGGGGAGGCTTGGCAAGACCATAAAGGCCCCTCTCATCTTCCCCAAAACCGGGCAGGAGTTAGCACCTGGCCCCCGCTTGGGAAGCGGGGCGGTTGCCGTGGCGTCATCGGGCCCGTCCCTCGGCCACTCTAGATGAGATTCAGGGTTACTGAATCAATATTCAATTGTAAAGGCTACTATACGATCCGCCCTAACCGCCTGTCAAGCCCATTTTACGCTGGCTCTTGTAACACGCACGCGTTATTTGGGAGTTCTCCTCACGGCTGCCAGCTAATTAACGTGCACTGAGCCGATATCCAGTAAGGTAAAATCGCAGCCGAGACCCTCGCCTTCGCACACCAGCACTCCACGACGAAGGATTTTGGTAGGAGCGCCATCGGGCAGCGGGACTTTGAAGTGGGCTAGAGAAATAGCCTTTGCCGCCGGACGCAACTGGTCTGCCCCGCTGGCAAATTTCACACCGTCGATCTTGCCTCCTGAAGAGAAGAGCACCCAAAACTCAGCGCTTCCGGCAAAATTGGATACTTTCCCCAGCTTCACCTGCCGAAGCCGGTTGACCTCTTCCCGCGCATGGCTAATTGCGGCCTCGCGTTTTCCTTTATCGGGAATCAAGCGGACGAGATTTAGATCGGTCTTTCCGTTTGTCATGTCCAGGCTTGCCGCTGCCAAGGCATACATATTAAGAGCTTCTTCTTTCTGTCCCTGCTTTTCGTAAACTTGGCCGAGATGGTCTGCAATAACGTGGCCTTCCCCAAGTACCCACGCTGAATTAAGATATCTCTCCGCTTTCTCTAATTTCCCTTGATGGAAATAAACCCAACCCAAAGTATCCCACGCCGCGCAGAGGGTATTCATAAGCTGTGTGTCGCTCCCTTGCACTTGATCCAGGTTGGTCTGGCTGGTGGCGTTCTCCTCCTGAGTTACCGCCTTCTCTACGTAGCTTTGCGCATCAACCAAATCAACGTTTTTGTCCGCCAGTTGATATGCAGCTGCTATCAGCGTCATAGGGCTTGGGTCAAGCTTGGCGGCAGATTCGAGCGCCGCAATGCCCTCCTGCGTTTTTCCAGCGTATAAAGCAGCTTTTCCCAAGCTCATTTCGAATGTCTTATTTTGGCTGTTCTGTTTGGCAATCGTCTCCAGTTCCGTTACGGCATCACCATATTTCCTGTCGTTCAGCAGCAGCCACCCAAGGTTTGCATGGGCGGGAACGTTGTCGGGGACTTGCTTGAGGAGATCACGCCAGACCTGAATCGCTTCTTCCGTGTGCTGGGTCCGGGCCAGGTACACGGCGAGCACTGAATATGCATTTGGGTCTTTTGGAGCAAGGCTGATGGCTTTGCGAAGCGCAGCTTCCCCGTCGTCTCTTTGGTTCCGGTAGACCTCCAAAGCTCCCAGCGTTGCCCACGCGTACGCAGATTCGGGGGCCATCTTAACGACGCGTTGCATGTCGTCCAGCGCGTCGCTAAAATCCTGCTCCGCGTATGCTTGGCGAGCCCGTTGGATGAGTTGCTGCGCCTCTGTGCTCAACGGAGCGGCGGGCGCGGGCACGGCGGAAGAAGCTGTCGCCAGAGGAATAAATTGGTTTTCGTCATCAGCAACTGACTTCACAAAGGCTTGATAGTCTGCGCGTTCGGAGGCAGGCACCTCTCTTTCCTTAACAGTGAGCCGGCGTTCAGCATAAAACACGCCGGCCTTGAACGAATAGGTAGAATGATAATCTGCGAAGTCGCGGCTGAGATTGACGGCGGGCGGCAATGTTGGAGTGAAGCCTGCAGGAAGCTGAATGCTTGATTTGAGCGTGATATCTTGCGGAGAACCTAGCGGCAGGGGTTTGATGGACTTAGACTCAGCATTAGCCCAATCCGGGAGCGGGATTGCGGTAATAGCCGATACAATGCGATGATTGGCCCAGTCACCGTAGTTTTTCCGTGAATAGTCGTAAGTATATTGAAACGGCTTGCCGGTGTCCGTTGGATCGGCGGCGGTCACATTGCTTACGTCGCCACCATATCCCGACAACCGCGAAAGCCCCTGCACCAACTGTTGCCACTGCGCCTGCGGGGCCAAAAAAAACAACAGACGCAATGCAAAGCCGTAATCATTGCGAGCAACCTGGTGCATCGTTCCGGTGAACGTTCCATCATTAGAGAGCTTTCCCTCCGCATCAAAGGTCTGGAAACTGGCGAACGGAGGATCGGCAGGCGTTTTGATCAGATAAGGATTTCCACGTTGTGGAATCAGCAATGCCTGCTTATCGCGCAGGCTTGCCATCAGAAAACCCACCGGCGCGACCTCTTCGGTGGTGTCGAGCCAGAGAGGATTATTTCCTTCCGGGCCTCCCTGAACTACGCTGACCACATGATCGAATTGCGCGGGCGAGGGCATACTGGGATCGATCTTCTGCGTAGAATTGATGAGAGCTGAATCAACATCAATGCCCACCGCGCCAAGCAATGAAGCCAGCAAGGTATGTTTATCTTTGCAATCGCCGTACAAATTGTTTAAGACTTCGCTCGCCGTGTGCGGCTGGTAACGGCCAATACCAAATGAGAGGCTGATGTAACGGAACTGAGTTGAAACGTAACGATAAATGGCATTTAACTTTTCCTGGTCCGTCGTCAACCCCTTGGTTAATTCCTCTGCTTTAGCGCGGACATCGGGAGTAGGCGCCGCCGCCGCGCTCTCCAGACTGCGCCACCAAAGGCCGATCTCCTGCCAGCTCCGGAAAGTGGTGATCTGGACCGCAGGAAATGGCTCCGCTTCAATCTGTTCGCTTGCAGTCTCGACTTTATCGTTGGATTCTTTCCATAAATAAACTGTGCGATTACCTTCGCGGGTGATTTCCGGCTTCACCTCCGGACTCTTTACCTGGACGTATTTGCCGGTAGGGACGCTCACCTCAAGCTCCTCTTGCTTGACTATAAGAGTCTTTGTAAATCTGTATTCAAACCAGAATTCATTTGCGATTAAAGGATGAAGGACTTGGGTCTCAGTCTGAAATTCCACTAAGTCTCCGACGGCCAAGCCCTTTACAGGGGCCTGCTTTTGCCGGAGGTCGCTATACATAGGCGCTTGTCGGCTTATCTCCGCGGGCATATCCTGCACGCTGCCCAAAGGCGTTTCGATCACCGTTCCGTCCGGCTGTATGACGCGTACGTAGTCGATCTTTAACTGTTCATTGGCGCTGTTGTAGCTAAAGACCAAAAGACCAAGCTGCTGTACTCCAGCTTGCGAGAGAGCTCGATACCGCGCGGTCACTTGTATTGTCGATGTGCCATCTGATAGGAAGGTAATGGCCGTCCGGTAATTTTCGACCGTGTAAGCCTGCTCCGAGATGGCTGATTGTTTCGATGATGTTGGTAATGCAGGGGTTAACGCTTTCTGGACGGCCCATAACGGGTTTCCGGCCATTGCCGCAATAACGAAAAAGATGGAGAGGAGGCGCATAGGGCGCTGAATTTGATATCACATGTCCAATACAAGCGCAAGGTACCTTCAGCCGGTTTTGCGAGGTTCGGCTGCACCCTAACGTGAAATCCGGCAAAACCGCTGGAACCCCTTCAACTCCGCCTCGGAATGACCGGCAAAGCGGCATTCCGGCAGCCCAGTCAATTGTGTTTTTAACCGTTTTGCTTGTGTTCAGTGCGGCCCTGGCAGATGTCAATGGCGTGAGGAAGTATATCGATGACGCTTTCGAGCGACTCGCAAGCCCCGCGCGGGCTGCCGGGAAGATTGACAATCAATTTCCCTTTGCAAATTCCCGCCAATCCCCTGGAGAGCGCGGCGCGGCGCGTTTTTTTGACGCCTTCAGCGCGGATCAACTCCGCAAGGCCCGGCACTTCCTTTTCGATCACCGCGCGCGTCGCCTCGGGGGTGATATCGCGCGGGCTAAGTCCGGTGCCGCCGCAGGTGACGATGACATCGCAATCGTTAACATCTGCCCAGACAATTAGTTGCGTGCGCACGGTGGCGAGATCGTCGGGCAGCACTTGGCACGCAGCTACATGCCAGTGGCGCGCTTCGAACACGGCGCGCAGCGCGGGGCCGGCGGCGTCCGGCCTTTCGCCGCGCGCGCTCGAATCGCTCGTGACCAGAATCTTGACGCGAGGCGCGGGTTTCTTCAACTCGCTCTTTACCTTCGTTGATCCATCCTCTTTTGGGCTTCTTTTATCCATAAGCCTGCGTGTAAAGAGTCTGTGTGAAAACTCAGATTGCGTGTCATTCTGAGGAGACGAAGGCAACGAAGAATCTCGTACGTGCTCTGATTTCAAAGCGAGATTCCTCGCGGAGTTTATCCTGAGCGAAGCCGAAGGGCTCGGAATGACACCGTTGGGGAATAGTTTCACACAGACTCTAAGGTGTAATAGGCACACCTTATCTTGCCGGTCTTCGCATGTATTTGCCGCTCTTGCCCCCGGATTTCTCAATTAGACGCAAAGCGGTAATCTCGATTCCATGATCGAGTGCCTTGCACATATCGTAGACCGTAAGGGCGGCGACCGCGGCGGCGGTAAGCGCCTCCATTTCAACGCCAGTCGGGCCGGTGGACCGGACGGTGGAGGTGATCAAAACGCCCCCGCGAATCAAACGAGTCTCCACATCAACATGGCTGAGCAGCAGCGTGTGGCAAAGGGGAATGAGATTAGCCGTTTTTTTGGCTGCCGCAATGCCTGCGATGCGCGCGATTTCAAGTGGATTGCCTTTCGGATTGCGCGGCAACGCCCGGAGCGTGGCCGAGTTCATTTTCACTCGCGCCTCGGCAACCGCCTCGCGGACGGTCTCCGGCTTGGCGGAAACATCCACCATACGAACGCGCCCCGCAGAGTCGAAATGAGAAAGTTTCTTCTTCATCGAAAGCCGGGAGCCACCCTAATTGTAATCCTCAAATTTCACCAGCCAGTGTAGTAGGTCCAACGCTTCTTTATGTATGCGATAGCTTTGGAGTGCGGCAGCTTGCTGCCGCTGTGCGCCTGCGAGCTTGCTCGCGGCGCTGAATCAGGAACTTACGGCTAGCAAGCTGGCCATAGAGAAAGCGGCGGCAAGCCGCCGCACTCCAGATGGCCGCCACAATAAGTAAATAGATTTCCGACGCACTACACTAGAGCCGCTATTTCGCATGATTCGATGGGATCGCGACGACAGGGGCGCTGAAGGTGTACGCGCGTCCGGGGGCTTCCACCAGCACGCCTTTGAACCGGGGAATCGGGCCGGTAAGTTGATCTGACTTGGTCAAAACGACCCGAACACCCCGCGCGTAGGGAGAAATCACCGGCTCGATCGTGTTATTAACCTGATTAGGATCAAGGGGAAAGAAGCCCATTGCCGTCTGCCGTTGGCCTGTATCGATCTGGACGATCAGATGCCCAGGCTCTGAACCCACTTCGATTTTCCATCTCTTTGGCGCGGCCGTTGGAATTTCTGCTCGAGCCTTTTCTAATAAATCGCGCCAGCGCGAGTAAGCCACCCCGGTCCCTGCAATCACCGGCAAAGGCAAATCAACCGTGGCCTGTGCTGGGACGCAGACATCACGGCAGACAAGCCACTCGACGGACGCCCGCATATTGACTGTCCGGCCGATAGTCAAATTAGCTGGCGCACGGACAGGCGCGATCAGCACGACATCGTTTTCATACCCATAGTCCACCATCGAGTGATCTGGGATGCGTTTAGGCACGGGCCACAGGAGAGGGCCGGATTGCCATCCCGGAGGAAGTTGCCAGCGGACAAACGCTGCCTGTCCCGAATCACCCGGATTAATCCAGTAAGTGTGCCAGCCGCTCTCAACAGTGAAATGCAGTCCCAGCGAAATTTGCTGGCCGGGATGAACTGCGCTCTCTTCCGAAATCAATTCAACGCTGCCATGAGCAGGGAACGGCGCTTGTCCGAGGGCGAGGGGGGTGAACAGAAGAATAAGCGCAAAAACCAAGGCCCGGCCACGCGAGAATATTCTTGGTCTCGCGCTCATTTCTTCACCGCCTTTCTTTGAGGAAGCCCCCCTGCCGGCTTACTGGCTGGCGACTCCTGCGGCTCAGCCGCGCCTTCGTCCTGCATGGTGAGCCATACGCTGGCCACAGTCCAATCCCCGTACTTCTTTTGCAAAACGATTCGATAGTTTTCACTGACGCCTTCATCCTCGAAGCTTACGCGGGCAAGAGCGCGGGCCTGGCCGGGGCTAAATTCCACGTGTTGAATT
>DASZAA010000035.1:0-4879 GCA_035945615.1 Terriglobia bacterium
CTCCGTCGCCGGCCAGGCAGCGAATAACAAGATCCCGGTCTTCTGGCACGTCGACTCTCCGGCGCTACCGAATCCGCCTGTTAGCGCAGATTGCAAGATTACACAAAGTCGAGCGGTATTGAAACACTTGTCCGATGAACCCGGCCCGACGCTATAGCAGTGGGCGCCGCTGACTTATCGTTATAGTATGGAGCCGGTTGCGGCATTTCTGGATTCGCCTTAAGCTTATAAGCTGGAAGCGCGCTTCCAGGCACTATCCATGAGCTTAAAAGAGAAAATTCTAAACCCCTACGAGCCGGTGGTGCTCTTTGAGATGGTCCCTCCTCCCGCGGAAAAAGCGGGCGCTCTTGAAGCGGCGCTCGAAGAAGCCAGCCGCGTGAAGACGCTGGTTGACGGCATCAACTTGCCAGAGATTCACGACGAAGCGCGGAACGAGACTCGGACGGTGAAGTTTGTCCCCCGTGTTGAACCACGCCATCTCGCGGGCCGTATTCAGCGCGAGCTTGGGATCGAAGCCATCGTCAACCGGTGTGTCGTCTATGACGCTGACCCGGTCGAATGGTTCCGCGAAACCGGGGAGCGGCAAGGCGTCCATCACGTGGTGATGGTCGGCGGAGAATCGAGTAGCATTCAATATCCCGGACCGAGCGTAATGGAAGCGGCGGCACGTGTTAGGACCGCTGGATTAAGCCCTGCGCTCGGGGGCATCAGCATCCCCAGCCGGGCGAACGAGTCGGCGCGCGTCCGCCGCAAGGTTGAGGCGGGGCTAAGCTTTTTTACAACCCAGGTGCTTTTTGACCCGAACGACATCGTTTGGTTGCTGCAACAACTTAACGGACTTGAAGCGCGCATCTTTTTAAGCTTTGCGCCGGTAAGCCATCCGCGCGATCTGGAGTTTTTGCGCTGGCTTGGGGCGGATATCCCTGCCGACCTCGACCACTTTCTGCTCGCCGGCGGCTCGAACGATGGCGCCGCAGGTAGCAGCAACAGCGACTGCTTTGGCCGTTCGCTTGATCTGTGCCAGCGTATTCTCATGGATGTCTTCGACAATCTGCCTCCCGATCCGCCGCTGATTGGCCTGAATATTGAGCACATCAACAAGCGCAACTTTGGAGCCGCCGTCGAGATGGTGGAAAAGCTGGGCGAGCTTTATGGTCATTTGGTTTCAGCCCGTGCGCGTTCGACGCTCTAAGCGGGACACACAAAATAATGCTCGTAACTGCGTGGCATGCTGATGCGGGTTGCCGGCGGGCCATCCAATGAATAACATTTAATTCGGGTTCTGTGCGATGGACTGCAACCAGCCGCTGGTTTGCCTCGTCAATAATTAATTAGACTATGGATAACGAGCAGATTTCGTTGCGCAGAACTCAGAACCTAATCGTTCAAATGGCAGGCTAAACATGGAAAAGCACGAAGTGTTGCCCCGGCTTCCGGAGGCTGAAGAGAGAAGGCCGCAAAAGCCCCATCATCGGTGGATCCCGTGGGTGCTTATGGCGGTCTTTGCGGTTGTGGCCGTGCTGGCCTGGAGAGCGGTTACCCGCAGCCAGCAGCAGGAGCAGGCGGCGCGCGCCGCGCAGGCGCGCGCGGCGGCGTTGCGGCCCGTTCCGGTGATGGTGGCCACTGTGGCGAGGCAAGACCTGCCGGTGTATCTAACCGGCCTTGGAACAGTGACAGCTTATAACACGGATACGATCCAGACTCGAGTGGACGGCGAGGTAATGAAAGTCTTTTTCCGCGAAGGTCAACACGTCAACTCCGGACAGCTTCTGGTTCAAATTGATCCTCGACCTTACCAGGTGCAGCTTGATCAGGCGCAAGGACAGCTTGCCAAAGATCAAGCCCAACTGCACGATGCGCTGCTTGACCAGGCGCGGGATAAATCGCTGCTGGCGGATGGAGTCATCCCGCGGCAGCAGTATGACACTCAGAATGCCCTTGTCGGTCAGGTTCAGGGAGCCATCGTGGGGGACAAAGCGCAAATCGGCAACGCGCAATTGAACCTTGCTTATTGCCAAATCACGGCGCCCATCTCCGGAAAAGTGGGTTTACGGCTGGTGGATCCGGGCAACATCGTTCATGCTGCCAGCACCACGGGCCTTCTGGTGATCACGCAAATGGAGCCGATTGCGGTTATTTTTACCCTTCCAGAAGAGCAACTTACGCCGATCCTGCAAGGGCTGAGGCGCGACCAGAACTTCCGCGTTCTTGCTTACGACCGCGCCGGACAGCACCTGATTGCAACGGGCACGTTGCTGGCAACTGACAATCTTATCGATCAAACCACCGGCACGCTGCGCTTGAAAGCCGTCTTTCCCAACAAAGATGAAATGCTTTTTCCCAATGAGTTTGTTAATGTCCGTATTGAAACCGAAGTGCTCCACAACGCAGTGGTTATCCCCGCCGCCGCCCTGCAGAGCGGGAGCCGGGGTAACTATGTTTTTGTGGTGAAGGCTGATAATACGGTCGCGCTTGAGCCGGTGCAAACGTCTCTCACGCAAGGAAATTCTGTCGTCGTAAGTTCCGGCGTTCAACCCGGTGAAACAGTAGTGACCGACGGGCAGGACAAACTACGGAACGGCAGCCACGTCACTACGCGTACTACCCGTCCCGCCGGAGCGCGCGCGGCATGAACCCCTCCCGGATTTTCATTCAGCGGCCCATTGCCACGTCGCTGCTGATGGCGGCTATTCTGCTGGCCGGCATTGTCGCCTACACCCAGCTCTCGGTTTCGGCGCTGCCGGAAGTGCAATATCCCACCATCCGCGTGCTCACCTTCTATCCGGGCGCGAGTCCTGACGTGATGACCGCGCTCGTGACAGCGCCGCTCGAGCGTCAATTCGGCGAGGTACCCGGCCTGAAGGAGATGACCTCCACCAGCTCTTTCGGCGCTTCAGAAATTACGCTTGAATTCACCCTAGACCAGGATATCGACGTGGCCGAGCAGGAGGTGCAGGCGGCGATTAACGCGGCCAGCACCTATCTTCCCCCCGACTTGCCCAATCCCCCTGTCTACAGCAAGGTCAATCCGGCGGACGCTCCAATCCTGACGCTGGCCCTGACTTCAAACGCGCTTCCGCTCTACACAGTTGAAGACCTCGCCGATAGCGACCTCGCGCAAAAGATTTCGCAGGTCTTGGGCGTGGGGCTCGTGAGTATCAGCGGCGGTCAGCGACCCGCCGTGCGCATCCTCGTCAACCCCCAGGCGCTTGCAAGCTACGGATTGAGCCTGGAAGACGTGCGGACCGCGCTCGCGGCGGCCAACGTTGACCAGGCCAAGGGCACGCTCGAAGGGCCGCAGCTTTCCTATACCATCAACGATAACGATCAGCTTCTGTCCGCGCCCGATTACAGCCCCATTGTGATTGCTTACCGGAATGGCTCTCCGGTGCGGCTGACGGACGTAGCCCGCGTGCTGAGCGGCGCCGAAAACACCCAGCAAGCCGCCTGGGTAGGCCAGACCCCCGCCGTGATCATGAACATCCAGCGGCAGCCCGGCTTCAACATCATCAGCGTGGTCGATCACATCAAGAGCCTGCTTCCAAGGCTTGAAGACGCCTTGCCCACCTCTGTGCAGGCCCAGGTCGTCACTGACCGGACGACCACCATCCGCGCCTCGGTGCAGGACGTAAAGTTTGAGCTGACGCTGACGGTGCTTCTCGTAATCCTAGTTATTTTTCTTTTTCTCCGCACGCTGGCCGGAACCGTGATTCCAAGCATCACCGTGCCGCTAGCCCTGATTGGAACTTTTGGCGTCATGTACCTGCTTGGTTTCAGTCTCGACAATCTCTCCCTGATGGCCTTGACCATCTCGACCGGCTTCGTCGTGGACGATGCCATCGTGATGATTGAAAATATCTCACGTTTTGTCGAGCAGGGCGACACTCCGCTCGAAGCCGCCCTGAAAGGCTCGCAACAAATCGGCTTCACCATTCTTTCGCTCACGGTCTCCTTGATTGCGGTGCTGATCCCCCTGCTCTTCATGGGCGATATTGTGGGCCGGCTGTTCCGTGAGTTTGCGATTACCTTGGCCGTGACGATCATCATCTCGGCCATCGTCTCGCTCACGCTCACGCCGATGATGTGCGCCCGGCTGCTGCACTACCGCCCTGAATCCGAGCAGAGCGGCTTTTACCGCTGGTCCGAGCACGTGCTCGAACGCGGGATCTCCGCATACGCAACCGCCCTTCGCTGGGTGCTCCGCCATCAGACGGCTATTTTGCTGATCACCGCGGGCACGCTGGCGGCCACGCTTTATCTTTACGTCATCGTGCCCAAGGGCTTTTTCCCGGTCGAAGACACGGGCGTGATCCAGGGGACCTCTGAGGCCGCTGAAACGATCTCGTTTCCGGCGATGGCCGAGAAGCAGCAGCAACTGGTAGACGTTATTCTGAAGGACCCAGCGGTGGATAAAGTTGCCTCTTTTATCGGCGTAGACGGCACTAACATGACGCTCAACAGCGGGCGCATCCAGATCACGCTGAAGCCCGTGGAGCAGCGCCATGCGACAGCTTCAGAAATCATCCGGCGCTTGCAGCCGCAGCTCGCCGCGGTCAATGGCATCACGCTTTACATGCAGCCCGTACAGGATTTGACGATCAGTGACCGCGTCAGCCGCACAGAGTTCCAGTACAGCCTGTCGGACGCGAGCGCGGCTGAATTGAACACCTGGGCGCCGCGCCTGACCGCAAAGCTATCCACCTTGCCCTCGCTCCGCGATGTGGCGTCCGACCAACAAAATCACGGCCTCGAGGAAACGCTGGATATCGACCGCGATACGGCCAGCCGCCTCGGCGTCACGCCCGCGGCGATTGACGCAACGCTCTACGATGCCTTCGGGCAGCGCCAGGTTTCCACCATCTTCACGCAACTGAATCAG
>DASZAA010000036.1:0-20606 GCA_035945615.1 Terriglobia bacterium
CGCATCTCCCCCGAAGCCCCGGTGCCCGTTGTTCTGGTCGATAAGCTAGATGCCGCGCAAGGCTACCCCGGCGGCGCGGGCAATGTTGCCGCCAATGTCGCGGCTCTTGGCGGCAAGGCGATTCCCTGGGGCGTGATCGGCGTAGACGAGAGCGGCAAACGGCTGATGGATTTGCTCAAGGCGCACGGCATTCCACCCGCCACGCTGGCGCGCGAAAAGGGGCGCATCACGCCGCGAAAGCTGCGGATTGCGGCGCATCAGCACCAGTTGCTTCGCCTCGACTTTGAAAAGGCGCTGACGGTTTCAAATGTCTCGAGGGCGCGTCTCGCGCGCTCCCTGCGCGAGCGAGTGGGCCGCCTGGATGCGCTGATCGTCTCCGACTATCAGAAAGGTTCGGTGGATACCGCCCTCTGCAACGAAGTCCTCCCGCTCGCGCGCGCCCAATCTGTGCCAGTGTTTGTCGATCCGAAGCCTTCGCATCCCGAACCTTGCCATCAGGCTACCGTGGTGACGCCGAACCTGCACGAAGCCGAATTGATGGCGGGAATGCCCATGCGAAACGCGGCGGCGGTCGAGAAAGGCGGACGCCTGCTGATCGAAAAATTCGAGTGCGAACACTTGCTGATTACGCGCGGTGGTGAAGGCATGACTTTGCTCGATTCGGCGGGCGGCTGCTACGTCATCCACAGCCGGCCCCGTCCAGTGTACGATGTGACGGGCGCCGGCGACACCGTGATCGCCGTGCTCGCGCTTGCGTGCAGCTCAGGCGCGGCCATGAAAGACGCAGCGGAAATAGCGAACATTGCGGCAGGTCAAGTCGTGCTGAAGTTCGGCACGGCGCAAATTGCATTTGATGAGCTGCGCTCGGCGCTGACGGAGCATGAGGATTCTTGATTCGTTGTTTTGTAGCGGTCTTTTACCCGGCTATACCCACAAGCCGCGGAGTTGCAAAACAACCTGCGCTTGGCGCCTGGAACTGACGTAACGGCCGCCTTGGCGTCTATTCGAGACGCTTGGTCTTTTTTTCGGCAGGAGGTCAGTTTCCGAGTGCGCCGTAACACAGGAGCGATTGCCAAAGAATTGACGGCCTGACCGAATTTACTGTGGGAGGCCATTTGAGAGGTGATGGCAGGACCGAGCAAAGGCTACGCGTATGCATGGTAGTTGTTAGAGCGTTACACAGGTTGTTACAATCGAACCCTCGCGTCCTGGATCGGTAGCAACGAGTGGTTTCGTCTTGGGGAGACCAGAATTGTCCAGCTTACGCCGTATTGAAACTAGCGGTACGAACTGAGAACAGAGGGAGGTTAGGCAGGGGATGGCAGGAAACCGTTTCGTATTTGGAGTCGATCTCGATGGCGTAGTCGCAGACTTCTATGGTGGGTTGCGTCCGATCGCCGCTGAATGGCTGGGCGTCGAAGTCGCAAGTCTTCCAGAGCGGATTAGCTGGGGTTTGCCTGAGTGGGGCATTCCCGATGCTCCCGGAGGCTACGAAGCTCTGCATCGGTTCGCCGTGACCCAGCGAGAGTTATTCCGCATCCTCCTACCGACGCCCGGTGCGCCGGCTGCGCTCCGAAGGCTCTCACGGGAGAAAGTACGCATTAGGATTATCACACATCGATTTTTCATCAAGTACTTTCATCAAGTCGCGGCCAGGCAAACAATCAAGTGGTTGGACTATCACGACGTTCCTTACTCAGACCTTTGCTTCATGAAGGACAAGGCTGCGGTAGGAGCCGATCTCTATATTGAAGATTCCCCGCCGAACATTAAACTCCTGCGTGATGAAGGTCTTGCTACCATCGTGTTTACGAACTCCACCAACGCGGAACTGGATGGGCCCAGGGCAAATTCGTGGGCCGAAGTCGTCGAATTCGTGCTTGAAGCACAAAAGCGGTGGGAAACGGGGAAAAGCTGACACTAGGCCTTTCGGAGAGAATGCGTCAACGGTTGGGTGCAAGCGTTGTCTGCGTAAGGGCATGGCCGGAAGCCGACTCAACCATTTGTCTCTTTCGTTCGTTCCACTTCGTTGTCAGAGCTTCTGTGGCCCGCTTGATTTCAGCATCGATTTCCTGCTCGGTAACGGGCGTCTCCAGAATCACAGGCACGTTCTTGGGCACTAGCGCTGCAACTTTTTGGTACGCGAGAATCGCGCCGTATGATAGGCGATCATGCTTGCTGTTGGTGTTGACTTCGCTCAGGTGCACCTGTCTGAGCCGATCTGCAAAGCGCTTCAGGATGAGATGAGCTGTCGTCATGGTTGTGTCCACCTGCCGGGCATGCCCGAGATCGAAGCACAGACACGCCTCAGGTAGCACGTTGAAAATGTGCTCGAGCTCTGGAACTGTCCTCCCTGACGGTTTACGCCGGTCCATGTTCTCGACGAGCAAAGCGGAGCCGAGCGGTCTCCACAACGCGTAATTGTGCACCGCATCGGGATGCAAAACTATTGGCCACCCTCTCCGGGATATTTCACCAAGCCTTTCCACTATCCATTCTTCACTTTGAGGGGAGAACGCGCTTGGAGCATGAAAGGAAATATAGCTGAATTGAGAAAGGTTGAGCTCGCCAAGCCCATCGAGCAGTGGTCGCAGTTCAGCTTCACGCAGGGCTGAGAGCTCAAGGGCGTGTATAGGCCTCTTTCGAAGCATTTCCACGCCACGCCTGAAGTTCTCGTAAGCCAACGCCCCAGTGGAATAACCAATCATTTGCATCAGAAGACCCCGTACGTTTGTGTCAATTCACCCAGCCCCGACTTCTCATCAAAGAACAACGCGATAAGACCTTTCCGGAACTCGTGGCTTAGCTCGCGCGCCTTCCGATATATCTCATCGCACTCATATTTGTCTACATCGAGCCCCTCGAGTCGGTTTCGTGAGTCCCTGTCGCTCAGTATTTTGAGAAAACCGTCATAGGCGCTGAAGAGTTTCCGCGCCTCGCTATCCAAGTGAGTGAACTGCAGTAATGTTTCAGCCAGAACATCGAGGGGAGGCCTGAGCCTTCTCCGAAGAAGATCTACGTACTCAAGTCTATCATCGGACGCGACGCAGTTCATAATCGGGCCAAAACGGTCGAGCCGAAGTGCGCAACCGAAACATGTTAATAAGCCCGAAACGTAAATCAGCTTGCGCGACATTCGTAGTTTGACGTTGCGAATCGCAGCTCCTTTACCATCGCGAGTCCGTTGCTTATATGCGAAGTCAACCGCCATTGTCCACCAGTAGCGCGCAAAGTCGTTTAGCAGGAACCGCGGTACATGGTGTAATCCTCTCTTTTCGATGAAACCATGGTCCTCTAAGATGTACCGCCTTAGAACGTTCTTGATCACTCGCTCATACGCGTCATCTCGCCCGAGAACGCGCGACTCCAGCAAAAGGAGAATTCGTTGTGTCGTGTTTCTGTTAGTATCTGCCTCGCCTCCAATTTGTTGAATTAGGTTGTGGCTGAAGGTTAGGGTTCCAAACGTGCCCTCCCTGCCAACCGGCTTCGCCGTGCACTCGGCAATGATGCGTCCCACCTCCTTAACGATTTCGGTGTGTTCCGGGTCCGCAGAGCCATCCACAAGAAGCGTCCAATCGGTATCGCTGCCTTCCGTGAATTCATCCCGAGCTAACGAACCCGAAACGACTATACTTGCGTCACCGGAAGGAATCGCCTTCAGTTTTTCCGTGAGGTCGGTGCGCTTCGTTCGTGAGAACTCCCGCGCCGCTTTGATGTTGACGAACTGCGTTCCGAGTCGTTCCTCAAGCTGCACGACCGAAGAAACAGAAGAATCCATACACATCGCAATCTTTCATCGATACGGTCTAAAACGCAACCTAATCCGTCGCCATACAGACCACGGATATTTGGCTCGGCCTAAACCGCTGAAGCTGTTGCCGACGCGGAAGCCCAACTGCAATCGATAAACTGCGAGGGATTACCCGCAGTGTTACGTTTTTTGACTCTCTACGATCCTAGCAGATAACGTGGGCGATAGCATGTTGGATGGCATACCGTGGTTTGACTCATACTGGGCTGCAGGGGCGAGCCGACGCGCGAACGCTCTTAGCGGGTAGCGCAGAGTTTTGTCTTCCAGAAACTCTGCGGCCTTTCGCCCGGCCATGCCCACAAGCCGCGGAGTTACAAAACAACTCCGCACTACCCGCTCTGCTTCGCCGGGGAAGTGAGAGATGCAGCATGAAGCGTCGATACTCATAGACTGGGACCTGCCTTCCAGCCTTGCATTGCAAAGACTTACACACTGAAGGGCCATCTCGGTTGTGTCCTAAATGTGTGTTGCTGACTGTCTCACTGCCCTCACACTTTAGACCGCTTCAACAAAAAGCGGCGACTCATGAAAAAAACCGTCTCATTTATCCCATTTCTCTCCATCGTCTCAAAGTGGTGCGATACAGTATCTAACACAGGAGAAAAACATGGCTATTTCGCGCACCTATACGATCAACGGATTTACCATTACAGTATCGGCGACTGGGACTACTGGTGTCCCTGCCGGAGTCCTAGCAGTCAACGCGACGGCTTCATATACGCCGCCTGCCGCTTCATCAACTCCAACCTCTGCAGCTCCTGCGGCAACTGTGACGCCAATTACGGTGTCAGATGCGTTGACTTTTGATCCCACCCAGCCGCCTAATCAAGCACTCTCACAGGCTCAGATGCAACTGCAGGTTGAAAGCTTTCTCCAGGTGCTCGCCAACCGTCTGGCTACACTCATTATGCTCAACAACACATTCCAGCAGGTGACTTAGCCGGGTGCGCAAATGGCTCGTTGTCTCTACACATCAGCAGCGAGCGGGTAGCGCAGAGTTTCGCTTCTCAGAAACTCTGCGGCCTTTCGCCCGGCCATGCCCACAAGCCGCGGAGTTACAAAACAACTCCGCGCTACCCGCTCTGCGGCCTTCCCCAAAATATGACAAAAACCGCAGAGTTTCTGAGAAGCGAAACTCTGCGCTACCCGCTACTCGCTGTTTCTGAAGTTCCGCAGATTGCGAACGAGCCGGAAAGTTAGAATCCTACTCTTCGGTTCTCTCCCCTCGATTTACTCTTTCCCTGCATCTAAGATAGAAGAGAAGATATGTGGGAGATGTCATGAAGAAAACCTTTTTGCTATTCAGTGCTTTAATTGTTTTTGCGTCGCTCGCCGCGGCGGCGACGTTGCAGATGAGGGACGGCAAGCTGATTCGCGGCCAGTATCTGGGCGGCACAGCGGATAGCGTCAATATACTCGTTAACGGGAAAGTGCAAACATACCCGGTGGCGGACATCCTGCTGGTGGATTTCAGCGCGTCGGCGCCCGCCGCGGTGGTTCCCACGCCAGCAACGCCAGCGCATCCTGCGGCAAAAGCATTGCAGCCAGCGGCAGCGGCAATCCAGGAAACGGCAGTTATAGTGCCCGCAGGCACGCAAATCCAGGTGCGAATGATCGATACGGTGGATTCGCAGACCGACAAAGTTGGCGATAAATTCCAGGCGAGCCTGGATCAGCCGCTGGAACTGAACGGCCAACTTTTGGCCGCGCGCGATTCGACGGTCTACGGACGGTTAGTTGAATCCAGCCAGGCGGGGCGAGTTGAAGGCCGCTCCGAATTGCGGCTTGAACTGACGGGAATCAATATCGGCGGCCACATCGTTCCCATTTCGACCAGCGATTACGACATCGCGGGCAAGTCGCGCGGCAAACAGACGGCCGAGCGCACGGGAATCGGCGCGGGTCTTGGAGCGGTGATCGGCGCGATTGCCGGAGGCGGTAAGGGAGCTGCCATCGGCGCAGGGATCGGCGGAGGCGCGGGCGCCGCAAGCCAAGTAATCACCCACGGGCAGGATGTCCACATCCCGAGCGAAACGTTGCTCGATTTTACCCTTGCCCAGCCCCTGACCGTGCAGCTTCCGGCTCAGAAGTGATGCAAAATTCTTGCGACTTGAAATGAAAGCTGAAGATCGTTCCCCGGGTGGCAACACACCCTAAAGGCCCTTCCATCTCTCTCTCGCGACCGAGACTAGCCCGCAGGGTCTTAAAAGCAAAACTCTGGGCTATAAGCAAGTACGTAGCGCAGACCTCCGCCTTTGAGGTCTGCGGCTTGTGGTTGAAGTTGTTGAAGATTCCTGCTGCCAAATTCGCGTTGATTGCTTCAGAAGGAACCGAGCGCAGATGGCGTGCCAGTGATCTTTCGGGGAAAATGCACGGTTAAGAAATAGCGGTCGGAAAGCAAAATCCGCAGACCGCGATTGCGGCGGTCTGCGCTACTCACTTTTAAAAGCAAAACGCTGGGCTACAAGGTGGTTCCCAAAGATTAGAAAATGGCCAGAGGGAATGGAAAAGCACGCGAAAGATCACGGAACGAACCCAAGAAGTTGCTTAGAATCAATGTCTTTGATAAATGTGGGACGCCAAGTAACAGAGAAGCTGTATTCCTGGCCGGGATCAAGGTCCACCAACGGACTCAGGACTTCTGTTTCGATAAAAGGGTCGCAGCCGCTGGGGTCGGCGGCCATGTCAATCCGATTAGGCTGGCCGTTTGGAAGTTTTAGGCTATTGGAGCTATTTAGGTTTCCCCGGCCAGCCGGGATGGTGTACGTTCCCTCGCCATTGACCCAGACTTCGGCGGGCGCGCCGTTCGGATAAGGTTTGCATGGAAAGATACGGAACTCTTCAATCAGCGCGATTTGCTCACTTGGTCTCAGGCTGGCGAGCCATCCGTGTTCGACTTCTACGGCAAATTTGGCCACCCGGTTTGCATATTCGAGTTTCCAAATGCCGTTTATACACTCGTGCCCGGCGTGTTCAAAGTTCTCGTCTCCATAGATCTGGCGGGCGCACCGCGCGGGAGCATAAACCACAAGGTTTGATCCCACCACGTGCTGCGTGACCTGCCAGATGGCCCACCGGACGCGGCGCAGTGAGATGTTTCGCATCTTGTGGGCAATTTGAATGAGGGAAAGATTTTCGAAGATGCGGATGTCTCTCGAAAACGTGAGGCCCGTATAGGGGTCAGGGGGGCTTTCGAGATAAAGTGCCACGCAACGCGCCGTCTGTTCGAGGACACGCCAAGCGTAAGCGCCGCCATCAAGAACCGGGTCGGGGGGGCCCGGCCATTGCCCCTCGCCTTCCCATCCCTGCGGAGCCGGCCACACTTTGGAGCCGCCGTAGTTTTTCCATCCGGCGGCAGCGCAGTTTTCTGCCGGAGGATAAGTCCGGCCGAAGTGCCTTGGGTTCACATAGAAGAATTCCAGAGAGCCAAACCGTAGTTGGATGATCCGTCCGCCGAGGTCAGGCGCGATGAAAAGATCGATAATCCCATTTGAAAGCCGGATGGTCTTCCAGCCGCAGTATGCCTCGTAGGTTAAGGCGCAGCCTTGTTTGCCCATGATGAAATCCGTGTGCGTACACGGAAATCCTACCCTAGCTGAAGGCCGCGCCAAATGCAAGCCGGGGAAAAAAGCATTTTGTAGCAGCAGCGGCCTCTGGCCACCGGTCTTTACTATTAAAATCCGGCGGCCAGAGACCGCCGCTACAGCCAAATTCACTAAGTGCTGCAATGCAAATTCATTTTCGTTGAATTACACTAGGTCACTCATGAGAAAGATCGGCGTGGAGGAAATCGCGCGGCTGGCAAACGTTTCCATTGGCACCGTGGATCGCGCCCTGCATAACCGCAAAGAAATCAGCGAAGGCACGCGCAAGCGCATCCTGCGAATCGCCAAAGAGCACGGGTACCGGCCGAATCTGGCGGCGCGCGCGCTGTCCGTGGGAAATCCCGTCATCCGGATTGGCGTGTGTATCCCGCGCGAGATTCACTATTTTTACGATCAGGTGCGCGATGGTTTTTTGAACGAAGCCCGCCGCTTTGAGCAATTAGGCGTGGAGATTGTCTATCGCCCGATCGACCGCCTCGGAGGCGGCGAAGCAGCGGCCATGAAAGAACTGCTCAGCCGCAAGCTGCAAGTGGTGGCGGTCTGTCCGGGCGATCCAGCAAGCCTCACCTCGCTGATCAATCAAGCTGAACAGCACGAGAATGTGCGTGTGATTTGCGTGGCATCAGACGCGCCGGGCAGCGCGCGCTCTACCGTCGTCTGCGTCAATCCTGTGGTGAACGGCCACATGGCCGCCGAGCTGATGGCCAAGTTTCTGCCTCCGAAGCCCGACGTGGCCGTGCTCACGGGCCAGTTCCTCACCGAAGACCATCGCAAGAAAGTTCAGGCTTTTGCGGAAATGTTCCAGCAGCTTTCGCCCGGCGGCAGACTGGTGGAAGTTCTCGAGGGGCATGACGATGAGGACGAAACCTTTCAGAAAGTCTATGCGCTCCTCGGACGGCATCAATCGCTCAAAGGCATTTACGTCAGCACTGCGAATTGCCTGCCCGTCTGCCACGCCGTCGGCGCGCGGGGTCTGCACGGCAAAGTGAAGCTTATTACCACGGACCTCTTTCAGGCGATGGTGCCTTATCTCGAAAAGGGAACGATCCTTGCTTCTATTCATCAGCGGCCTTACGTGCAGGGACAAGTTGCTGTGCGCCTCGTGGTGGATCACCTGGCGAATGGCCGGCCCATTCCACCCAGCTACTATTTGACTCCGCACCTTGTTCTGCGCTCGAACTTGCGCCTTTTTCGTGAAATCCGCCGCGACGAAATGCCATAATTTCCGCTTGCGATTGCCTTGTAAGCGCCGTGTTACCCCTCTCTCCGTGCTAAAAAACGTTAGAATTTGATCAAAAATCATCAAAATTTGACCAAATTTACCCCTTTCGCAAGGTCCAATCCTCCATTTCTGGAGCGTTTTCCTCTAATATATGGAGAGAAAGCTCGTTCGGTCGCCCTTGTTACACCTCCTTAATGTTTTTTCGGCAACAATATACGTGGCTGACCATTGGGCTAGCTGCTGCACTGCTATCGAATGGTGTTCTTGGTATCGCAAACGTGCCAAGTCTTAGGGTCAGAGCCAAAAAAGTAGTAGCAGAACTCGGTTGCGTAGCTCCCGTTGAAGCGGTCGGTGTAGCTTATAACGCCCGCACAGTAAAGGGAGATTTCACCTGTCGTAACCAAGCTTATGTCTGTCTTAGACAATACCAGTTCATCTGGCGTAGTGCTAAACAACAATTGTTGAGGAGCCATATCCTGTTCGATGTCAGGGTCTAGAAGAATCTCTTTCCTTCCTCGCGCATCCTTGCGGTGCAAGTCGGCAAAGGTCGAATCAATGAATCTGCGGAATTTTTCTACGCCTCCATGGGTACCTTTCCTCGCGGGGTGAAACTCTACGAGCGTCAAATTGACGAGTATCTTGACGGCCTGAGTCTTTCCTATATTCCTATAAGTGATATTCGTTTTTATTGGATTGTCAGAAAACAAACCGGGACTAACGAACTGTGGGGTGTCAGTTACCAAATACGGCCTTTGTTCGATAATAAAGGTAGCCTTGGAGTTATCGAGAGTGGTTTTTGCAGTGGCGGCAGCACTCTTAGCAGCATCGGCGGAATTCTTGGCCGCATCGGTAGCCTTTCTCATTTCTCGCCACTGCAAAGCAGTTATGCCAGCGTAGGCGAAAACGGCAAGGAACGTCAGCCAAGCCGCCCTCTTTATCGAATTTTGTGTTCTCTGTTGGTGTTCCTGCTCAGCGCGTCGCTCTCGCACAATTGCATCTTCAAAGGAGACTACTTCCGTTCTGACGCTTATTGGTTCATTTTGATGGCGGCCGCTTTCCTGCTCGGCGCGTATGGAATCTATGTGCTTGGCGGTACGATTTAGAACTTCATTTAAAGTCCGCAGCTCTTGGAGGATGCGCTTTGCAATCACAATCAGTTCAGCGTTTTCCATAGTCTTGTAAATGATTGTCAGCAGTAAGAATAAAGTACTCGACAGACCACCCAAAAAAACTGGTACAGGTTCTGAAGTCTGAAATCAAAGCCAAACGTAAGCGACCGAAGAAACGTAAGGCGTAAATGATGAACTCGCCAACAAAGGCAGACTCTCGGGCCCTTGGTCAGCCAACTATATTGTTGCCGTTTTTTCCGGACTTATATAGTTGACAGACCCATTCACTGTTACAATCTTGTAGCGCGTGACAGGCATTGACGGGCGTGCTAGGCTGGAAAATGTAAATGCCCGCTGGCTGGCGGGCATCGTCGCGCAAACTCTGTGCTGGATGATCTCAGAGTAGCATAGGAGTGTGCCCGATGCAAGTTGCTGAGAGGTATGTGATGAGTGACCAGGGAAGAGACGAAATTGTTGGTCAGGCTTTCCGTAAGCGCAAGGAGGCCGAAGCGCAATTAGCAGAGCTTAAGGCTGAAGCCAGAAGAATTGGGGAAGTATTATATGCAGTTGGACAAGGACTGCTAAGTTTTCCTGAGTCGGTAAGTTTTGGCGGAGAATCAATGGACGGAAGATTCAATCGAACGCACGACTTCATGCCTCATCAGGTCGCCAATATCACGCAGTCCAAACTTCAAAGTCTCTGCAATGAGATTCGTTCTGCCCAGATTGATCTTTGGGACTACGAAAAACAAATTAAATCACTTGGGTATTAGATTTAGATAGCGAAACTATAATACAACCATGGAAACCAAAACGAAAACGCGCCGACCGAAACACTATGAACCAAAACTGAGCCTATATCCGATGAAATTCGAAGATGCCGTCAAGATGCTGGGGAAGCACAAGCCTGCACGACCTATCAAGACAAAGCACTGAAGCTCTACAATGAATGGCGAAGGTGAGACCTGACCGTAGGACTATTAGCGAATCACGGTAAAGCCGTCCCTTCTCAACTTGTCAAAGTTGGCCTCCGCTTTCTTGATCTGATCCGGAGTGAAGAAGGCCAACTCCATCTCTTGATCCTGTCGCAGTAGTCTGAATCCTGGGTGGGTGAGTTCCTCCCGGTCTTTCCCAAACGGAAGTATTTTTTCCATATGCGCTTTCATTTGCCATGCCAAAACATCTGCTGCCTGAAGCGGTTTAAAGCACTCCTTATGCTGGAAGGAGTACCCGTCTACGGGGTTAGTTCCTAGGGCATTAGCAACCAACGGATGCATCCCATTCCAGAGGGATTCAATTTCTACCCGCTTCCTTGATTTTTGCATTTCCCAGTCGAAAATATACTGCATGGGAATGTGTAGGCGGTTACTTTCTCTCCTCCATTTTTCAATGAGTTTGAGGCAGTGCAGGACAGCAAATGTATAGTGCTCTTGGCCATGATGGTCCCTGAAGTCATCGGATGTTTGGTCATACTCGCGCTTGGGAACGGCTATCGAAAATCCGATGCTCTTATGGACGTTTATGGTGGATGCTACCCGTTTATATACCCGCTCTTTTTTGTCCTTATCCCAATAGCAAAATGGTTTGTGCTGGCATTCCGGCTTTGCGACGAACTCGGCCATGTGAAAAACCTCAAATCCCTCTTCACGTCGAATTCTGTCCCAAGGTTCGACAAAATCGTCCCATGATCGCTTCGGAGCGGTGTAGCAGGCCGCGACAGCGATATCTGAATTGTGGTCAGTCCCGCTGTCATCGAAATAAACTTCAAATTTTAGCATCGCCATGTCCCAATCTATTTTTGTCCTGTTCAGCATCTCTGAGAAATGGGAATAGGCACAATATTCTGAAGGAACTTGACTTTTAGGGCACACTGCGGCATCCTGTTCTTTCAGCCGCGTTGCGCCCTGAGACTCTGCCAGGAATCGGCAGGGTGAAACGCTCTCAGTAAAGAACACTTATCGTTTCTTCGGTTTAATTAACGAGGGTATTCGTTTCTCCCCCCCTTTGCCGGGTAGTAGGTCAGCCGCTTCCCTGCCATTGCCTTGATAGCCAACTGACGGCGCTCGCCGTCTGTCACGTCTCTGGAATTGTACCTGAAATCAAACTCGCTTAGATAGCGGTGTAAATGCTCTTTCGAGATGCGATGAAACGAGCCGTAAACACCGCGCTTCAAGAGGCTGAAAAACCCTTCTACGGTATTGGTGCTTGCCATGATTCCATCCGATTCGGTACGCGCATATTCCTTCTCGCTATGGTTCACGGTGCTGTGTCGGGCATACTGCTTTCCGACAAAATCATAAACACAAGATTCATCGGTCATCACATGCGCGGTAGGTTCTACGTTCTGGCGGATGACTTCTTTAAGATTTGCGGCGGTAACATTAGCAACATGAATCGAACGTACCTTACCGCCGCGCTCGACAAGCGAGACAACCGGGGCTTTGTTTGAAGTTCCCGCTAACCAATCCTTCGGACGCTCTCCCGTTATCACGGCTTGAGGGCCGGTTCGCAGTTTGCCTCCAATATAGGTTTCGTCTACTTCGACGATGCCACCTAGCGGACCGTCAAATGACGGTTGGCTCATCGCGTGTCGGATGCGGTGCGTCATAAACCATGCGCTTTTATAGGTGATGCCAAGTTGACGATGAATTTGATGCGAACTCATGCCCTTCTTGCTGGCGCACAGTAGATGAATCGCCAGCAACCATTTGCGCAAGGGAATATGCGAGTCCTCAAAGATGGTGCCGATCTTGACGGTAAACTTAAGACGGCATCCCTTACACTTCCACACGCCAGGTCGCATTTTGTTTTTGCTGGCGCCCTTCGACTGCAAGCGGAATGCCTCATCAATAAGGCCGCAGTGTGGGCAAACCGGGCCTTCAGGCCATAGTGCTTTTTCGAGAAAATCAATCGCTTGTTCTTCAGTGCTGAATCGCTGTGTTAATTCGGCTAGGTTCATTTCCCTCTACCTCACAAAATAAGCGTATCAAAGAAAAGTGGGTCTGTCAACTATACAATTCCGGTTTTTTCTCTTGACATTCAAAATATCGGGTAGTATTGTCCTGCCGTGTACCTTAACGGAAGCGCAGGCAGTATCTCGCCGCCGAAATAAGCGACGAGCGAAACCGCACACATGGATCACAATGCCATGCGTGCTCCACCCGCGCAGCCGCACCCTAATCAAGAAGCCAACAGCTTTGGTTGCTGCCCGGCGTTGAGGGCAGGCTGAAATATCAAGGAGGAAAAAATGAAGCCGACTCAAGGGCTTTCCAGCTTAACCCATCTAGCACTAGGTCTACTCATGCTCTTTCTTGGAGCGAGTCTGGCCTTGGGGCAGGTGGATGCCGGCACAATCCTGGGTACTGTCACAGACCAAAGCGGCGCTGTCATCCCCGGAGCCACCGCCACCTTAACTAACCAGGGAACCAGCCTCAAGCTCACCACCACCACGGACGCGCAAGGCGACTACACGTTCACGCCCATACGTATCGGCACTTACACAGTCACGGCGCAATTCCGGGGATTTCAGCAGGCCGTGCACGCCGACGTGGTGGTGCAGGTGCAACAGCAGGTGGTGGTGAATTTCACCCTGGCGCCAGGATCGGTCACGCAAAGCGTGCAGGTAACTGCAGCGCCTCCTCAGCTCCAGACCCAGAACGCCTCCACCGGCCAAGTGGTGGGCCAGCGGGAAGTCAATAATCTGCCCTTGAACGGACGCAATTACACGTTTCTAGCGCAGCTTGCGGCGGGAGTGAACGGTGTACCTCCGACGGGCCGCGGGCTCGAGACCACGGGAACCTTCATCACTAACGGCACGCCGTCATCAGAAAACAATTACATCCTCGACGGGATTGACAACAATAACGACTCGGTGGATTTCCTGAACGGCGCAAGCTACGCCATCAAGCCGCCGGTGGACGCCATCCAGGAGTTTAAGATTCAAACCAGCGACTTCAGCGCGCAGTTCGGGCGCGCGGGCGGCGCAGTGCTCAACGCTACTACCAAATCAGGCACCAACCAGCTTCACGGCGACGCGTGGGAATTTCTGCGTAACAGCAGCTTTGACGCGGCGAACTTTTTTGAGAACTCCTCGAACGAAACCAAAGGCGCATTCCGGCAGAACCAGTTTGGCTTTACGCTAGGCGGCCCCGTCACCATTCCGCACGTTTACAACGGCAAGGACAAAACCTTTTTCTTTGTCGATTACGAAGGCACGCGCATCCGCCAGGCGGAGCCTCAGTTGGCCACCGTGCCCACCGTTGCCGAGACGGCGAGCGGCTACACAAATTTGCAGAGCCTCATCACCGGGCAGAGCGGCACGCGCTCGGACGACTTGGGGCGCACGTTTCCCCTCGGCACCGTATTTGACCCGGCCACGACGCGCGCCGTCACCGCCGGGCAAGTCGACCCTGTCACCGGGCTGGTCGCAAGCGCCAGCGGTTACGTCCGCGATCCGTTTTACAAAGGCAGCCTTGCCGGCGTCACTAACTTCACCTCATCAGCGCAAGAGGCGCTGCTTAACACGCTTCCGTCTGGACGGCTAGATTCGAACGCCATCAAGCTGCTCAATCTTTATCCGGCGCCTAATCTTCCTGGCTTGTTCAGCAACTATGCCACGGACCCTTCGATCAGCAACAATACAGACCAGTTCGACGTCCGCATGGATCATAACTTCAGCACCAAGGACCAGATATTCGGGCGCATCAGCTATGCGAACAATCCTGATTTTGTGCCCGGCCCATTCGCGGGTTTTGCCGACGGCAGCAGCTTCTCGCAGGACAATTTTCAAAACGTCAGCTTCAACGGCGTACTCAGCGAAACGCACACCTTCACGCCTACGCTGGTGAATGAATTCCGGCTGGGATACAGCCGCCTCGTTACCAACCAGCTTCAGCCGTTCGCCAACACCATGGGCATCCCGGCGCAGTTCGGCATTCAGGCCATTCCGCAAGTGCCTGAGAACGGCGGATTGCCGGTGATTACGATCTCCGGCCTCAACGAGCTCGGCCCGGCGGCGTTTGTGCCCGGCAAGCGCGTAAATGACACTTCGCAGCTCGCGGAAAACCTCACCAAGATTTTCGGCGGCCACACCTTCAAAGGCGGCCTTGAAATGCAGCACCTGCGCTTTCCCTGGTTCGCGCCGGCGTATCCGCGCGGACAGTTTCAGTTTGACGGGACGTACACCAGCATTCCGTCAGTGGGCGGCGGCAGCGTGGGCATCGCCCAGCTTCTGCTTACACCCACGGCGTCCAGCGTGCCGGGCGGCGTCAACAACGTGGGCGGCTCGGACCAAATCCTGGCCACCAACTTCACCGGCCCGGACGACCAGCGCCACTATTACGGCGCATATTTCCAGGACGATTGGAAAGCGACGCCGAAGCTGACACTCAACCTCGGAGTGCGCTGGGAGTTCTTTGGCCAAGTGGTCGAACGCTACGGCGCGCAGGCGAATTTCATCCCCGGCACGCCTGGAAGCGCCGAATACCTGATTACCACTCAGCGGCAAAGCACGCCGCTTTCGTCTTCCTTCCCCACGACGCTGACCCAAGACGGCATCAAGCTCGGCTACAGCAGCGAGCCGGGGTTGACGAATACACCCACGGATAATTTTGGCCCCCGCATCGGCTTTGCCTATCAGCCGGGGCGCAAGTGGGTGGTGCGAAGTAGCTACGGCATCTTCTACGCCGGGTTCACCAACATCGGCGGCTCGCCCGATATAGGCTCCAACTATCCGTTTCTATTCAACTTCTCCTTCCCCGCTCCTGACCCGGCGCATCCCATCACTTTCCCTAACGGCACGATAGGAACGCTGAACAACGGACTCTCGGCCATCCCGTTGAGCCCTGTTTTCGTGAACGCCGAAGGGCTGGGTCTTGAAGGCCTGCAAACCAACTACAAGACGCCTTACACACAGGAGTGGAACTTCACCTTGCAGTACCAGTTAAGCTCTAACCAGACCGTCCAGGCCAGCTACGTAGGCAACGGATCGCGGCACCTGGAAACGGGCGTGGGGTCGAACGAAACCAATGAAATCCTTCCTCCCGGAACCAACCCGCAACTTTACGTGCCCTTCCCCGATTTTTCGCGCGGACAAAGTTACATCACGACTCAAGGCGACATGGGTTACAACGGGCTGCAACTCAATTACGAGCGGCGCTTCAGCAGCGGATTCACTCTACTCGCCAACTATACCTGGTCGAAGTGCCGCACGGATTTTCACGACTTACTGATCGGCTCCGGCCAGGGCGGCTTCCGCGCGCCTTATTTGCCGGGCTTCGGCGTGCAGGGCGACTACGGGCTGTGCGCGTCGGACGTACCCAACGTTTTCCACCTGAGCGGCTCCTATCAACTTCCGGTGGGCAATGGAAGACGGCTGCTTACCAACGGCCATGGCATAGCCAACGCCATTGTGGGCGGATGGGCGGTGAACTGGATTCTCACCGAAGAGGATGGCTACCCGGAGACAATAGGGTGCCCTGTCGGGACCACGGCGAATTTCAGCTGTAACGCGCTGTTGGTTCCCGGCCAGAACATGTACGCCGGACCCCACGACGTGAACCAGTGGCTCAACCCCGCCGCCTTCGCCCAGCCACCATTGGCGACGGCCATTGGGCAGACAAATTATGCACCGCTCGGCGGCACGCCTACGCAGTATCTTGGCCCTGGCTACCACCGCATGGACCTTTCGCTATTCAAACAGTTCAAGACGTCGGAAACCACGCATCTCGAGTTCCGCACTGAGGTGTTTAACCTTACCAATATCCCTCAATTCGCCGCGCCGTCGTTTACCGATTTCACCAACACCAGCAATTTTGGCCGGATCACGTCGCTGAGGGATGGAGCAAACGATCCCCGCCAGATCCAGTTCGCGCTCAAGTTTTACTGGTAGAGGTTTGCCGCCGCAAAGCGAAAGCGGGCAACGGTTCCCTGGTCCTCCCCTGAGGGACCGCTGTCCCGCTTTCGCTTCTTTGTGGCGCGGCAGCTATAACTGCGGCCTCTGGCCGTCGGTTTTGCGGTTGGCAGCCGCGGTCAATCGTGTTGTGCCCTTGGGTGATTGACCGTGAGCCTTTGTTTCCGATTCACGGCGCCTCAACCGACAACCGATACCGGGCGCCCGGCAATGGCATTCAGATTACTGCAAAACAGAACTCCAGAGTGGATGAATCGAATGCGACGAATTAGCGTTTGGATCATAATAATCCTCAGCAGCTTTGTCCTGACGGCCTGCCACCATCCGTCCACAGCCGAGGTGACAACATCCGTTCTGATCGAGGGTAACAGCCCCGGCCGCGTCTTCGACGGCCTGGGCGCGCTCAGCGCCGGCGCATCTTCCCGCTTGTTGATTGACTATCCCGAGCCACAGCGCAGCCAGATTCTCGACTACTTATTCAAGCCGGACTACGGCGCCTCGCTCCAACATCTGAAGGTTGAAATCGGGAGCGACGTGAACTCTACCGACGGCTCCGAGCCGAGCTTTGCTCGCACGCGCGCTGAAATGGCGCACCCCGATTTCAATCGCGGCTACGAATGGTGGCTGATGGAAGAAGCCGTGAAGCGCAACCCGCACATCGCGCTTGACAGCCTGGCCTGGGGCGCGCCCGGCTGGATCGGCAGCGGCCACTTCTATTCGCAGGATATGGCGGATTACGTGGTGAAATTCATCCAAGGCGCCCGGAGCGCACACCACCTCGACATGGCCTACACGGGTATCTGGAACGAAACACCCTACCAGCCAAGCTACGTGAAGCTGCTGAAAAAAACGCTGCTTGCGAACGGGATCTCGACGAAAGTGGTCTGCTGCGACCTTTATACCCAGGAGCACCCCTGGCAGATCATCGGGCAGATGTCCAGCGACCCCGCGTTGCGCGCGGCGGTGGACGTGGTGGGCGTGCACAGTCCAAACGTGATCAAAGGCGCAACCAACACAGATGCGGCCAAGACGAGCGGCAAGCCGCTTTGGGCTTCAGAAGACGAGTTCTTCTACTACACGCGCGGCCTCTCGCGCCACTGGAATCCTTACGCCGAGTCGCTCGCCATGCTGTACAACCGCAATTACATCGAAGACCGGATTACGGGCACCGAAATCTGGAGTCCGATCACGTCTTATTACGATAACCTGCCCGCGCCGCGCTCCGGCCTGATGACCGCCAACACGCCGTGGTCGGGCCAATACGACGTAGACCCCACCATTTGGGTGACGGCGCACACCACGCAATTTGCCCAGCCGGGATGGCGCTATATCGATAGCGCCTGCGGCCTGCTGGGCAAGGACGGCAACGGCGGGAGCTACGTCACGCTGAAATCGCCGGATGGGCAGGATTACAGCGTCATCATCGAAACCGTGCAGGCAACCGAGCCGCAACAGGTCTCGTTTCACATCGCCGGCGGGCTTTCAACCGGGATAGTTCACGTTTGGGAAACGAACGCCGATAAAACTTTCGAGCATGTGAGCGATGTGACGCCGGAAGGCGGCTCGTTCAGCCTCACGCTCGATCCCGATTCGCTCTACTCGCTCACCACCACAACGGGCCAGCACAAGGGAGACGCCGTGGCGCCCGCGTCCGCGCCGTTCCCGTTCCCTTATCAAGATAATTTTGAAAGCACGAAGGATGGCCAATCGCCCAAATACCTTTCCGACCAGGATGGCGCTTTTGAAGTGTGGCCGTGCACAGGGCGCGCGGGCCGGTGCCTACGCCAGGTGATAACGCAAAGGCCTATTCCTTGGGGCCTCACGCCTGACCCTTTCACCATGCTGGGCGACGCAAAATGGATGGATTACAAAGTCAGCGCGGACGCGATGGCGGCGGAGCCAGGCAACGTCATGCTTCTCGGTAGGATCGATTCGTCAGATTTTTTTGCCGGTCATCATGCGCGCTGGCCGAGCAGCTATATCCTGGTGGTCAATCAAGACGGATGGAAGCTGCTCACCGCGCAATACAAGCATCCCATGCTGACACTCGCTTCCGGCAGTATGGCGTTTCCGCTTCATACGTGGCGGCATTTTGAACTTCGCTTCCAAGGCTCGCAAATCCGTGTGATGATCGGCGGCGCGCAGGTGGCGAACGTGACCGATTCAACCCACAAGAGCGGCATGGCGGGCATCGGCTCCGGCTGGAATAAAGTGGAGTTCGATAACTTCGCCATCCAGTAGCGCCAGCGGGTTTTTGTAGCGCAGGCCGCCGATTTTGCGGTCTGCGGTTTTTCGCTCTGCCCATAAAGAACCGCGAACCTCAACAACAGGGGTCCGCGCTACCTTTGCAGAATCCGGGGACCGGCGGCATCCTAAACCCATATGACGGCATTTGACAAAGACTGCCTCGAGGGGAAATCAATTTTAATTACCGGAGGCCTGGGCGCGATCGGCCAAGTTGCGGCGGCGCGGCTGGTGGAACACTCGGCGCGCGTTGCGGTCAATGATATCCTTTCCGAGGAAGACGCCAATAAAGCCATGCAGGAATGGCCCGCCCACCGCGTGCTGTACGTCCGCGCAGACGTTACAACAGAGGAGGGCGCGCGCAAAGCCGTGGCGAAAGCGGTCGAGACTTTTGGCCGTCTTGACATCGCCCTTTGTAACGCGGGTATGGCTCATTCGTGCTCCATCGTTGACTACAGCGAGGCCGATTGGGATAAGATCATGAGCGTCAATTTGAAGAGCGCCTTTCTGACGGCGCAGGCGGCGGCGCGTTCGATGATCAGCCGGGGCGTAAAGGGCAAAATCATTTTCACTTCGTCGTGGGTGCAGGATGTGCCTTGGCCGGAAATTACCCCGTACAACGCGACTAAGAGCGCGATGAAAATGCTGATGCGAGGGATGTCGAGAGAGCTTGCCGCACGTGGCATCCGGGTAAACTCAGTTGCACCGGGCATTGTCGCCGCCGGCCTGGCCAAGCGCCAGTGGGATAACGAGCCTGACTACCGCCGCCGCGCGCAGAAAGCGATCCCCTTGGGTTATATGCAGCCACCCGAGTCGGTGGCCGATGCCCTCATCTTCCTGTGTTCGGACGCGTCGGATTATATGACCGGACACACGTTGCTGGTGGACGGTGGTTGCAGTCTCTATCCCATGGACTGAAATCATGAAAATCACCTCGATTAAAACGCTAGTGGTGAACGCCCAAATGCGCAATTGGGTGTTCGTCAAGGTAGAGACGGACGAACCGGGACTTTTCGGCTGGGGCGAAGCCTCGCTCGAGTGGAAAACGCGGGCGGTGGTGGGCGCGGTGGAGGACCTTTCGGCGTTGGCAATCGGCGAAGACCCGACGCGCATCGAGCATCTCTATCAGAAGCTCTACCGCCAGTCGTTCTGGCGGATGGGTGTGATCGGCATGAGCGCGGTGAGTGGTATTGAGCAGGCCTGCTGGGACATCCTGAGCAAGTCGCTGGGCCTGCCCGCCTACAAGCTGCTGGGCGGCGCCGTGCGCGAGCGCGTGCGCATGTACACGCACCTCGGCGGCGGCGATATGAAGTCCGTCTATGAAACTTTTGATCCTGCTCCGCTGATTGACCTAGCTCAGCAGGTGGTGAGCACGGGCTATACGGCGGTCAAAGTGGTTTGCGTGCCCTATTCTGAGCCGCTGATGGGCGCGGCCACGGTGAAGAAATTCGCCGCTGCCATCGAACGGCTGCGGCTTGCGGTGGGAGACGAAATCGATATCATGATTGACTTCCACGGCCGCACTTACCCAGCGATGGCAATCGAATACATAAACGCTGTGACTGATTTCAAGCCGTTTTTTTGCGAAGAACCTGTTCCGCCCGAAAACGTCGCGGCTCTGAGAGAAGTGAAACAGGCCGTCCGGGTTCCTATCGCCACAGGAGAACGGCTGGTTACGAGGCACCAGTTTCGTGAAGTGTTTGAG
>DASZAA010000037.1:0-60417 GCA_035945615.1 Terriglobia bacterium
GTCCGCGTAGGGGGTCGGACCTTTAGGTCCGACAATAGTTTACTTTTCAGCGCGGGCCTTTAGGCCCTGAAACCTCAGCGGCTAAAGCCTCATCGGAGAGCGGCCAAGTTATGGCGGAGCTGAAGCTCCGCCCCCCTATCAATCTTCCATGTGATCGCGCACAGGCCAGACAGCGGCATGTATGATGCGCCCCGCGGGGCCGCGCAGACCCCCATGAAGGGCGCGATGAGCCTTCAGGCAGCATCTGTTTGACCACTGGGTCCGATCCTGCGGTCATCACCAAAATCGATAGTTAGAGGCCGCCGCTACAACGCCACCCTTGACTCTCGCCCCTTATCCCTACCCTCCCATCTTTTCGTCAAAAAACTTGGCCATAATGCCCAGTGCTTCTTTTGTTTCAGGCAATGAATAGTCATACCAGAAAGCGTGCGGCAGCGCCTCAAAAACCACGAGCTGAGTCTCATCACCCGCGCGCAAGAATGCCCTGTCAAGGGTCGTCGTTCCGCTCAGCAGCATGTCGCGTGTGCTGGTGATGAAGAGCGTAGGCGGGAAGCCGCGCAGGTCCGCGTAGACGGGCGAGAGCACCGGATTTTTAGGGTCCGTCGAGCCAACGTAAGGAGAATCGTGAGGCTTGTTCGATGGCAGCGGAAGGTATCCACCGAGGCCCCGCAGCGAGAAAATATGCGCCGAATCACCCTCGCGGGCGAAATCGCCCAGGCCGGAAAAGATGCCAAGCGCGCCTGGAAGCGGCAACCCTTCATGACGCAGCTCGACCGCAACCTCGCCAGTCAGAATCGCCCCGGCCGAGGTTCCAAAGATGGCCATATCTTTTGCTTTGTGCGTCTTCAGCAATTCTTTATAGACCGCCACTGTGTCATCCACAGCGGCAGGAAACGGGTGTTCGGGCGCCAGGCGGTAGTAGACCGAAACGACAGGCGTCTGCGTGAGGTAAGCAATGGGAATGCCTTCGACGAGCGAGCCGGAATCGCTGTTAAATCCGCCGCCGTGCACGTTGATGAGCACGCGGTTACGCTTTGCCGCCGGAATCTGGAGCGGGTCGATCACATCGCACCGCACGCCGCCAATCGTTTTGCTGGTGACGTTGACCGGATATAGCTTGCGCGCTTCCGCGGCCCGGCCAATGCGGAACGCGTCCGTGTGCGTCCGCCGCTCGGCCAGCGAAGCGTCTGGCCCCGAAGGCCCCAGGCGGGCAAGGAATTTCTGCGCCTCTGGGCTGACGGTGTCCGGCACGGTAACCACGCGCGTCACGTGCACCGTGCCATTCGGATCAATCGTGCACGTATTTGTCTGTGGAACAAACTTCGCCGTGCTCTGTTGCGCCCGGCACGCCACCAGGCAAGTTCCAATAACAACGAATAGCGATAGGATCAACATCGTCTTCACCGCGCTTCCCGCTCTATTCATGACTTTTCTCCGAAAGGTGGCTTTTCTGTGAACTGAACATCAAAGCATAGTAGGGGCGTAAATGCGAGAGGTATTCCTTGAAGTAATTTGGCCCTGGGCAGAGCCGGGTGAGGGGGAAAGGAGTAGATCACACGCCTTCACCGTAGTTGGGTGCAAGCCGGACCTCCGCCGCCCCCATGTTATTCTGGTCCAGCACTAAAAATTTTATGATTGAGCCAAGCCCACATCACAACGCGCTCGATCAATTGCAACAGCGCATTGTCGTCTGCGCGCGCTGCCCGCGCCTGGTGGAATACCGCGAGATGGTGGCTCGCGAAAAACGCCGCATGTATCGCGACGAGGAATACTGGGGAAAGCCGCTGCCCGGCTTTGGCGACCCGCACGCCGCATTGCTCGTGGTGGGCCTCGCGCCCGCCGCGCACGGCGGCAATCGCACCGGACGGATGTTCACCGGCGACCGATCCGGCAATTTCCTCTACCGCGCTTTATATGAATCGGGATTTGCCAACCAGCCGTTGAGCGTGCGTAGGGGAGATGGACTTACTCTCTACGGTTGTTACATCACCGCTGCGGTGCGGTGCGCTCCACCCGCCAATAAGCCCACGCCGGAAGAGCAGCGCAACTGCCGCCCCTACCTGGTGGAAGAATTGAAATTGCTGCCTAATCTGCGCGCCGTGCTGGCGCTGGGCCGCATCGCGTTTGACGCTTATTTGCGCATCGTTTATGAGACTGGGGGCGGCGCCGCGCAGTGGCCGCGCCGGTCTTCCTTTCGCTTCGCGCACGGCGTGAGCTACAATTTGCCGGGAACCTTGCCCCGCCTCTACGCCGCCTATCACCCCAGCCAGCAGAATACGCAAACCGGAAGGCTCACGCCCGAAATGTTCCGGCGCGTGCTCGAAGACATCCGGAATTTTCTTACTAGAGACCGCTGAAGAGTCGCAACAGCGGCAGCGTGCCGCCGGTTATCGTAGCTCAGATTTCTGCGGTTAGAACTCCGTGGCTTGCCGTTTGGACCCCTAAAAGGCCACAGAAATTCACGCTCTGCAAAGTGCTAAAATAGCCATAGTAGTCGGCGTGATTGAGGGAATCGTATTTTACGCCAAGGCCGGAGGAATTGAGCCATGGGCCAGTCCGAAGCGAACGCTCAGAAATCCACATCGTCCTCCAGCAAGCCTCGCATCATCACCTGCGCAGGTTTGGCGGACTTTGAGGAACACATCCGAAAGGCGATTGCCTATCGAGCTTACGAGATTTACGAATCGCGCGGGCGGGGCGACGGTAGCGACATGGGCGACTGGTTTTCGGCTGAAAAGGAGTTGGTAAAGCCCGCCAACGTGCAAATCACTGAGTCGGGCGGCCAGCTCAGCGTACGAGCGGGAGTCGCGGGATTTAGCGCCGGTCAGATTCAACTGGGGGTTTCCCCCAATCGGCTCATTATCTGGGGCGAGGCGGCAAAACCAGCCAGAACGGGCGGCGCCACGCACTTGCTGGGCGAGATCAACCTGCCTGCGCCCGTTGACCCCGGCAAAGCCTCCGCCACCCTGAATGGCGAGACCCTGGAGTTCCAAGCGCCCAAGGAAAAATCAAACGTTGCTTAATGGCTCTGCTGTCAAATTACGGAACGAACCCAAGAAGTTATTTAGAATCAATGTTTCTAATAAAAACCGTCTCATTTGTCTCAGAGTGGTGGGCTAGGCTTTGTGCGGTTTGACTTCTGTGGTTTTTCTAATCTCTAATTTGTGGTTTCTGATTTTTGGGAAAACCCTGAGTGTAAAAAACGGACCGTGTGCTATAAAGCGGGCCCCCAAAGATTAGAAAATGGGCCGGGCCGGATAAAATAAAGCTCGAAATTTTCGGATGCGCCATCTGGAACACGAAAAATTCATGCGGCTGGCGCTCCGCCAAGCTAAACGAGCGGAAGGTAAGGGTGAGGTCCCTGTAGGCGCGGTGGTGGTTCACGACGGTCAAGTCGTGGCGCAGGCCCACAATCGCCCGATCGGTCTTTGCGACCCCACCGGTCACGCCGAGATTTTAGCCCTCCGGCGCGCGGCCAAAAAGCTGGGCAATTACCGGCTTTCGGGCTGCTCGCTCTATGTTACAATCGAGCCGTGCGCGATGTGCGCGGGAGCCATAATTCATGCGCGCATTGAACACTTGATTTTTGGCGCGAATGATTCAAAAAGCGGGGCCTGCGGCTCAACGTTGAAGGTGCTGAACCATCGCAGCCTGAATCACCGGGTAAAGCTTACTCGCGGCATGCTTGCTGAAGAGACAATGTTGATCTTGCGGCGCTTTTTCGAGCAGCGCCGGCAAGAACACAAAAATACAACAAAAGCTTGACCCGCGGAGAGGTACCGAAGTGGTCATAACGGGGGCGCCTCGAAAGCGTCTTGCCTGGCAAAACCGGGCCCGTGGGTTCGAATCCCACCCTCTCCGCCAACAATAAAAATATTATTATCAGTGACTTACAACAAATAAATTTAAGTGCTACCTGAAGCTTGATGGGAAGGACTGCGTGCCCTTTCAGCGCCGAACCGGTCTCTCCCCAAAGCTCCGGCATAGGGCCCGAACAAAATTCCCTTCACTGACGCCGAGCTTGAAAGGATCATCGCCGCGTGCGATGCGCTGGGAGCCGTCAATTGGACGAACGAGAATGGGCAGGGCGCATGGACCGGCGAAGACGCGAAGGATTTCATCTGGACGCTCACCTACACGGGCCTTCGCATATCGGATGTGGCGCTGTTCGACATGAAGCGAGTGCACGGAAATGAGGTCTTACTTCGCGCCAAGAAAAACGGCGGAGACGTGTTCGCCTACATTCCCGACTGGCTGCGTGACCGGCTGACCCGGCGCGCCAGGGTGCACGGCTCCGTGCTTTTCGCCGTCGGCGAATCCCGGCGTCTGGAGACAGTGACAAACACGTGGCGGCGCCGGCTGGAGCGGGTATTCAGGCTGGCCGGGCCGTTCGATGAGAAGCCGACACCGCACCGGTTCCGGCACACCTTCGCACGCATTCTACTCCAACGCGGCGTGCCCGTGGCGGACGTGGCCGACCGGCTGGGCGACGACGAGGCCACGGTGAGGCAGCATTACGCGCGGTGTGTTCCCGAGCGCCGACTTGCAAGGATGCCTTCAAAACTATTGAGGATTACAAATTATAATGACAATCCTTTCTGTAGCGGCGCTCGCAGAGCGCCGAAAAACCGGCGGCCTGGGGCCGCCGGCACAACATTTGTTGCCACTATAATTTGTAATCCTCAATAAGCAATCGCTATTTTGCTGTCCGATGTATAATTCCGAGGCGATGGCTGAAATACTCGATCCGAAAACGCGGGACACTCTGCGCATATACTTGCGCGACACGCGCTCGCTTCCGAACGAAGCTGCCAAGCGCCAGAGATTTTCCGCCCTGATCGCGGAGTTGTTTCGGGGGACCCGTGCCATCACTGAATTCGCGCGAGGGGTTGAGAAACTCATTCGCATTAATAGGCCAACCGGCGAGAAGCGCGGGCACGCGGATGCGTACTACGGAAACGCCATCATCGAGTTCGAAAACTCGCTCAGCGCCACGCTGAATGAAGCCGACCATCAGCTTTGCGAATACGTTTCAGGATCTTGGCGGCAGGGCGTCAAGCCTCTGTTGGCCATCGCATCCGACGGGATCAACTGGAGAATCTACCGCCCCAGGGCAAAAGTCGATTCTCATGTAAAAATTCTTCCCGAAGATGTCGAGCTTGATTTGCTCCGGCCCTTCAAGCTTACTGACGAAACCCTCGGCGACTTTTGGCTCTGGATAACGAGCCTCCTGTTCCGCCCTCAGCAAGTCGAACCAACACCGCACCGCTTCCAAATCGACTTTGGCGCATGGAGTCCGCTTTACCGCGATGGGATGATCGAACTCCAAAAAGCGTGGACGCGCGTCGCAGACCAGTCTGAGGCGAGGCTTGCTTTCGAGACTTGGCAAAAGTATCTCACGGTCACTTACGGGAAACTCGCAGAATCTGCCGCCCGCGAACGCGACCGGGAGAGCGGCCTGGAACTCTCCGAGCTCGAAAAAACCTTTCTGCAACACACCTACCTCGCCAGCATTGCGCGCCTGCTGATCTGGGCTTCGCTCTCGCAGGGAAAGACCCGTGAAAGCCTCCGGGATGTCGCGCGTAGCGTTTTCTCGGGTTTTTACTTCAAGTCCCAACATCTGGCGAACCTTGTGGAGGACGATTTCTTTCATTGGCTGCGGCAGGAGGACGCCGAGAGGATTCTGGCAGGTTTTTGGGAGCGCGTTCTTGCTCATTTTCAAGATTACGACCTTAGCCGCCTGAACCAGGACGTTCTCAAGGGTGTGTACCAGCAGCTCATCGATCCTAAGGACCGGCACGACCTCGGCGAATACTACACGCCTGACTGGCTCTGCGAGCGGATCGTCTCCGAGCTTCTGCCCAAGCAGGGTTATGCCGCTGTTCTTGACCCCAGTTGCGGTTCTGGAAGCTTTCTGCGAGCCGCCATCGCCCATTTCATTTCCCACAATCCGGCTGGCAGCGATCTCGAACGATTGAAAAATGTCACATCGGGTGTTCGCGGAATCGATATTCACCCCGTGGCAGTGACCATCTCGCGCGCGACATACGTGCTGGCGCTTGGGTCTCTCATTAAAGCCGCCCGGAAGCCGATTCAAATACCCGTGTATCTGGCAGACTCGCTTTTCCTGCCCCACGAAGTGGAGCAAGACCTGGCGAATCGCGTGAGCGGCATCGAAATCGCTCTTGGCCGCGGCAAGCATGAGCGATGGATCGTGATGCCGCAGGACCTTGTTCACTCGCCGGAATTGTTTGATGATACGGTCGCGGCGTGCGCCACCGTGGCGGAAGATCATGCCCACACAGGGACCGAATCTTCTGTAACCCTGGAACGGCATTTGGCCCAGGCCGCGCCAGGATTGAAGCACATGCTCGGCCATGACCAGATTTTAGAAGCGCTCTGGAAATTCACCGAAGGTCTCGCGGCGCTCATACGCGATAAGGAGAATTCGATCTGGTCCTTCATCGTCCGCAACAGCTACCGGCCGGCCATGCTTCGGGAACAATTCGACTTCATCATTGGCAACCCGCCTTGGCTCTCTTATCGCTACATCGCCGACCCGGATTATCAGGCTGAGGTGAAGCGCCGCGCCGTCAACGAATACGCCATTGCGCCGAAGTCTCAGAAGCTGTTTACCCAAATGGAGCTGGCGACCGTCTTTCTTGCCCATTGCATGAAGGTGTTTGCGCGCCCCGGAGCAAAGCTCGGTTTCGTGATGCCACGCGGTATTCTCAGCGCCGACCAGCATCAGAAGCTCATCCGGTGCGAGTATAACAGTCCCTTCCGCATCACTGGCTATTGGGACCTCTGGGATGTGTTTCCACTCTTCAATGTGCCGGCTGCCGTGCTTTTTGCGCAACGAGGCTTGAAGGGCGGCAGAAAAGATGTTTTGGAAGCCCAGACCTGGAGCGGCAAGCTTCCTGAGCGCAATGCGCCCTGGAGCACCGCGCGTGAAAAGTTACGCATGAAACCTGGAAAGGCAAGAGTGATCTATCTCGGCCAGCGTTGTGCCTGGTCTACTAGTCCGGGGCTTACTTCACCGCAGAAGTCCAGTCATTATCAGAAAACATTTAAAGATGGTGCTACCATTTACCCGCGTAACTTCTACTTTGTGCGTATCCCCGACCTGGAAGGCGTTGCAGACACGGATCGGCTGTACTGGGCCGAGACGGACCCTGAGCAGGCAGCACATGCCAAAAGGCCATATCGTGACGTCCGCATGGAGGGGTTGGTAGAAGGCAAGTTTATTTTCTCTAGTGCTCTATCCAAGCACATACTCCCGTTCGTCGCCGTCCCTCCGGCAACCGTGGTGCTGCCGATCGAAACTCAAGACGGCGCCATCCATATTCACACTTCCGAGTCTTTGCGCCAGCAAGGATATCGTGAATTTGCAAGATGGATGCAAAAGGCGGAAAGCATCTGGGAGCAGAAGCGAGGAGTCAAGAGTGCGCGGCATACCGCCATCGAGTGGCTTGATTACCAGGGAAAGCTAACTCGGCAAAACTTACACGCCTCTCATCTCGTGCTATACAATGCCTCCGGCACCAATGTTTCTGCGGCATATCTCGATCGAGAATCATTGCCTGCACCTTTCGTTGTCGACCACAAACTTTACTACGCGGCGTTGGCAGACCAGATGGAAGCAGACTTTCTCACCGCTCTTCTGAATTCGAAAGTGGCAAATGATGCAATCAAGCCCTTCCAATCATCGGGTCTGCTAGGCGAGAGGGACATCCACAAGAAACTTCTCGACCTCCCTATTCCTACGTTTAACCCGGATAACCAGGCACACCCGCAACTGGCGGAGTTGGGCGGACGCGCCCGCCAGGAAGCTGTCCGTGCAATCAAAGCCCCTGATTTTCCGGCGCGGAGCAGCTTGGCTCGCCAGCGAGCTTTTATCCGGAAGAAACTCGCAAACACTTTGGGCGAAATTGACAAAACGGTTCGCAAGATGCTCGGCAGCGCCCTTGGTTCAGAGTTGCATGGCTTGTAAAAGGGCGCGCGGGTGGCATCGGGTTCGTCACATGTTGTTCATCGGCACCACGGCTTCCACCCTGCGGCGAGGCGTCGAGCTCCAGCTTCGCTTCTCCGATCAGAAAACTGAATCCATCGGGCAACGGCAATGACGCCGCCTCTTGGAGCAACGCGCGAATCGCACCTCCGCTCTCGCGGGCAGGATTGCCTCTTGCAGCCGTCGGAATTGCGAGATCGATATCTTTCGTCGCCCTTGCGAACCGCATTCGCAATTCCATCTTCGCAGATAGTGCCAACTCGCTAATCTTGCCTGGCACGTTTGAACGCTTGAAATCCGTTAGAAAGTATCCTGAACCTGCCTGGCCGCCAGCCGATAAAGCGGTGGGTATAAGTGAGGATGCGAGTGACCCCGTCAACCTATAAGGCTTGGCTTGAAAGGCCAGAAAGGGTCACTAAAGCCGGTATTGCCACGGCCGCTATGGGCTGCCGAAGGAAATACCCCGCATGGGAGATGTGGCGTCTTTGGCTCTGATTTTATAGAGTCCACCCCTCGCCGATGATATTCCCACGGCAATCGAGCAGCTTAACCTTCTCAGAAATAGAACTTCAAACCAAATTGTATGAGCCGCGCGTTGGTTTGGGTGCTGGTGATCTTTCCGAATTGCGCAGGATTAAGGAAATTTAATGAGCTCGGATTGCTAAAGTCGGGTGTATTCGTCAGGTTAAAAACTTCTGCCCGGAATTCCAATGACTTCGCTTCCGAGAGTTGGAATGACTTGAACAAGGAAAAATCAAGGTTATGAACCCCGGGGCCTACCGCCTGCGCGGGCGCTCCACCCAGAGGAGCAAAATTCGTTTGTCCAATGGACGTAGCCGCGGGCGGATTTGCGAAGGCTGCCGCGTTGATCCAGTTGCTGACATTGTGCGGACCCGCAATCACGCTTTGGCCTGGAACAAGCAGCGCGTTGCACCCTAATCCAGCCGTCGTAGTCGTCGTGCAGCCGACCGTAAAGGGCTGGCCGTCTTGCAAATCCAGAATCCAGTTGGTCGTCCATCCGCCCGCCACGGCGTTGACGAGGCCCGGCCGGTTTAGAAAACGCTTGCCTTTGCCAAAGGGCAGGCCATAGGTTCCGCTAAGATGGACGATGTTGCGCACATCGTAGTCGCACAACGCGTAATCCTGTTCAATCCCAAAACCTGCAAGGTACTGAGCGCGATAACCTCCGATATCGTTATCCAGGTTGTCACGGGAGTCGGTGCGGCACTTCGAATAGGTATAATTGGCCAGGATTGAGAAGCCGGAGGCAAAGTGCCGTTGAATATCGGCTTCGAGCGCGTTGAAATTACTGTTGGAGTCAGGAAGATTATAAACTCCCCCGTACGCGAAACTTGGATAGGGGGCGTACTGGAGTTTATTCGCGTTGGGAGGCAACATCTCTGTAACTTCGTTTGCGGACTCGTTCTGAACCAAATGCCGCGTCTGTGACCCCGCGTAGGTGACGGAGGCTGTTGTGCTGGGTGAGAGCTGGCGTTGAATCGCAAAGTTATAGCTCTGCGTCGAAGGATCTTTCCAGTTGAGCTGCGAGCCGATAAGGGAAATTCCGTTCAAACTCGCAGCCGAAGAAACAAGAGGAACATTCAAGAGCCCGTTTTCCAGCAGGCCGATAGAATTGTTCGCCATAATGGGCGAAACAGCATTAGGCGCGGTAAACGAACTTTGAACCAGAAAGGGGAAGCTGTTGGCCCCGTACTGGGAAAGTCCGAAGTCCTCCTGGCCTCCGTAAAAGATGGCATAGCCGCCGCGAATCACCCAGTTTTTGGCTGCGTGATAGGCAAAACCCACACGAGGGCCCCAGTCGTTGCTTGGCGCTTCCTGCCATACCGTCCCGTTGGTGGGCGTAAACACGATGCCATTTGCCGCAAGCAAATTAACAAAAGCTGAGGGGACGTCGCTCGCGCGGCTCTGGGCAATAAGAAACTTTCCGCCCGCGAAGCCCACGCTTGGCACGAAATTGGCCTGCGATCCGAAATACTCGTTGGGTTGCGCGAACCAGTCGTAACGAAATCCGAGATTCAGCGTCAGTTTCTGGGTGGCGCGCCAATTATCCTCGATGTAACCGCCGTAGTACGTCCGGCGATATTCCGCGAACGGCCGGAAGTTAGTGGCTGCAACGGTGTTGGCTCCGCCCACGTTGTTGACTCCTCCCGGAACGGTGCTGGCAGTCGGCGTGAGCAGGAGTTGAGCTGCTGCCGTGCTCCCATCCGTTGAATTGACCACAGAAGTGTATTCACCGTTAAAAGTTAGGGTTCCCCGCGTGTCGGGAGGAGAAATCATCGGAAAGCGGACGTCCTGAAATTCAAAGCCGGTGCGGATGCTATGCGATCCGCTGATCTTGGTCACGTTTTCAGAAACCTGAAGGGTATTGCTCCATTTGTTGCTTGGCAAGAAAGCCGGCGCGCCCAGGCTCGACAGTGAACCGAGGGAGAACAGCGGAAGGCCCCCATTCTCCGGTACCTGGGGAACGCCTTGGATTCCGAATTGCCCGGGAATATTGGTGAGATCGTTTCCATTGTATTGAAGCCGAATGTCATGGAGCCTGCTGTAACCGATCCGGAACTCGTTGATGGTGGTGGGCGAAAAAATGTGGGTTTCGCTGAGCGCAGCGTGCTGGGCTAGCGTTGTGCCGCTTCCGGGCCGGTTGGGCGATCCGTCTGCGATTCCCTGAAAAGGGCCGGGATAGAACAGCGACGCGTTGGAATAACTATAGCTACCGAACATGGTATCGTGATCGCTGAAATTGTGGTCCACGCGCACGTCGAAGCTGTCCTGATTGTTGCTCTCCACTGGCGCGTCTGTGAAATTATCCAGAACGCCTGAGCCGGTGGGCAGCGGATAGAGGTGCAGCAGCTTGATTGCGTTGGGGTCGAGGCGGGTCGGCGAGATCAGGTTAAGCTGGCTGATCGCGGCCGCCGAGGTGAAATTGGTCACGCCTGTAAGAGATCCAGCATAGAACGGGTCGCGCACATATCCGGTCGCAGTAGCTATGATGCCCGTAACGGGGTCAGCCTGTCCCTTGGTGGCGGGCCGGGTCGTAGCCGAATCGAAAATCGTGCCGGACGGAAAGACGCGGCCCAGTGCATCCGTGCGCGTTCCGCTCTGGTCCTTGATCAAATCCTGAAAATTCGTATAGTCGCTGCTTTGCTCGGCGGCGGTGGGGACGGTGCTGACGTAAGTTAGTCCCTGCCGGATACGGGTCCCTTGGTAATCAACGAAAAAGAACGTTTTGTCTTTGCCGTTATAAACATGGGGAACGGTCACGGGGCCGCCCAGCGTAAACCCGAACTGATTCTGGCGGTATTCTGCAATCGGCTCGTTGGCCGCATTCAGGAAGAAATCGTTAGCGTCCACGCCGGAATTGCGAAGAAACTCCCAGGCATCGCCGTGGAGTTGATTGGTTCCGGTCTTGAGCGCGGCGTTGATTACGGCTCCGGCGGAATGTCCGCCGAATTCGGCGTTGTAATTATTAGTCTGGACGGTAAATTCCTCAAGGGCGTCCGGTGGAGGCAAGACCACGTAATAGGCTTCGTTGATAACGTCGGCGATGTCACTATTGTTGTCAATTCCGTCCAAGAGATAATTGTTCGAGACCGGCCGCTGGCCATTGGCGGCGAAGCCTCCGCTGGCTTTCACACCGCGCGTGTCAGATTGCATGAAGGTGACTCCGGCCGTGAGTTGGGCAAGGAACGTCGAGTTGCGGGCGCTCAAAGGGAGGTCGTTGATCGCCCTGGAAGACACGAGTTGTTGGAGAGAAGCGTTTTGAGTTTGTAGCCGGGGAGGCGCCGCGTTGACGTTGACCGTCTGCGTCATTACCCCCGTCAGCAGCGTGAAGTTCACCAGCACCTGCTGTTGAATGTTGACCGCCACGTGCGTGTGCACTTCCGTCTGGAAACCAGACAATCCGGCGCTCACTGCGTATGTGCCGACCTTGACCGGGGTGAAAATATAACTTCCGTCGGCTTCGGTTTTAGTTGAAATCGTGTAATTAGTCGCCTCATTGGTCAGAGTAACCTTGGCGCTAGGTATGACCGCTCCGGATTGATCTTTCACTGTGCCCACAACCGCTCCGGTATCCACCTGGGCCTGAAGCCGGGCCGCGTGCAGAACGGCCAGAATAAGAATCAAGAAACCAAGGGTGCGATAAAGCTTTTGCCGCTGAAACATTAAAGTTCTCCTCTTCGGACTTACAGTATTATAACGGTTGAATTATCACCAAGGATAAATTAAGTCCGCGCGTTAAGAACTAATTTATCTAAGAATCTTTGCAGCCTTCTCCAGTCGCTTGAATGCCTCGTCTTTTGCCTCAATTTCTGCGCAAGGGCCTTGAACACCGGCCTGAATCAAGATGAGCATAAGCAGCGGCGGCGTAACGTGGCCATCTCAGAATTGAGCGCAAAGGATCTATGGCGATGTAAAATTGCCCCTACCCGAAGGGTTTTCCAGCAACCTGCTCAATAAAGTGTTTGGAGAAGGACGCGGGAGCAGTTACACGAAGTATCTATCTATTTGGGCAGGCGCGGCAGCCGATGGGGGAATACAACCGGAGCGCATGGACGGACAGTTGGGTGACGTTCGAGGGGCGGCACTTCGCGCACTTCTCGAATGGCGACACGTATTTCGTCCATTCCAACCGGATTGGGACGACGAACCTTGTGACGGACTGGAACACGGGGACGGTGGTGCAGGATGAGTTGCACTATCCGTGGGGGCAGGTGTGGACGAGCGCGGGCAGCATGGTGGAAGAGCGATTCGCCAGCCTGCAGCATCGCGACGCGGGAAGCAATTTTGACCCCACGGAGTACCGCATGTTCTCCTCCGACGTGGGCCGCTGGACCACCCCCGACCCTGCCGACCAATATCCTGCGACCCCAACGGACCCACAAACGTTTAATCGCTACGCTTATGTCCTGAACAATTCTACCAATCTCTCAGACCCGTGTGGCTGAAGTGCATTTACAACGATAATGGCGATGTATTGGACGATGGAACACAGCCGCCCTGCGACTATGCCAGCGTTTGGACGTCCCAGACCGTTACCGTATACGGATATCCGCGAATCCCTTACTTCGCTCAGCAAGCAATATCCCAGATTGGTTCGAACACTTTGTTCATGGAGAGTGGCTGGTTTTACGCGGGGTGGTTTGGGGCTGGTGTCCTCGCAGCGCCCCTCTTCGTTCCGGGGCTATATACCACAGTGGGCCAGACTGTCGGCGCCACGATAGAAACATACGCTTCCGGAGCTATCCAGGCTACGACGGATTTCATATCCGGCCTCGACAGCGCGGGAGCTGGCGGTAGCACCTGTTTTTATGCCGTTTCAAGGGCAAGCACGCTGACGTTGGGGTCGGGCGCCGCGGCGGGGAGTTGGATTGAGAGGCCCGTAGCGTCCTGGTTGATGGTAAGCGGGCGGCCATCGGCCAGGACGCGACCCCGGAGCACTCGTGGTAATCCTGCAATTTGGAGCGCGCCACTTTGCGGCCAGTCGTAAATGTGCAAGTAGACCATTTTGCCTTTGGCGGTAGTGCGTCCAAAAGACAGGTCCTGCAAAGGGCCGTAGGTCGTGCCATAAATCGATTCGCCATTCACCCGCATCCAGTCGCCCACGGCCCGCAGACGCTGCTGGAATTCCGGTTGGATGGTTCCCTCGGGCGTCGGCCCTACGTTGAGCAGAAAGTTTCCGCCCCGGCTCACTACGTCCACCAGAGTGCGGATCAGATGGCGCGCCGATTTATAGTTGTGATCGTTCTTGTTGTAGGCCCAGGTATTATTGATGGTCATGTTGGTTTCCCAGGGGCGGAACTGCTCGGCCCCGGGAATTCCCGCGGGCAGATTCTGGTCCTGAATTGGGTTCGTGCCTTGGATGGTCACGCCTTTCACCGGGATGCGCGCCGGCACCCATTGCTCGGGCGTATCGTAGTCGGCGGGAATCCCCAGACGGTTATCTACCATTGTGTTGGGCGACATGGAGCGGATCATCTGAAGAAATTGATAGCCGTCATATTTTTCCTGATGATCGAGGCCGTCGAAGAAAATCTCCACCGGCTGGCCATAATGCCAGAACAGCTCTCGAAGCTGCAAAGCCATGTAATGCAGATAGGTTGACCACTCGGCGCGCTCGGGCTCGCCGTGCCAATTCTCTTTCGCCAGCTTGGAGGTGTCGCGGTAATTGGGATTGTGCATGTCAGGCGGGGAATAATAGTAGCCGAGCGCCATGTTGCGCCGGTGGCAGGCGGCGGCCAGCATCCCGATAATGTCCTTCTTGTAGGGCGTGTTTGTGATCTTGTAATCCGTGAAGGAAGAATCGAACATGCAGAAGCCGTCGTGGTGCTTGCATACCGGAACCATGTACCGCTGCCCGGCCGACTCGGCAAGATCAATCCATTCGTCCGGATCGAACTTCACCGGATTGAATTTCTGGTAGAGGTGCACGTACTCCTGCTCGGAGATGTTCCACTTGGGGCTTGGAACCATGATGGGCCATGAAATCTCGACGCTGGCCAGAGAAACCGGCCCCCAATGGATAAACATGCCGAACTTGGCTTCATTGAACCATCGCAGGCCTTCAGGCGGGGTTCGCAGAAAAGGGATATCCGCTTGCCACGAGCTGACGGGCGGCGTAGACTCCTCCGCCGCGCCCGGCCGCACGGCCGCGCCTGCTAAGCCCGGCGATAAACTCGCGGCGGCGGTTCCGATGCCCATCAGTCGTAGCAGGTCACGCCGGTTTACACCAATTTCAGATGGTGGGTTCATTTAAGTTCTCTCCGTGTAGAGGCAGGTCGCCCCGGCTAGTCGGTGTGGAAAACTTCCTTCATGTCCGCCCACCACTCGCCATCATTCCGGGTGGGGAGCGGAACCTGCATTGGTTCCATGATGGCCCACCACTCCTGTGTTTTCGGGTCAGCGGCCATGCGCGCCATATCGGCATTGAAATCGCTTCCCGTGTATTCGAAGTATGCGAAAAGCGTATCGTCCTTGAGAAAAATGGAGTAGTTGCGGATGTTGCAGTCGTGGATGGTTTTGAGCACTTCCGGCCAGACGGCGGCATGGTAGCGCACGTACTCGGCAATCTTCTCAGGCCGGACCTTCAGCACTTGACCGTAACGTTTCATGGCGCTTGATGGCACGTTTCAGTTCCTCGTCATGGATTGCCAGGAATCAAAGTGGGGCCGCAGGTCGAAGGCGAAGAAGGCGGCCTCTCCGCCGCTCACCACTCGACGATGGCCTTGCGGAACTCCACGCCGGACTCAATCCAAGCCGGCAGTTGAGCGGCAAGGCCGGTATAAGGTATCCGATGAGTCACCCAGCGGTCAACATCAATAATGCCGCTTTCCATCAGGGGCAGGACGCGTTTGAAATCGTGCCGGGTCGCGTTGCGGGTGCTCAGCAGTGTCATCTCGTTTCGGTGAAACGACGGGTCGTCAAAGGTTACTTCGCCTGTAAACAAGCCCACAAAGACAAGCTTGCCTCCGGGTGCGACATAGTGGAAGGCGTTCGTCATTGACTGAGGATTGCCCGTGCAATCCATGACCACAGTGGGTAGTTCGCCTTGAAAACAATCGCGAAGCTGCGGCGCTGGGTCCGGCGAAGCGCCCAGGCAATGCGCAATCTTAAGGGTGTTCCGGCAGTAGTCCAGCCGTTTCTCGTTGATATCCATCACGGCAACCGGAACGCCTGCAAGCCGGGCGAATTCGATGACGGAGAGGCCGATCGGCCCCGCGCCAACCACCAGCAGCGTGTCATCGGGGCTGAGCGACGCGCGGTCGAGGGCGTGCATTCCAATACAAAGCATCTCCGCCAGCGCCAGTTGATCGAACGAAAGTGCTGCCGACTTGTGCAAATGCGATGTGGGAATTATAAGTTGCTCCCTCATGCCGCCATCCACGTGCACGCCCAGGACTTTCAGGTTAGCGCAGCAATTGGTCTTGCCCCGGCGACAGGCCACGCAGCGGCCACAGTACAGATAAGGCTCAACCGCGCACCGGTCGCCCGCTTTGAGCCCGGCATCGTCCGGCCCGGCGTCCAGGATTTCCACGCCCAACTCGTGGCCGAGAATTCGCGGATAAGCGAAGAAAGGCTGCCGGCCGCGGAAGGCATGCAGATCGGTTCCGCAGACGCCTACCCGCCGCACGCGCACCACGGCCTCGTTTGGGCCGGGCCGCCCCATTGGGTCAAGGCTCGCTATGCGAAATGAGCCCGGCTTTTCGAGGATCACGGCGTTCATGCAAATTGATCCGGTGCAGGGAGTGCGCTTTGGATGGCGTCAGTTTGTTGTTGCTTTTGCGCCGGTGAATTTGCTCGCGGCGTAGATGCACCCCTTGCGCCCGGCGCGCGGGCACACGGAGCTCCCGAACTGTAAGACCCTTGGCTACGCGAGGCTCAACTTAAAGGACACCGCATAGTCAGGCGAAACCTTTTCCTTGGGCGGCTCAATCCGCAGGCTGTCCGGCGTCTGCCGCCAATGAATCCGTTCCGTCGATCCCAGCAACTCGACGCGGCGCACCTTTCCCGGACGGTTGGCCGCGTCCGTTCCAAGCGAGCGCAAGACAACCGCTTGCTGAGGCCAGCCAAGCACGATAGCGTAAACGGTTTTGCTATCTTTGCTGCGCGTGTAGCGCACATCGCTCGTGCCCAGTTCTTTAATCGTGTGCCCCTGGAATGATCCCGCTTTGATCATGTGCGGTCCTTCGCCAAAGACGGTCCAGGGCCGCGTCGCATAGATGGCCTCGCCGTTGATCTTGAACCAAGCCCCGATACGTTCAAGAATCAAACGCTCCTTGCTGTCAATCGTGCCGTCCGGCTTGCCGGGAATGTTGAGAATGAACGTGCCATTCTTGCTGACCGTATCGGCAAGCCAATGGATCACGTCCTGCGGGGGGAGATAGCCGCCGTATTCGCCCGGCTTGGTGAACAGGGCGCGCTGATAGTGCCAGTCCCCGATGCAGGTTTCCGATTGCCACGGATGCGGCAGGATTTCAGCGGCGAGCCCGCGCTCGATATCCGCCACCACCGATTTTGCGAGGTTCGGCGGCACAATCTTGATGGTGACCACCGCTTCTACTTTACCGTTGTTGGCGCTTTGGCTTTTATTGTAATAATACGCCCCGATATTCATCCCGCCCCAGCCCAACGGAAACAGCGGATTATCGAAATAAACCAGGTCAGGATTGTGCTGGTCGATCAGGTCGCGCGTGCGGTCGTAGAAGTACTTCACATAGGAAACATCCGGCAGGGCGTCATACGGATGCTTCGGGCCGTAGAGGCGCTGCGGGTCTAAGCCCTGCCACCATTGGCCGCGGCCTTCAGATTCCGTCATCCGGCCGTCGTAGGGGCGGCCTGCGAGCGGGCCGGATGTATCGGCCCCGTGGCTGGTCTGGAACCACCACCAGTTTCGCGGCTGGTGCACCGTCACCCCGAAGTGCAGATTGCGCTTGCGCGCCTCGGCTGCCCAGGTCCCAATCACATCTCGGTGCGGGCCGATATTGATCGCATTCCAGGGATGATGCTTCGAAGCCCACGTGTCAAAGCCGTCGTGGTGGTTGGCCAGCGACACGAACAGCTTGGCGCCCGCTTGCACATACAAATCCATCAGTTCCGAGGGCTCCCAGTTCAGCAGCGTCCATTGGGCGCAAAGGTCTTTGTAGCCGAATCGTGATGGAGGACCGTAATGCGCATTTTGGAATATGTTCTGCACTGAGCCATCCATATACATTTGGCGCGCGTACCAGTCGCCGTCTTCGGGCACGCACTGCGGACTCCAGTGGTTCCAGATGCCGAACTTCGCATCGCGATACCATTCCGGGCACTCGTATTGAAGCAGCGAATCCCACGTGGGCTGATAGGGACCTTCACCGGCAAGATTGGGAATGGGTGAATTCATGGGCACGCCGTCCCATGAGCCGCCGGGGACGGGCAGTTTTGGAGGATCGCCCCATGCGGTGGGTTTCCAATTGCTGTCATCCAATTTCTCATCCACGATTTGGCCGTTGCGAAGAGCGTAAAAGACACGCTCATTTTCCGGCGTAGCGCAAAAGCGGGCATAATCTTCTGTGTATTGGTCAAAGCCCGACGCTTGCGGCGGATCGCCCGCCGATTGCGCGATGAGATTGCGCCCGCCGCCTTCTAAAGAAAGGGCAACCGGCGCGGCAGCCAAGCCGCCAAGCACGTGAAAGAATTTTCTACGACGCATAATTTAGAAGTTCCCTCCGCAAATTGATTTCACAAAAGCGATTTTTTTAATAGGCTGCGGGAAAATTCCCGTACATGTCATTCTGAGGAGTTCCTCATGTCGCTTTGCGACACCCCGAAGCATGAAAATGACCCCTCAGTCGAAATTTTCGGAGCAGCCGAAGGCGGCAAAGAATCTCGCACGTTGTTGATTCCAGGCAGAACCAGATTCTTCGCCTCGCTCAGAGATGACAAGAATCGACGTGCTTGTCACATAGACACTAATTGGGCGCGGCGCCTCCGGGCGCCGGAGGTTTCATCTTTCCCAGCAACTGCATGGCCTGGGCCGCCTCGCTGTCAGCAGGGTTGAGCTTCAAGGCCGCCTTAAGCTCGGCCTTTGCATGAGCCACATCGCCTTCCCGCGAGTAGACAATCCCCAGATCTTTGTGCAGCGTTTCGCTGTCGGCGCAATGGCCGCACAAGGCGATGGCCTGCTGCAGATCAGATTCAGATCTACTCCACTGATGATTCTTCGAGGCTTCGAGGCCGAAGTTGGCCAAGGTGTGGATGCGGTCTGACTGCATTTGCTGTTTTCGAAGTTGCTGAAAGCGCGCTAGGTCCACCTTTGCCTCGGCGCTATTTTGATTGCCCAGGGCCTGCGCCAGGCTGTAAAGCGCCGGGGCATCGTTCGGGTTCGCTTTCAAAGCCAGCCGCCAATGCTCGATGGCTTCCTGCTTTTGGCCGAGATCGCTCAGATCCCGCGCCAGAATGTTCTGCGCGTCGGCGTTGGAGGGATCGATCTCAACCGCCCGGGTTAAGAGCGCAGCCGAGCGCGGAACATGATGCTCTTTACGCTCAATGCCACCCAGTAGATAAAGCCCCGGTGCATAGCTGGGATCAAGCGCACAGGCTGTCTCCAGCTCTTTTTGCGCGTCGGTGGAGCGGCCAATCTGCCACAGCACCCGGCCCTGATTGTAATGCGCGGGTGCATACTTGGGGTCCAGGCGCGCGGCTTGCTGAAATTCATCTAAAGCCTCGCTCAACTGCCCGGCATCCGCCAGCGCGATGCCGAGGTCCACGTGGGCGGCCGGCGAACTTGGCTGAAGCGCCAGCGCCTTTTTCAAAACCGCAACGGCTTTCTGCTTGTGCCCTTCCTTGGCGGTGGTTTTGCCGAGCGCCGTATATGCGGAAGCGAGATTCGGAGAAATTTGAATGGCCTTCTCAAATAAGTCTGACGCTTGATAGTAATTTCCCTGGCCGGCCAGAATAAGTCCCCAATTCAAATAAGCCTGTGCGTAGCGAGGATTATTCAGCGTCGCCTGTTTAAACAGGTCGAGCGCCTGCGCGTTCTTGCCTTCGCGCGCGTAAAGCACGCCGAGATTGCTCTGCGCGTCGGCAAATTGCGGGTCAAGTTGAAGCGCCGTCTTGAACTCCTTCTCTGCGTCCGCCATCCGCCCGTCGTCGAGATAGCAAAGCCCTAATTCGTTGTGAACGTTGCTGAGGTTGGGATTAAGCTGCGCGGCCTTCTGAAGCTCGCGCTCCGTCCCCGCCCGGTCGCCGGCGCCTAAAAGCGCAAGAGCATAGTTATAGCGCCACTGCGCGTTCGAAGGATCGAGCATCACCGCCTGTTGATAATCCTGTACTGCCTTCTGATAATTTCCGGCGGCCAGGTCTGAGTTGCCCTGGTTATTCAGCACGCCCGCCTTCACTTGATCATCCGTCTGCTGCTTCATCTGCTGAAAAGCCTGGAACTTCCGCTTGGCGGCCTGATCCTGCTTTTGGCGGGCGTAGATCATGCCGAGCTCATAATCCACCTCAGCGGAATCCGGCTTCAGCGCCTGGGCCTTCTTAAGTTGTTCGATGGCCTCTTCGGTTTGCCCGATTTGCGCTAGAACGAAGCCCAGGTTATAGCGGGCATTGTAACTGTTCGGGTCGAGCTCCACGGCGCGACGCAAGGTCTTGACCGCCGGCTGAAACTGATTAAGTTTCCGGTAGGCTTCGCCGAGCACGGCGTATCCTTCGGCGTCGGCAGGCTTATTCCGGGTGTATTGTTCCGCGTAGGGCACTGCTTCCTGAAACCGTGCAAGGATAACCAGAGCTTTCGCCAGAGAGAGCTGCGCTGTGTCGTTGCCGGGGTCTAATTCGAGCGCGCGCTTATAATCGCGGGCGGCGCTCACATAATCGTGGGCGTGCGCCTCGGAGGTGGCCACGTTGAAATACAACTCCGCCGAACCGGGATGCTCCGCAATCATTTTCCGGAAAACCCGAGAGGCTTGGGTGAACTGTCCGTTTTCGGAATATGCCACGCCCAGGTCCATTTCCATGCGCCCGGCGAGGTCCTGGGGTGGGGAAAGGGCTAATGCCTGATTCAGGTAATAGGCTGCGGCATCGTATCGCTTCAGGTCCATATCCGCTTCGGCGAGATTCAGCGATAAGTAAGGGTCGTGCGGGTCAAGAGCGTGCGCCTTCTCAAACTCGGCTGCTGCCTGGTCCACCTGACCCAGCCTGCCCATCACCAAGCCAAGCGCGTTATGCGTCTTCGGCGCGTCCGGGTTTTCCTTAACGGCGGTTTCCAGCTCGCTCGCGGCGCGATGGAAATCCTTATTGCTGAGCAGAGCCAGGGCAAGATTGTAATGGGTTTGCCAGTCGCCGGGGGCGAGCGTCAATGCCTTTTCAAAGGATGCGATGGCGCAGCGCATGTCGTGCGACTGAGCGTATACGGCGCCCAAAGCATCGTATGCTCCTGAAGACGGCTGAGCTTCCAAAGCGTGTAGCAGCGGCGCAATATTCCGGCCCGGTAAGGCCGGGGCTTGACATCCACCCGGCAACACATGGGCTGCATTCCCACGCGGCTGAGCCGCTTGGCTCCAGCTGTTTACGGATGCAGCCCCAAGCACGGTCATGAGGACCGGGACGATTAGTCGCCGCTCAAACACCATGACGTGATTCTATCAGCACCCCGAGACAGAGGCGTCAAAAATAGAGCTTCAAAGCGAGCTGAATTTCACGCGACGAGTTTGCAGTGTTCGTGATTTGGCCAAAGGTTGTATCGGTAACACTGGTATCCGGGGTTCCCCAAACCACCCAGTTGCCTATGTTGTAAAACTCCGCGCGAAGCTCAAGCGTTTTCGATTCTGTGATGGGAAATTGACGGAAGATCGAGAAGTCAAGATTGTGGGGCCAGTCTGCACGCATGGTATTGCGGCCCACATTCCCGAAAGTGTAGGGAGCAGGCGCGGCAAACGCCAACGGATTGAACCACAAAGCCGGGGTCGGCGTTGAAACGCCGACGGGCTGCCCTGTGTAGTCCGGGCGCTCGGAGACATTGCCTGTGTTTGGGATGCCTGAGGGCGCGCCGAGAGTATAGGGAGGGCCGGAGCTTACAGTAGCGATGCCGTTGAGCTGCCACGGCCCGATCAGCCAGTCGACCGCACGGCTGCCCGTCTGGAATCTTTGGCCTTTGCCGAATGGCAATTGGTATACAAAGCTGCCGGAAAAATTATGCGTCAGGTCAAAGCCAGCAACGCTTTTATCCATCTTCAAATCGTAAGGGTCCTGGATAGAAGTGGACTCGACGCCGAACCACCCATCTGATCCCTGGTCGATCATCTTGGAGTAGGTATAGGAAATCAGATAAGAAAGCCCTTTGCCGGCTTTGCGGTCCAGGCTGAATTCAAAGGCATGGTAGTAGCCCTTGCCGACGCTGCGGTCATAATAAGTTGGCGTGATATACGGATACGGCTGCCGCGAGGCCACCACTGCCGCGTCTCCGGGTCCGGGCGTTACCGCCACATTACTGTAGATGCCTTCATCCAACCGCAGATCGGTTGCCCCGGCATAATTCACCGTCATGACCGTGTTCTGTCCGAAAGCATGCTGAATACCGAAATTCCATTGCCAGGAATAGGGGTTTTGGATCAGCGGGTCCATGAACCACTGCACCTGCTGGAATGGCGTGGCGGCGGGGAAAGCCGCGCCGCCTGAAAATGGGTCTTCCGCCGTGATATTCGGCAGGCCTTGGTTTAAGTTATTCGCCAGAAGCTGGCCGGTGCTGGGCCACGAGCCTTCGTAATTCTGCGCCATCTGCTCAACCGCCGCCCAATCGTCAAACATGCGGACGAAGGAGCCGCGAATCACGTTGTTCTTGGAAAGCTGGTAGGCAAAACCGAATCGGGGAGAGATGTTGTCTTCTGTCGAATGGACAATCCGTCCGTTCGACGGCGCTATCACAACATTCGCAGGCAGCGCGCTGCCGGGAACGCACGGCGGCTTGCCGCTTGTCGAGCAGAACGGGGTGTTGTACTCCATGATGTACGTGCCGTTGTTCAGATCGAGGTCGCCGACGAGGTTATTGGGATCGCTCGCTCCCTTGGAGCTGCCATAAATAGGGAGAATCGGCAGGTCGTAGCGCACGCCGATGTTCACCGTAAGTTTCCGGCTGGGCCTCCACTGGTCCTGGAAGTAGAAGCCGTCTTCCCAGCCGCCGTGCTCAGCCTCCAGCACATTGCGCTCGCCCGCGCTATCCGGCACGCCAAGCAGGAATGATGCCAGCCCGTCGCCGCCGGTCGATGTTTCTAGGTTAGAGGTTTGGAAAGAATTGTAAGAAACACTGGAATTATCAAGAGGAGAAATGAAGCTGTTCTTGGTGATATCCACGCCCATGCTTAAATTGTGCTTGCCGAGAATCTTGGTCAGGTCGCCCTTCCATTCATAGAGATCGGCAAGCGAAGTAGCTGTGTAGGTTTCACCCCAGCTTGCGTCGTAGCCTGAGATGCCGACACCGGGAACGTAGCAGGTTCGCGGTCCGCCCGAGAATCCGCAGTCAAAGGTATTGGAGTAATTGGCGATGCCGTTCAGCTTGGTGGATTCAGCGGACGAAAATAAAGTGCTGTTGACCTCATAACCGTAATTCCGCCCGAACTCTATATCCATGACGGTAGTCGGGCCGAAGGTGTGCGTCCAGTTCACGCCCATCTGATAGGCATGGTACAGAGCGCTGCTCTGCTCATCGAGGTAATTGCCCGTCGAGTAGCCGGGCGGAGCCACATGGCTAAACCTCCACCAGAAGGAGTCCTTGGTGCCCAGGTTCTGGTCAATGCGGAGGTTGTATTCGTTGGAGTCCTGGATTTTGGGGGCAGTGTTTTCCGCGTTGGTTCCCGCGACGCCGGTATTGATCGGCGTGGGATAAATAGCTTCGGCAAGCGCCAAGGTGTGCGGGTCCATGTCTGTGACCGGAATCTGGTTGTTGAGAAATGGTTGGCGCAGCAAAAGGTTGGGATTGCTTGGGTCCGGCTGCGTCGTGAACGGGTTATAGAGCTGAACGGCTTGGCCGGATGAGTTCACCAGGCCGCTGAAGTCTCCATTGAGCTCCGCCGGCGTGGGTATCAAATAGAGGCTGGAATTGGCGGTGTGAATGCGCACGCCTTCGTAACTGCCGAAAAAGAACGTTTTGTTCTGGCCGTGGTAGAGGTGAGGAATAAGGACCGGCCCGCCCACATCGCCGCCAAATTCATTCCATGCATAGGGCGTTACATTGGGGAGGAATGGATTGCGTGCGTCAAGCGAGGCATTGCGCAGGAACTCCCAACCGGCCCCGTGAAGCTGATTTGTGCCGGATTTGGTCACCACGTTAATGACCCCGCCCAGCACGCCGCCGAAGGCTGCCTGATCGTTGTGAGAGTCTACTTTGAATTCTTCAATGTCATCGACAATCGGCGAGACGGTGTACGTGCTGTTGAAAACCTCGAGGTCGTTCAAGCCGTCGAGAAGAAACATGTTGCTGCGGTTCGTCTGGCCGCCGACCGAGGGGAATGAGTAAGTACCGATCGGGTTAGTGTCAAACCCGCCACCGTTCTGGGAAGTGTTGACGGTGCTGACGCCGGGAGTGAGCGCCAGAAGCTCGGTGAAATTTCTGCCGTTCAGCGGCAGGCTGTTGACTTCCCGCGGGCTTACCACCGAGCCGAGCTCGGCCGATGCGGTTTGCAGCTTGGCGGCGCTCGCCGAAACGGTCACCGTCTGCGTCGCGGCGCCCACCGGCAAGGTGAAGTTATACGTGACGGTTTGGTTCACGCTCAGAGTGAACGCGGCCTGCTGCTGCGTCTCAAAACCTCTCTTCCTGGCCTCGAGCGTGTAGGTTCCGGGGAGGATATCCACAAGGGTGTAGTTCCCTACATTGTTAGAAACCGTAACGCGCCGGGCGCTGGTATTGACATTGGTCAATGTCACTGAGGCTCCAGGTACCACGGCCCCGGAGGAATCTGTCACCGTGCCGTTGATCCCGGCGGACGCAACCTGCGCCGCCGCTCGCCCGGGGAAAATAGAGATAGTGCAGATTAGCGAAATTGCCGCCAAGGCTGCCCATCCGCCCATGACGACCCCGCATTTATTCCTCATGACAACCTCCGATGCGAATCGCGCAAATAACAATTGAAGCTGCCTCACGTTACCGGCCCTCATGCCGGCGCGCAGCAACCCGATCCCTCGCCTTGAGTCCTCTGTGCAAACCACTTAGGAAGAAGCTTAGAATGACAAACGACCATAGTTCTCGCACCGCACCATTTGGCTCGGCTTGGTATTCCATCATGCAGATACGCCGTTGTCAAGAGATTATATTATTCAGCCTACAAAAACATAGTAGGGTTTCGCATCTCTGCGATTGTCGGAGATACGGATCCAAACGTTGTATATCGCTGCTGGAGTGAGACTTTGAGCCGATATCTACCCGGCAGGTTTCCCTTGTCCCGGGGACAAGCTTTACATGAAGCTGATTAGAAGGTCTAAACACTTCTTTCAAATTAGACTTGTGTATGCCATATTATAGATCGGGATTTTTAATACAATTATCCGGCAAAAATGACGTGTTGAAGCCATCGCGCGCCGTCAGGACAGAATCGAAAGTGCCATTCGCCCCCATTTCCCGGACGAAAAGCCTCGTGGAGCGCGCCAAAGAGCAGCTTGAAGCGCTGATTGTCGAGGGATCGCTTTCGCCCGGCGAACTGCTCCCCCCCGAGCGCAAGCTGGGCGACATGCTGGGCGTCAGCCGCACGGTGGTACGCGAGGCGGTGCGCTCGCTTACCGCTAGAGGCCTGCTTGAGGTGAGGTCGGGATCGGGCACGTTTGTCCGCGCCCTGGGGCCGGGCATTTTTCACGACTCGATGGACTTGTTGGTGCGGGCGAAACGCCTCGGCGCAGAGCAAATCTACGAAGTGCGGCGCGTCTTGGAAATTACAGTGGCCGGCCTCGCTGCGGAGCGCGCCGGCGCGGACGAAGTCGCCGCGCTGGAGGCGGAAGTGGCGGCGCTCCGGCAAGAAAACGCTCCTGCCGCCGAGTATGCTCAGCATGACTTTAGGTTCCACATGCGCTTGGCGGAATCCACGCACAACGCGCTCTTTCTGGCTCTCGTCAATTCCGTCTCGGTTATCACCATCCGCATCATGCAGCGGATGTATGCGGCGGGATCCCATAAGACACCCTTCTGGCGGTTCACCCTGGTAGAGCATTCGGCGATCCTCGATCACATCCGACAGCACGATGCCGAAGGCGCCCGCCTCGCCATGGTCGGCCATATGGATCAGGCGCTCAAGCGGCTCAAAGAGGTTAAGATGGTCGAACGCCCTCAATCCGCCGATTCCTTGGAATGAATCCGACCCGTGCCGCAAATCGCCAGCCCTTTTTTCGCCGAAGCGCTGCGGGGCGCGGAGGATTGGGCGGGCCAGGAAGGCTTCTCGGTTTTGATTTGCAACTCCCGTGGGGACTCGAGCCAGAAAAAGAGCCACCTCACCACGATGATCTCACGGCGGGTGGACGGCATTCTGCTGGCGTCGGAAGATCCGCACTTCGCCCATCGCTGGTTTGCGCCGCGCACTGTGCTGCTGGTGCTCTTTGATCGCATCCCTGGAGGCTTCTCGCACGGTGGTGACCACCAACAACGCGCTCGCCGCCTACGAAGCCACCCAGCACTTGGTCGGGCTGGGCCATCAGCGGATCAGCATCATCGCAGGGCCGCCGGATATATCCACTTCGGATGAGCGCATCGAGGGCTTCGGCAAGGCCATGAACGAAGCCGGCCTGCCGGTGCGCGAAGAATATCTCAAGCGCGGCAACTTTAAGCTGGAAGAAGGGTACCAATGCGCGCTGGAATTGGTGAAGATGGCCTTGCCGCCCACCGCCATCTTTTCGCTCAATTATGAAATGACGCTGGGCCTGATGCGCGCGCTGGCAGAAAGCGGACTCGAGTGCCCCAAGCAAATTAGCGTTCTCGGCTTCGACGACTTCGTCGTGGGACTCGATGGATTTAGCTGGGCCAGAATGTTCTCCCCTAAGCTTGCCACGGTGGCTCAGCCGGCGTACAAACTGGGACGACGCGCGATGGAAATACTGCTACGTAAAATCCAGGCGCAGCCAGGCGCGGAGGAGGATGCGGACGACATAGTGCGCCTTCGCGCCGAGCTGCGCATCCGCGAATCCACGGCCCCGCCCGCCGCGCCCTGAGGGCTGCGCGGCTTTATCGAAGCTCCGTGCCGGCCCCGGGGCGCTGGGGACAAAGATAAATGCCGTCGTGCACCTCGGCGGGATCGACAAAGTGATCCTTCAGATGGGGGATATATTCGAGAAATAACTGTTCATGGCCGAGAGCGATGTGGTTGAAAATCGTCAGATGCTGATGAATCTGCCCCATGTCGCCGACGTGAGGAATCACCGGCAACCCGGCTTGGCGAGCCATCAAGCTGACGGCGATAAATTCGCTCACGCCTGCCACGCGCGTGCAATCCACCTGCACAATATTGACCGCCTGGGCCTGAATGAAATTTTTGAACATCACCCGGTTGGGCACGTGCTCGCCGAGCGCAATGGAGACCGGCGCGACGGCTTCTGCCAGCGCCCGGTGCGCGGCCACGTCGTCGGGATGCGTCGGCTCTTCGATCCAATATGGCGCCGCACAGCGCAGCCGACCGCACATTTCGAGCGCCTGCGGCAGCGTCCATTGCTGATTGGCGTCCAGCATAAGGCGCGCCTCCGGCCCTACCGTCTCGCGCAGCAGCGCGGCGCGGCGCACATCGCGCTCGCCGTCGCGCGAGCCGACCTTCAATTTGAACGCGCGGAAGCCCTCGGCCATCGACCGGCGCGCGTTCTCCATTACTTGTACATCTTCATATTGGAACCATCCCACCGACGTGTCGTATCCGGGGTAGCCGTCTCGCAGCACGCTTTCGCGGGCAGTCCGGCCCGGTGCTTCCCGCTTGAGCAGCGCCAGCGCGGCTTCGCGGGTCAAGACGTCTTCAAGATAGGTGAGGTCAAGCAGCGCCGCCACTTGCTCCGGACTCAAATCGAGCAGCAATCTCCAAAGCGGAACGCCGCGCGTTTTGGCCCACAGATCGAAGCAGGCGTTGACAATCGACGCCAGCGCGAGGTGCACCACGCCTTTGTGCGGCCCCAGCCAACGGAGCTGTGGATGCTCCGCCAGTTGATTCACCGTGCTTCCGAAGCCGGACATCAACTCTTCGATTTCCTTTCCGGCCAGCGGCGCGGCGAGCAGCCGGATGGCCTCGCACACCAGTTGATTGCCCTCGCCCAGCGTCAGCGCGATGCCGGCGCCGCTTGCGCCGGTGTCGGTCGCCAGACGCGTGACGGCGAAGGCGTATTCCGAGCCGGAGTGGACCGCATCAACTCCGGCCGCGGGCGGCAGCGGAAATCGCGCATCGCGGGTTTCAATGCCGCGGATCACGTGAGAGGGCATACAATAGGCTCCTTGGCTGAGCGCGCTTTTGGCCTGCGCGCGCAGGCAAGCATTGTATCCGATTTCGCGGCGTGCGCCGCCCTCCAGGCCTAGGAATCATGACTCTCAGAAATGGTTGCGCCGCCGCGCTGCTTTGCCTGTTGCCGGCGCTGACGCTTGGTGCGCGCGAGGCGGCGGCGCAAGGGCATCGTGGGGCGGCCGCGGTCGCCTATTTAAACACCGAGTCCGGCGTCAAATATGTCGGCTCCAAAGCTTGCGCTGAATGCCACGCCGGTATTTATAACGAGTATGTGAAAACAGCGATGGGGCAGTCGATGACTGTACCCGCCGATGATCCCGCTTCTCCGCCGACGCCCGCTACCATCCAATCAGAAAAATTCCATCGCTTATTCGAGGCGTTTCGCCGGAACGGCGATCTTTTTCAAGCGGAATCGGAGCCGGATGCAAGCGGGGGGCGCGTTTTCCGTGATGCCGAGCGCATTGCCTACGTCATCGGCGCGGGGCAAAACGGGTATGGGTACCTCGTGCGGAAGGGCGATTACCTTTTCGAAGCACCCCTCTCCTACTACACCCTGTCCCGCGCCTGGAGTCTTTCCCCGGGCTACGAATTCGCCGATTATGGCTTTCTCCGTCCCGTGCCTGAGGCCTGCATCGTGTGCCATAGCGGGCGCGCGCGGCCTATCGAAAATCGTCCGGGCCTGTATCGGAATCCGCCTTTTGAGCAACTGGCCATTGGCTGCGAGAATTGCCACGGACCGGGACAACTGCACGTGGCCGAGCGGCGCGCTGGCGCGCCCCTCAAAGGGCCGGTGGACCTGACGATTGTCAACCCTGCTCAGCTTCCGGGATGGCTTGCCGACAACACCTGCATGATGTGCCACCAGGCGGGCGATACGCGCGTGCTTCAGCCCGGAAAAAGTTATGCGGACTTCCGGCCCGGCGAGCCGCTGAGCCGCACGGTGGCGATTTTCGCCGCGCCCTTTACGCCCGCGTCTCCGCCTCAGTCGCCGCTACTCCAGCATTATCAGCTCATGATCCTCAGCAAGTGCTACCGCGCGAGCCGGGGCCGCATGAGTTGCATCACCTGCCATGATCCACATTTTGAACCAACAGCCGCTGAGGCGCCCGCTTACTACCGTACGAAATGCCTCACCTGCCATACCCTGCGCAGTTGCACGTTGCCAATGACCAATCGGCGAGCCGCGTCTGACAATTGCATTAGCTGCCATATGCCGCAGCAAAAGCTTGAGCGCATTGCCCACTCGGCGCTCACCAACCACCGCATCATTGCCTATTCGGGCGAGCCTTTTCCGCAGGCCGCGTTTCACCAGACCACCGCCGCCCTGCCGGACCTGGTATATGTCGACGCCGCGCTTGGTGAGCGCGCGGCGCCGCCCGCGATGGTCCTCTTTCAAGTCTATGGCGAGCTGATGGCGAAGGATCCGGCGTACAAAGCGCGATACGAAGCTTTGCTCGATCAGTTGGCGATCTCGCAGCCCGGCAACCCGCTGATTCTCTCCGCGCTGGCTCGCCGGGATTTGGCGGCAGGCACGGCTGATGCGCTGGCTGCGGCCAAAGATAAGCTGGGCGAGGCAATCAAAGCCGGATCGGCACTCGACTCAGATTACGAGCTCGAAGCGGAATTACTCGCGCACTCGGGCGAGACGGTCGCGGCCATTTCGATTCTCAAGCGGGGCATCGCGCTGAATCCCTATGCACCGCGTCTCTACAAGCGGCTGGCTCTCGTTTACATCGGCGCGCATGATTACGCCGATGCGCTCAGCGCCATGAAGCAGGAGCTCGCCATCGACCCTGAAGATGACCTCGTGCGGGCGCTCATCGCGCGGGCAGAGGGAACGGGCGCGCAACCGCAAAGCCCGAATTAAGGCGATTTTCTTGACGCATTTTGCCCCTCCTCGCAGCCCTATTTTGAAGCAAAATTTTTCTAAAAAAATCGCAAAAAAACACAAAATGATCCAGAAACGCCATGATCGAGGGCGCATCGACCTCCTGGAAATCTAGCTGTGACGGTGCCTTGTGTAATCACTGCTCGGTAAACTTCAGGAACTGGCGGAAGGTATCCCGATACGAACTGATGGTGTGAGGACTCGCCTGACACTGCTGCATTAGGCGCTGAGTGAAAAAACGCTCCAGCAGTATTTCCGGTGGCGCAAGAACAAGGGTCTGCGCTTGTATTGTTTTCGGGGCAGATGTAGCATCGGGCTTGTACAAATGCATTCTTGTACGGCAAAGAACGTCTAGATCAAGGAGGATTCTTACGATGCAGGAGCAGACTTGTCGCTGCGGTTGGGGGATTGGAGTCTGTGCGTTCCTGGTGCTGGCGACGGGCGTGCTCGTGGCTTCTGCCACGCGAGTCCGAGCCGCGAACAAAAAAGTTGATCTCTCGGACCCCACGAGCATTCCCATCAAGCACGTCATCATCATCTTCCAGGAGAATCGTTCATTCGATTCGTATTTTGGCACGTATCCCGGGGCGGATGGGATTCCGATGCGCAACGGAGCGCCGACGGTTTGTGTTCCCGATCCGAAGACGGGAGAATGCGTCAAGCCTTATCTCGACCACAACGATGTGAACTGCGGCGGACCGCATGCCGCAGAACAGTCTTTGGCTGTTGTTGAGAATGGAGCGATGAATGGGTTCATCAGAGAAGTCCAGGCAGAGGGAGGCTTCGGTTTATATCCGCTCGAGTGGGCTCGCGACTACTGCAAGCAGCCCACTGACCCAAAAGAGTCTGATCCAGTTATGGGATACCACGACGGAGGAGACATCCCGAATTACTGGGCCTACGCAAAACAGTTTGTGCTGCAGGACCACATGTTTGAGGCGCTGCATTCCTGGAGTTTTCCGTCGCACACGTATCTTGTTTCCGCGTGGTCGGCAACTTGCGGCCAATCCGATAATCCCATGAGCTGCGTGAGCGCTCTCATGCCCAAGGATCGGACGCTGAAGAATCCAACGCCGTTCGCGTGGACGGATATAACCTACCTGTTGCACAAAGCGCATGTGAGTTGGGTTTACTACCTGGACCACGGCGCGCTGCCGCCGCCTGCTGGGGGGCAGCCGACTGGGGGACGCTTCCGGATGCCCCGCGCCCACTCGAGGGCTGCAAATGCCAATAGCGGCGTTCCCGTCATCTGGAACGTGCTGCCCGGTTTTACAGATGTGCATCAGGATAATGAATTGGCCGACGTCGAAGACCTGAGCGGCTTTTACGTGGCCGCCAAAGAGGGAACACTGCCCTCCGTTTCCTGGATTTCCCCAAACGGCAATGATAGCGAGCACCCTCCCGCCAAAGTGAGCGTGGGGCAATCCTACGTGACAAGAATTGTGGATGCCGCGATGCAAAGCCCTGACTGGAAGAGCACCGCCATCTTCATCACTTGGGACGACTGGGGAGGGTTCTACGACCACGTGGTTCCTCCGCGGGCGGATTCATTGGGCTACGGCATCCGAGTGCCGGGACTGCTGATCAGCCCTTATGCCAAACAGGGCTATATTGATCATCAGACGCTCAGCCCTGACGCTTACCTCAAATTCATCGAGGACGTTTTTCTCAATGGCCAGCGGCTCGACCCCAAGACGGATGGGCGACCCGACTCCAGGCCGGACGTGCGGGAAAACAGCCCGAAGCTCGGAAATCTCATGGATGATTTTGATTTTTCGCAGAGCCCCCGGCCGCCCTTGCTCCTGCCCGTCGATCCCAAGACGACGCTGGTGGAGAATCCTCCTTGCAGCCCCGATCAATCGTCTTGTGACTGACCGCAGGTGACGCATGCATCGCATCGTTTGCGACGTTGTGGAGGATCAGCTTCCGACTAGTGCGTAATCCGCTCGGAATGTCAAAAGGTAATACGACAGATGTACGACGTGCCGGCTATACAACCAGGTGACCGCACCGTCCGCGACAGAGGCCCCTCGGAGACATTCGCTTTGGTATAATGCGCCCTTGTAAAGCCCTTCAAGCTGGATTTCAAATGAAGAAACTGTTTACAGAGCGCCACGGCATGAGCGAGCCACGGGTCAAGGAAGAGCTTGACGGTGATCTAACACGAGGGCTTCTGACTGTCATCAATGCCAAGATCGACGAGAATCTATTCGGCGGAGCATTCTCGGAGGAATGCCCGGACGGCGGCGGCAGAAGCATAGGGTGTGACTTGGAGAAGCTCCGAGCCGGTCTGGCAGCCTACAACGTTGTTTCGCCGCGTGTGTGGCCGAACGAAAACGGGGAATTGCCGAGCGACGCTCAGTTGTTCGACTTGGTTGAGTTCCTTTACGAGCACGCTGGGCTGCCCGAGCCGTATGCATACCACCAATTCTTCGGGCACAGCCACTTCAGCTACGACGAAAAGAAAGGGAGAGCCAGATTCGAGCACGAAGTTAACCGATTCTTTGAGCGGAATGGCTTGGCTTTCGAACTCACTGATGGAGAAGTTCAGCGGATGGCACCCTCCGGTCTTCAAGAAGCCCTGGCCAGCACGGTATTCAGGACCGGCGATGCAGACCTAGACCGGTTACTTGAAACGGCCCGCGAGAAGTTTCTAAACCGCTCGTTGAACGTTCGAAAGGAGGGACTTGAGAAGCTTTGGGACGCATGGGAGCGACTAAAGACGATAGAGAAAGGCAGGGACAAGTCCGCACAGGTCAAGGCAATACTCGACAAGAGTGCCGCCGAACCGGTTCTCCGCGAGAGGTTGGAAACTGAAGCGCGCGAGTTGAATTTCATCGGCAACAACCTGATGATCCGGCACACTGAGGTCGGCAAGCCTCCTATATGCGAGTCTGCACAGGTTGACTATCTCTTTCACCGGATGTTCGCTATGATTCGGCTGCTGTTGAGGTCCACGCATAGGGGAGGCTAGCGAACCGCGACCTGCACCCTGATACGTTACCCTTAGAGCGCGGAGGGCAGAGGTTCTCTTTTCGGAAACCCGCCGGCCCTTGGCCCGTTTCAAGTTTACCAGCCGCAGAGGTCGAAAGTGCCGAACCCTGTGCTACGCCACTCTCATAGGATTCGAGCAGACCTTGAACCTTCCCGCAACCCTGTGGCGTAGCGTTAACGCGGCGGGCGCGGGGGCCAGTGCGCCCAACGAGACCCGAGTTTGGCTGCCACATTTTGCTCTGCCTAAACCGTTGCGTGCGTGGTAGGTGCTCTCGTCCGCACACGGTTGTGAGAGCACCGCGACAATGACTGATCGCCCTTACATACTGAAGCGGTTGATATTGCCGCTCTCCTTCGCCGCGAGCGCTTTGGTCGTGGTGAGTTACTACCTCCGCGGGCTCCCTCACGACCTTTTGGTAAGTCTCGCTGCGACTTTTGTCGGAAGTATTCTTACTGTGGCTTACATCGATACGGTCTTACAGAGGCGTCAAGACCTTCGCTGGGCGGGCTTACGATCAAGAGCGGCAAAGCGGCTCTTCGCGCTGGCAAATGCGTGCATCACGTCCATCCGCAGTACGCTTAAGGTAAGCGCGAGAGTAGTTGATGATCCCGACGAGCCAAGTCTGGACCTTAGGATCTTGCGGACAAGAATGATTCGAGTTGCCCGCGACATCCTTCCGCAGCAAATATCACAAATTCGAGACATTGATTCATCCGATTGGGGCTGCTTATGCGCCAGCCTTGGAGCCTCGATTGAAATCGGGGACCGTCTTCTGGGTCTGTTCGGAAGGGAGTTTCCACCTCGGATCGCTGAATTGGTTCTTGACATCCAGAGCGCAGCACAGGGCGTTATCTCCCAGTATACGATTTGGCCGGATCTGCTGGGTGTGCCTGCCGATAGACTACCACGGAAACGAAATGGTTCCTCGAGCCTGCCAACCCAACAAGCTGCATATCGATTAGCGGAGAGAGAGGCGCTGCGATTGCTGGAACTGTGCGCCGAACTTCTTGGCCAGCTTGACGATCTGCCAAGCGACCCAAATTGAGCGAACAGTCAGCAACTCTGAAGTTCGCCCAGACCCTGTAAGTTAGGAAGTGTTTTGCCGAACGCGTGGGGCTGACATCCCAACCGGAAGCCGTGCAGTCGGGCGTCAAGTTACCGGGTAATGCGCGATCCGCGGAAGTGACAGGCCGCACTCCGAGTGGATCGTCGGCCACCCGGAAGTTGGCTCACACCTTCAGCGGATAACTCCTCCCTGGTCGGCAACTGTTTAGTCAAGGATGTGCCGTCGCGATCCTCGCTTCCGGACACACCAACAATCCGAGTTGCCGGTAAACGGGCTACCCGCGCTTTTGGATCCTTGCACGGTGTGTCAGGAACGAAAAAACGCCCTTAACGAGGTCCGGATAACTGTTGGGAAATCGCCTTGTGTCAAATAACGGATGACAGTGTGGCCGTTGTCCATCGGTAATTGAATCTGGGCGGCGGCGACGTATGTGAGGTAAACTGATTGGACCTACAAGCCGATTTCCTCTGGCAATCGAATTTCGAGGATACCGTCAGTCGCCGGCGTGCAGTTCGCACCGACACCTCAGTTCGCTACAGTGAGAATGTTTTGCAACTCATGCTTGACAGGTAACCGGAATCGGCATGTAATGTGAGCAGGTTTTTTGGAAGAGTCCATCCGAACTCGGACGCGGACCCGGGTGGGGGCTAACGCTAAGTGGGGGCACGCGTGGAACCTGCATGCTTTCTTCCTTAGCTTCATCAAGTCTCAATTGAAACTTTGCTGCCGGTTGTATATTGGAGGCCAGCATGAACTTCTCGAAGCGTTCGCTGATTGTCTTTGTGGTGACGGTCTTGGGGGGAGTCGCGATCGCGGTCGGGCAAAACAACGTCCAAAAGGAAATCACATTCAGTAAGAATGTCGCTCCCATCCTTTATCAGCACTGCGCTGTTTGCCACCATCAGAACGATATTGCCCCTATGTCGTTGCTGACCTATAAAGAGGTTCGGCCCTGGGCTGCGGCTATTCGGGAAGCTGTCGTGCAGGGGACGATGCCACCCTGGCACGCTGACTCGCCGGCGGGTAAGTTCCTGAACGATCCGAGACTCTCCGATACCGATATCGCTACTATTCAGGCATGGGTGAAACAAGGTGCCCCAGAGGGGAATCCAAACGATCTGCCGCCCGCTCCCGTATACTCAAGCGGTTGGCACATCAAGCCGGATGTTGTGTTCACCATTCCTGAGACCGTTGTGAAGGCGGGGAACCAGGACGATTACGAGTACATCTACGTTCCTACGCACTTCACCGAGGACAAATGGGTGCAGGCAGCGGAAGTGCTGCCGGGCGACCGGCGTGTGGTTCATCATGCGACGGTGAGCGTAGTCAGTGCGAATAAAGTGCCGGCGATGGTGGCCGATCATGCGACGGCCGATGAAGGCGTGGATAAGTATCATTACCGAACGGGGAAAGTACTACATCTCAGGCCCGATGTTCTGGTGTTAGACGACGGTTGCTCGGCGCCGGAGGGCGGTGGATTCCCTGGCAAGCCATCCGGATATCTGGATGTTGTTCCTGCGATCTATCTGCCCGGGCACCTCGCGGAAACGCGGCCACCGGGATATGCCCTGAAGATTCCTGCAGGATCCTATTTGCAATTCCAGATTCATTACAGCAACCGGTTAGGCGTGTCCGTAAGGGATCGCACGCGGATTGGACTGGTGTTTGCCAAACAGCCCGTAAAGCACGAGGTAGCACAATATGAGATCTGGAATAATCTGTTTCGAATTCCGCCGAACGATGCAAACCACCGCGTGACTTCCTGCTTCACGCTTCCCAAGGACGTGATTGCAGTTGCTTTCACGGCGCACATGCACTTTCGTGGAAAGAGCATGATAACCACGGCTGTCTTCCCGGATGGGCACTTGAAGGTATTAATGAAAGTGCCCCATTACGACTTTCGCTGGCAGCAGACCTATTTCTTGAGGCACCAATTTTTGCTGCCGAAAGGCACCATGATCGTATCCACTGCCTATTTCGACAACTCAATCAATAATCCGCTGAACCCTGATCCATCGAAAACGATCCGCTGGGGCGAACCCAGCAACGAAGAGATGATGGGCTTCTGGCTGGCATTCGCTGACCCACAACTCGTGAATCAAAGGCCTCCGGTGTCGCTGGCAAAGACCACCGGTTTGTCAGATTCTGCAACGGCCACCAGCGCGCCAGAGGCCAAGAGCCGTGAGGATGACCTTTCCGCCCGCGGAACCGCCCCGCGAGAAGCTGGCAGGGTAACCCGGTGACCAATTTAGTCAGGAATTTTCCAGAGTGAAAAGCACTGCAGTCAACCGTCGGGCCTTTATGACCCTATTGTCCGCACCGGCGATCCTCACCGGTGCGGCGCAGGCTGCTTCCGGCGCGCAGCAACGTGGCCTCGATCCCCCTCCTCCTGGCGACTGGACCTGCCCAATGGATCCCGATGTACACTCTGATAAGCCGGGTATCTGCCCGCGCTGCGGCCAAAAGCTAGTGCTGCACGTGCCGGATCGGGTCGAATATCCCCTTGAACTTTACTGCTCCCCACACCTGTTGAAGCCCGGCGCGGTGGCAACGCTCACCTTCCGAGTGCTCGATCCGCAGACAGGGGGCCCCGTCAGTCGCTTTGAGATCGTTCATCAGAAACTGATGCACCTCTTTGTGGTGAGCGAGAATCTTCTATTCTTCGCACACATTCATCCCACGTTTCAGCCTGACGGCACTTTCCGGGTACAGGTGCGATTGCCGTATCCCGGAATGTACCGCCTACTTGCTGACTACTATCCTTCCGGATCCGTGCCACAATTAGCCGCTCAGACCCTCTTTGTCTCAGGGAGAGGCGAGGCGGCTCGACTGAAAGCATCACTCGCTCCTTCCAAATCTCTCAACCTTACGGCATCACTGCGGCTTGACCCGTTAGAGCCTTTTGCAGGGCTCGAAACCAGGTTGTTTTATACGCTCGATCCTGCAGCCGGGCTCGAGCCTTACCTGGGTGCGTGGGCGCACATGCTGGCAGTCAGTGAAGACCTTGTCGACCTCATTCATCTCCATCCGTTTTTCGCCGACGGCGGTCCCGTGGCTCAGTTCAACATCATTTTTCCGCGGCCCGGAATGTATAAAATCTGGACGCAGTTTCAGCGCCAAGGAGTGGTAAATACCGTCGTGTTTACCGTTCCGATGAAGCAACTGTAACCGGTGTTTCCAGAGAATACCGCAGGGGCGTGGAGGCCTCGATCAGGGTGCCGGCCGGCAGGGCCAGAGGGTTGCGAAAGCAGAATACACGCTTCCATTTCGGGTCATAATCATAAAGCCAGAGCAGGGGTTCGATGCTCCCGTCGGGCAGGCGGGCGATAATCCGGTCGGAATGGACCAATTTCCCGGGCTGGGGTCTGATGCCGGCAAGCTCAAAAGGACGTCGAAGCTCGGTACGTGTGAAGACAGCTAGAGAATCTGCGACTCGCACGCGGGGAGCCGTCGGCGCTGGGTCTGGGTTTCGCTTAGGCAGAAACGCAGGATCTCCTTGCGGCGCGCCGCCCACAACCCACGCAGAAATAATCAGGATTTCCTCCTGGGTGAGGCCACTATCCGGCGCTAAGTCGCCAAATCCTTTCACCGCACCCCAGGGCGGCATTGACCGTGCCAATATTTGCTCTTTGATGTCGACCGCCCACGGGCGGACTTCCTGATAAGAAGTGAGGGGAATCGAGGAATCCTGTCCATGGCATGAAACGCAATGCTGGGCGAAGATCCTGGAAATATCCCGAGTATATGTAAGTTTTGTCGTGATGATATCGTGTGCGATCAGCGGCAGGGTAAGCAGTGCAACGAGGCCTCCCATTGGAAGAAACAGCCTTCTAAAACTCTGCCACCTCCTTGTGGGCTCGCGCTGCAGCGCGAGGCAGACAATGGAAGCCGCAAGACGTGAAATCATCGGGAGTTGCCTCACTCAAAAAGATATCAGCGAGGTGGGACGTTATGTCAAGATCCTCGTGTAGATACAAGGGGCGTTGTGCCCAAATATCTGATTCCCCTGACAGCAGAATGACTTGCTCGGCCGAGTTTGGCGCGCCTGGAAGGAGCATTTCGGAATGCTATGTTGCCATAATGCGCATGGCAATGGATCCCATTCGATTACTGCTAACCTCACCCCGCTGGCTGGTTAAATCAGCGACACCGACCGAGGCGAAATCAGGCACCAATTCGCGACCAGACTCACACGCCCTGGCCGCGAACTGTGATTGCTCTCAGTTTTTGGACGCTACGGATGCTACAGCAGAGACGGCGGGAGTTTTCTTCGACGATCTAAGAATGAGCATGCGGCCATCTTTAGAAATGACGGCGGAGCACTCCGGCCAGAGGGTCCTGGTTTCGGCCAGCCACCAGTTCAACTTGCGGCGGAAGAAGCGGTCGGCGCAGTAGTTGCAGGTGCCAAGTTGATCGGCAAGGCCACCTGTTGTCAATAACAGGATTCGTTTTGTGCTTTCAATACGACTAATCTGAAAACTCGATGTAGTGCAGACCAACCCTCTTATAGCACCGTTAACGTCTGTATCAGTATCCGCCCGATGTTTCTGCGACAACATAGACCTCACGCGCCCAGCTAGGCTTGCGGAACCACTGGTAGTCTGGCGGCATCCCAAGCGGCGATTCCGCCGGCCATCTCGACCACCCGAGTGATCCCATGCTGATGCAGGATACTGGCGGCGATCGAGGATCGGTATCCGCCCGCACAATGGAGGGCAATGCGGCGGTCGCGGGGAACCTCGCCGAGTCGCTCTTGCAACTGGTTCAGAGGGATGTTCACGCTGCCTTCAATATGCTTTGCGGACCATTCGCGCGGATTTCTGACATCAAGCAGCAGAGGTGGGTCGGTGCTCACCAACCTTTCTGCCACCATGGGGGCGCTGACGCGCTCCGTCGGCCATACTAAGTCGGGTCTATCAGCAAGCGCTTCCATACCCCCCTGCAGGTAGCCTTTGATGTGATCGAAACCGATGCGGCCCAGGCGCACAGCCGCTTCCTGCTCACGTCCGGGCTCAGCAATGATCACGATGGCCTTCGAGCGATCGAGCACCGTACCCGCCCAAGTAGCGTATTGCCCACCGAGTCCGATGTTGATGCTCCCCGCAAGGTGACCCTTGGCGTACTCCGTAGGGTCACGGACGTCGAGGATCTGAGCGCCTGCGTCTCCCATGCGAAGGACCTCGTCGAGATCGACGGGATGGAGAACCCGTTCGAGATTCTTGTCGAGTGTCTGACGCTCGCGCGCATTGAGGATGGCATCGTAAGTGAAGTAAGGTGGCGCGTCGGGTTGGTCGGCTGTGACGAGACGAACGAATTCCTCCTTCGACATCGGCTGCAACGCGTAATTGAAGCGCCGCTGATCTCTCAGCGAAGAGACCGTATCAGAGGAAAGCTGCTTCCCACAGAGCGAGCCAGCGCCGTGTGCCGGGTAGACGAGGGTCTCGTCGGGTAGCGTCAAAAGTTTGCCGTGCAGCGACTCGTAAAGGCGGGCGCCCAGGTCGTTGGCTGTCCACCCAAGAGACGCGCGCAGGTCAGGCCGGCCGACGTCTCCAATGAATAGTGTATCGCCTGTAAGAACAGCGTACGGTTTTGCAGGGTCTTTCAAAAGATCAAACACCAGGATCGAGATGGATTCGATGGTATGGCCGGGAGTTTCGAGAACTTGCAAGCGCAATCCGGGCAAGGCGAGCGTATCGCCGTCCTTCATCGCTACGAAGGTGTATTCCGCTTGGGCATAGGAGCCGAGATGGATCACCGCACCGCATCGGTCGCGCAATTCTAGATGGCCGGCGACAAAGTCGGCGTGGAAGTGGGTGAGAAAGACGTGGCGGATCTGAAGTCCAGCTTCGTCGGAATCAGCCAGATACTGCTGGATGTCACGTTGCGGATCAACGATGACAGCTGTCGCACTGGCTTCGTCTCCAAGCAGATAGGAAGCGTGGGCTAGACAGCCCAGGTAGTACTGTTTCAGAATCATAAATCTCCATCAGTTACCGACCGCTGTCGCCTTATGAATCAACGCGCAGATCGCCTACAGTCGAGCCGCGTGTCCCGCGCACCTTGTACACCTTGATTTTGTCGCTTCGACGATGCACCCAAGAGCTCCCGCTCGCGCCCCTTCATGGCGCTCGTCTCGGCGGATACGCAAATCGAGGCCGCGGAATTTAGGCGCTGCTGGCAGAGCGTGGCGCTCACAGAGATTACAGGCTCTGTTTGAAGTTCCCGTAACACGCGCGCCAACCAAAACGTCCGAAACGGACTCCGAGACTATTCGCTGCATTGAGAAATCAATTGCTGGTACACTTGCCGGGCGTGGTCGTAGGCCTGTCTTGCGGCTGGTAATTCCGTACTAGAGATCAACGGTGATTTCTGCGTCCAGCACTGGTTCACTCCTGCCAGGCACCATTCGGCGCTGCGGCGGGAGGCGCGGATGGGCCGCCCTCCGACAATTACAAAGATTGGGTTGGTATGCGATGAGGGTAGGATCCGCACGGCCATCCAACTACTCTTTTTGATTGCCACATTGAAGTTGAGCTTCTGCACTGTTCCGTCGGCGACGATGTCCCTCTTCGCAACCAGTTCTCCATTTACCAAGAGTTCAACCGCCACCTTTCGTGTGTCGCCGATACGGCATCGCTCGAGGTCCCAATAGGGCTTCTCATCATAGGGCCTGCTTTGAATGCTCTGGCCCGGAGAGACAGGGGCTTGGTTGAAATCGTAGTGGGCCGGTCCTGGCGAGCGGGGAATCGAATCGAGGTAGGCCGCTGCGTTGACGCTTACCTTGACGGTAGCTGGGGCGGCAAGATCCACCTCGCTGCCGCGGGTTCCCATCTGCGTCCCGTTGACGCTGAAGTCCATCAGGTGACTGCGTCCGTCAGAAACATACACGGCTCCGTCTTCGACCGCCTTCACATATTTGTCATATGTTAATGGCCCATCGATCTTAGCGTACGTGCGTCCCTCCCCCACCCGGCTATCGTAAATGCATGGGAAATCGGTCTCTCCGGAAAGCCGCGTGCGAAAGCCTACATTCAGGGTTTGATACCAAATATTCAACTCCCAAACGTAAGGGGTATCTCCCGCGGAGATGAAGTCGACGGTGTTGGGGTAAGTCACATCCACTATGTATTCGTTTGCTCCAATGCTGTCGAAACTGGGAATTTGATAGTTCGGCAGTGCGCTTCCTGCCACCTTCAGGCCCCAGCCCGAGTGGGCGAAGCCGGCAGCCGCACCTTGCGACTTGGCCCAGCGCAGCACCGGCAAGTCCCACGTGGGCCAATCTTCAATCCGCTTTGTGCCCGGATACAGCAACTTCTTGAGATTAAGCAGCACAAGATGGCCGCAATGGCTGGACGGAAATCCAGAGACCTCAAGGTCATAATGCATCAGGCAATAGGGTCTCGAAACAGGGTTGTTCTGCCGGCCCCGGAAGAATTGGCTTTGATAATAGAAACACGGCCCCCAAATGAGCGTGGCGCCGACGTTCAGGTGTTCGCCAAGCACCTGGCGATCCATGTCTGTTGGTAAGACGCCCTGAGTCGGATTCTCGTAATGCGAACAGCCTGCGGGATGAATGTGGTCATCACCAGAATACCACCCGAATTTGGCCGGATCGATCCATCGCTTCAGGTGGAACGTCAGCGCTTTGGGACCCACGACGTTCACCGTGAAGTGGGTTGTCTCAGTGATGTACTCTGGCCCGCCCGTGTAGGTCACCGCGTAGGAACCAGGCGGAAGCGAGACCGATTCGCCATCGTAGCGATAAACTTGAGGCTGGAAATAAAAGTCGGGTGCTAGCCGTTTCGCTGGGTTGGGGTATATCCGGTTCTGCGCGTCTTCGAAAACAAATGACGCCATAGTACGCTGTCCGTTTTCATCGTATACGTGCAGTGCGATCGAATGAGCCGGAGCAATCTTGAAAAGAATGCGGACTTCGTTCATGAAGCCTACATCTTGAGTTCCCTGGCCCACATCGAACGCCAGGGTTGCCGAACGTTCCCCTGCGTCCCGGCTATAAATCATAAGAATGCGGTATTCAAGCGGAAAGCCCGAGAGCCGTTGAACGGGCGGAGCCATGTCCCAGCCGGCAGGGGTAAGCGATCTTGATAGAAGTGAGATTTCAGCCCAGCGCTCCCGCACATCAGCCGATGAAAGTCTTTCGGCCGGAGAGGGATTTCCCGTAGACGGTATGTAGACCGGACCGCTGTTTGGACTCTGTACTTCCAATGGAGCGGTAACGCCAGCCTGGTTCACAACTTTTACTAGAAACAGACGCGCTCCGTCTTGGATCAGGTCTGCTGCGGCGGGACCCCGCTTCGCATCAACCCGGCTCTCGGGATTGATACTTACTTCGACCAAAGCGTATTTATCCAAAATCTTTTCTGCCTGGGAAACAGCAACCCGCGGGTCGGTGTTTGCAAACGCGGCATCGATCCCTGCCTGATCCTGAGCGGAAAGAGGCTGGCCGTAGAAATCCAGGTCTCTCTCCAACTCGCGCACCTGGTCGGCAAAGGGCTGCAGCGGAGTAACGGCATCCGAAGCTGGTCTCGCGTGCGTGAATCGAGGAGAGACCAGCATCGCCACAGCCAATATGATATAAATCGACGCCGGAGAAGCAACTTTTCGGGAATTCGCTTTTATCATTTTGTTATATTACGCCCTAAAAGCTCCGGCCGGTATCCCTGACAGGGCCGGAATCGGCAGCCTTAAAAGCAACTCTGCGGGTGCACGCTGGCCGGACGTTAATGGTTGTGGGCGCGTACTGTTTCTGCTCGAGGTAGATTCTGTACCGCAGGACGACGGTGGGTTGAATGCAAGACCCGGTTACGAGGAATACCAATCGACGAAGTCGGTTGTGGCACGGTCATAGGACCGCTGGGCAGTTCAGGCTTCCGAAGCGAGACGCCGACCACCTCCCAGCCCGCGGACAGAAACTTCTCAACTGCGGCAACACCCAGAAGGCCGCTGCCAGCAATCAGCACCTTCCTTCTTTTGAGCAGTTTGGTTCATAGTTTTGTCCTCCAACTTCGATTGTCATTATCTCCCACCTTTTCGTGGCTTCTACCGGTCAGTCGAGTTCAGCAACTACCACATTGGATGTCTGGGGCTTAAATCTGAGCGACGCCCCCGTCGACACAAAGCTCCACGCCTGAGATATAGCTGGCCTCATCCGAGACGAGGAATGCGACTACTTTTGCGATCTCGTCTGGGTCTCCCATCCGTCCGAGCGGAACACTTTTTGCAAATTCTTCCTTCATCTTTATGAGCGCATCGCCTTGCTGGAACCCTTCTAAAATTGGAGTGTCGATATACCCAGGGCTGATCGCGTTTACGCGAATATGCCGCCCGCGGAGTTCATTCGTCCAGGTTCGTGCGAAGGACCGGACGGCTGCCTTGGTCGCGCTATAAACGCTTAGGCCTGGGAAACCCTTCGTTGTCACTATCGACGCGTTCAGGATGATGGACCCTCCGTCGTTCATGAATGGAAGCCCCTTCTGCACCGAGAAAAACAGCCCTTTCACGTTTGCGTTGAAGTGAAGATCGAAGAATTGTTCGCCTACACTTCCGAACGGCGCCAATTGTGCGATCCCCGCGTTGGCGAAAATCACGTCGAGCTTTCGACCGTACCGCTTGACTGATTCATACAGCCGATCCAGATCGTTCAGGTTGGCAACATCGCCCTGTACCCCTGTCGCCTTCTCGCCGATCTCAGCAACGGCTGTGTCCAGCAGGTTCTTACGACGGCCCGTGATGAATACATGATCCATCCCTTCCAGTACGAAGCGCTTTGCTGTGGCCAGGCCCATGCCGGTCGAGCCTCCTGTTATCACTGCGACTTTGCCTGCCAACTTCCTCGAATTCCTCGTTTCCTCGTGTCCGCGCGCGCGGATTGTGGGTCTCGTTTCGATTGTGGTGCTCATATCTGCTCTCCGTTTCTGTCCGGCGGTTGAATACGCCGCACATAGCGGTAGACTCTTAGAAGTGTTGAGAAGATTCATCATATGTTTCAATCAGATCGATAGGAGCTGACGATCACCATGGACCTACGGCATCTTCGATATTTCACGGCTGTCGTCGAATGGAAGGGCTACCGCGAAGCTTCCCGCCGCATTCACGTGGCGCAGCCGGCCATCAGCCAGACGGTAGCAGATCTGGAACAGGAGCTTGGTGTGAAGCTGTTCTCTCGCGCTAAGCGTATCGCGCAGCTCACGCCTGAGGGCGAGCTGTTCTATGCGGAAGCCCTTCGCACGCTTGCGCAGGCCGAGGCGGCGGTCGATACTGCGAAACGCGCCGCGAAAGGCGAGATCGGGAGGTTGTCGATTGCGTTCATGGGCTCTGCGACCTATGCGTTTCTCCCGGGACTTGTGCGCGCCTACAGGGCGCTGTACCCAGGCGTGAAACTTACCCTTCAGGAACTTAGTCCAGTGCAGCAGGAGGCGGCTTTCGAGAAGGGACTGATCGACATTGGATTCACCCGCACCCTCACCACCGAACAGAGCAGGACTCTAGCCTCTCGCTGCCTCTACCGCGATCCGCTAATGGCCGTGCTGCCGCTCGCGAGACAAGTGAAGAACCGGCGAGTGCGTATTGCTGATTTAGCGAACGACAGTTTTATCTTGTTTCATCGCGCAGGCGCGCCCGGCCTCTTCGATACGATCACGCGCATATGCAACGAGGCCGGCTTCTCGCCGTGGGTTGAGAATGAGCCGAACCTGATGCAGACCGTGCTTACTCTCGTGGAAGCGGAAGTGGGCGTCTCGATCGTTCCGGCGTGTGTCCGAAATCTCCGCTCGGAGGGTGTCCGGTTCTACCGTTTGCAACCAGATGATGTCTGGGTCGAGCTTGTCGCCGCCTGGAAAAAAGCGAACCCGTCCGTTGTCCTTCGCGCCTTTTTGGAGTTGATTGATAAAAACGCGGCACAGATTCGCAGCAGGGCGGAGCTTCACTAACATCGATTGTTTTGCGACGACCGTTCGAACTGGTGGAAGCGCGTGCCCAAGCTGGCGCGCCGTTTTTTTCGATGAACCTTAAATCGATTATTTAGGAATCCTGTTCCGGGTGATCGCCTTGGCACGGCGGTGGCTTCTAGGAAATCGTGAGCAGTCACGATCATGTCGGGGAATTCGATAGTCTCCGATCGGTGCCGATAAACGCGCTCGTAATGACGAACCCAAGTTCGTGGATTGTCGGCGACCCGGAAGTTGAACCACGTTTTGGGCAAATCTCTCTCGCACTTGTTGTGATTTAGGGGGGTCGAAAACTCGATGATCATACGGGGTGGGGCGAGGGCCGTTTCAAAAATCACGGATGATCTGTAAAGCCTTCTGAATTTGGGCGTCCAGACCCGTTCTTAGACCCTCGCGGGATAGCTCGACGACGAAATCAGGCTCGACACCCTTACCTTCGATTGTGTTTCCGTTCCAGGTATGGAAGGTCACCACGGGGATTCGCAATACAAAACCGTGCCCCATCTTGAATCCGGTCCCGCCCAGGAGTTGGCCCGGCGTTTTTGTTCCGACAATGGTTGCCAGCTTGTTTTCTTTCGCAAAGCCGGAAATCGTTTCGGCGGCGCTCGCGGTGTGCTGATTCACGAGCAACACGGTCCGGCAGTGGAACGGCTGCGGGCCGAGCCCTTCGGTCACCATCACGATTGAGCGGTCGCTGAAAGCGTACCGTAGCAAAAGCGGGTAAAGCGCGATCTTGCGCGACGGAATTTTGCCGAACCGAGGGAGTTTTTCTTTCTTAAATCCCTTTGCCGCACGGTTCTGCGTGATGCTGTATCCGACCGGAATCTTCCCGGGTGTCAGGTAACTCATCAGGCGCAAGCCGCCAGCGCCGCCGCCCGGATTCCCGCGCAGGTCGATAATCAGGCGGTCGCAACCCCGAAGCTCCGAAATGGTGTGATCGATTTCCTTGGCCACGTCGATTCCCACCTGGCCAGGAAAGCCGGTGACTTTGAGCAGGCCAATACCCAGCTGCGGCTTCGACCACAAAACCAGCCGGGGCCTCACAATCGGGTGCCATTTAGAGGTAGGTAGCGGGACGCCGAGTTTAACGGTCGTTCGTTCGCCGCTGAGTTTTTCAACGCTCACCTCGCAGAAGCCGCCCATGCGGAAGACGGGCTGTTCTGGCGGCGCAATAGGACTGCCTTCGATTTCCAGTAACAGGTCGCCAGGCTGGATGCCGGCTTGGTTCGGCGGGCTGCCCTCATGCACGTCCTGAAACATCCAATGAGCCGCGCCGTTCACCTGCTCGCGCTGGAACGTCGCACCGATGGCGTATTGTGGCGGAATCTTCAGCAAGCTACGATGGAAAAACGTAATGTGGCTGATCTTGAGTTCCGCGAGAAGGTCTCGAACTTCCCGCTCAAACTCCTCCACCATATCAGCTTTGAGAATTTGCTCGCGCCGGCCCTCCACCAGAAAGGTCCACGCTGCCGGATCAAAACCGGGAGCGAAAATCTTCTTCGCCACCGCCTTGCGGACGTTGTGGAATACTTCCGTTCGTTCTTTGAGTCCGAGAGGAATCATGTCCAGATCGTGTCTGCCCCTGGAGGCGCTTACGATTCGCCCTCCAGGATTTCCTTCAACCTGGCTAGTTCAATGTCCACTTCCTTTGACGCCGAGTCGAACGCGTTATCATCCAACACAGGCGGCTGAAAAAATGTCATAAGGAATGTGGCGCCATCGCCGTTCGGTATAACCCGAGCGGGGACCGTCCATGATGCCTGCGGATCTTTCCAGACATGGTCAAGGAGCCCGAGCGATTTATTTGAAACCATCTTGAGCTGGCCCTTCCCCTGCCGTGTCTCGGTATCGTACCATCCGCCGGTCGCAGGCTTTACAGACTTCATATTCACAACGGCCCACTTCGGCCAGTTTTCCAGATCATTGAGGAAGTCGAACGCGCGTTCAGGACTTACGCGCAGATCAACGGATTTAGTGATCGAGCGGCTGATCTTTTGGCGTTGCATCATTTCTCCTTCCGGGGCCGGACCATGCCAAACTGCCCACGCCACCGCGCTCGCTGCGCATCAGGCCCATACTTCGGACCTACTTCGCCTCTTTGAGCAGTTCGGTTCGGTACTTCGGAGCCAGTTCAATTACCTTTTTGATAAACGCAGCTTCCTGCGCTGCATCGGTCTAGGGAGGCGGAGTGGTCCGCGTCGCAACTGGTGTTCCCACCTCTTTGAAGAACTCCTCTTGGCCCGCCGGCGAACAGACGCAAAGCATCCTCACCGGCTTCGACGAGGCGTTATGGAATTGGTGTGGAGCGTTCGCTGGAATGTTGAGCGTTTCTCCAACGCGCACAATATGCTTCTCCCCTCGGAAAGTAGCTTGCAGTTCACCGTCGAGAAGTATAAAGGTCTCCTCGAAGTCATGGCGATGCGGGGTAGGGCCGCCTCCGGGAGGAACGTGCATATCGATCAGGGTGAATCGACCTGCAGTATCCATTCCGGACAGCAGGATCGTGTAGGTGTCGGCTACGAGTCCGAGATGCTGGGCTGTTATCCGGGTTTTCAACCACCAGATTCCGTCGTGGGTCGTCGGCGGGAATCACAGGCGAAACCTTCGCTACCGTGTTTGATATAGTAGACATTTTCTGCTCCTTGCTTAGAACTTTATCGGTTCCGAGCCGTCCCCGACAAGCACAAATCCAGCCCAATAAATGGGCGCGCGGTCTCCCATCATTTGCAAGTAATCGAGTTTTGCCTGGCGCAGGGCCGCTGCCTCGTCTTCTCCCTGCGCCAAATGCCTGTAAAACTGCTTCATCTGAATGCTGGTGGCGGAATCATCAACTTCCCATAAGGACCCCACCACGCTTCGCGCCCCTGCGAATAGAAAGGCTGGCACAAGCCCCGCGATACCCTCTTCGCCTTCGAGCTTGCCCGTGCCCGTATCGCAGGAAGAAAGCGTCACAAGGTCCGCATCGAGTGAAAGACGCGCGATGTCCCGGACTTCAAGCAAGCCGTTCTTATGTGAATGCGGATCGCGGCCCAGAACCAGCGCCGACCGCTCCGGGAAATCGGGTCTCGACAAACCGTTGGTCTCCTGGTCGGCATCGCCTTTCACACCCAGTCACCACAGGCGCAGAAAAGGATCGCGCTGAACGATCGGCGTTTGGAGCTGAGATGCTATGAAGGCAGAAATGTCGGGAAATGAGGTCTGGTCGCTCGCGCGCATCACGCCGATCTTGGCGTAGAGGGCGTCGCGGGAATCGCGAGCCCGTGTGAAGATCGTTTCTGCCCGCTCGTAAAGCGGTGCTGCCAGCGGTAGGTTGTGTCCCCAATAGAACCGGTCGGCCTCGGCCAGCATCCGCTGCGAATCGCGGCCGTTCAGCAGAGTCGCCTCTTCTTTGACTTTGGCCGCCGCCGATTCAAACGAAAACAGTCCCCACAGCACCCACGCGATGGTGAGTCCCACCACCACGGCGACCGTCGCGATGGCGGCCAAAATAGCCCATTTCCACCGCGCCTTCATAACTCCCAATCCTGCCCGTCATCATAAACCGCTTGAAAGCCGCTTTCAACGGCGTTGATAGACAATCATCTCATCTTGGGAGAATCTCCCTAAATGCCATCGCGGATCACCATGTCCCTGGGGGTGCCTCCCGTTCTATTCAGCCACTCGTTGAAGTCCTTAACCCTCACGGTGTGGGTCACGGCCACTTCGCGCACGGAAACCTCCACAGTGGATTGCTATGCCACAACGGGCACGATGCACTCCGGGCTGTCATTCTTAGGGCTGTTCACGAGTGAGGAAACTTCGCAGCGCCTCATGACGACTGCATTGTAAGGCAGTAGCAGGCTTGACGCCTCGCTTGCGGGAGCGGTCAGCCAATCGTCATAGCTCTCTGCCGGAAGAATGAGGGGCATACGGTCATGGAGATCGGCCATCAGGCTGTTTGGCGCGGTAGTGAGAATGGTACAGGATTCCACGGGCGCAATATCTGGCCTCTTCCAAGAGTCCCATAAGCCAGCGAAGGCGAACAGAGCCGTCTTTCATGCAGATGTCGAACGGACGTTTCTTGGCGCCGTCTTTCACCCATTCGAAAAAGCCATGTGCGGGAATGAGACAACGGCGGGCAGCGAAGCTCTGCTTGAACGCGGGCTTTTGCATCACCGTTTCGCTGCGGGCGTTAATCGTCTTGTAGCCGATGGATAGGCCCTTCGCCCAAAACGGCACGAGACCCCATCGAAATATGCTCAATGTTCGGACTCCGCCGAATTGCCGCACTATCGGAACCTGCTGCGAAGGAGCGATGTTGTAACGCGGATGTAATTCCACGTCTGGATCGTCCAGGCCTAACCGCTCTTCGATGCGCTCGACTGCCGACAGCCTGTAGCGTCCGCACATGCGCCCTATCGTATCTCAAGGTCGATTGAGACGGAAAGTGTTCACACGATCGTTAGCACCCGCTCCACCGGAGATCTGGGACCAGAAGACGGTGGGCGCGGGGTTATGGGTGGATTTGGTTGTAGACTCGAGCGGTTGCGGCGGATATGACGAACCTGCGCGTTCACGCGACGTGTCTTATAGACGATGGAGTATCGCCGATCGATTGGAGGGTCACGGCGCGAAACTGGACGCCCTTTGCCAGCCCGTGGTGCCCACGATGGCGAATTGGTGCCGTCGCAAAAAGGGTCCTTTGTGCAAAAACAAAAAGCGCTCGACATAATGCCGAGCGCTTCTCAGAAAGGTTAAGTTTTGAGAATGAGCACCCGCCAGCGACCAAGCCTTCCTGGTTAGCGATCAAGATAGGAACGGTGGGCGCCTGTTGGATGAGATTAGGTTTTTGTCGTTGCTGGCGTCGCTGATTCTTTCTTAAGTAAGTTGGGCGTCTCGTTTTTCAAGAGGGCCCTAGCCAGAGCGGTGCTGATCGGGAGGCCGGCATGGATCTCTGCGAATAGAAATTGGCCGCCAGGATTTATCTCGAGAAATACATAGCATCCATCAGAACGCAACGCTAAGTCGATCGCGCCGTAGCGCAAACCGAGACGCCTGACAAGTAAAACTAACGAGTCGCTGACGGAGTCGGGGAGGCGGTGTGCCAGAACACTTGCACTTGCGTCTAGCCGCCAGTCCAATCGTGCGCCTTGATGATTTGGGACTATCTCAGCCGCGAATACTTCGTCATCGATCACGGTGGCTCGAATGTCTCGTTTATCCTCCACCTCTCTCTGCAGAATGATCGGTGCAAACTCTAAAGCATCCAGGAAATCATAGTGATCTGCAGTAATCCGACGTGTGTCGGCGAAAAAGAATCGCGCCCCAGTTAACACCTTAAAGACAGAGCTCTGAGGACTTGCGGACAAGAATATTCTGGCATCCTCCGGCGAGTTCGTAACTATTGTTTCCGGCACAGGCAATCCCATTTCGACAGCTTGGGCCAACTGGGCTACCTTTCGATTTGCTAACGACTCAGCGCTTAAAGGATTGATGACTAGCGAGCCGCAGCTATGCAGCCAACCCTCGAACGCAGCTGCAGATTCCTCAAAACAAAAGTGCCTAACGGCTTCAGTCAGGCTATGCGGCAAAAAATTGTGAGCTCTGGGCCTTCTCCATCATATGCCGGCGACCTGGCAGGAGTTAATACACTGGTCGCCGACCCGAATTTCGAACGATGCGGCGCGTTGCAAAGGGGATATCAACACACTCAGACGCACTTTCTCAGGGAAGTCCGCCGAGTCCACGATCACAGCAGTCGCTTTGAAGTCGTTTTGAATCCTATATGCAACTGAACGGGCGTGCACATCGTGCGGCGAGGAAATTATGATCACCGCGGATTTCATGTGTGAAGTATTGAGACAGGAGGTCGCTCGACTGTTTCAATAGGACCACCTATTCGCTGAGATTCCGCATTCTCGCCATTCGGGTCCGTAATTATATCAGTATGGTTATCGTCATTTACATCGGTTCTAGTATCATCGGATGTAGCCGGAATACCCGAATCGGTCGTGGTGGCAACAGGGGTGGCATCCGTCGAACCTATCTCAGTGTCGTGTGAACTCGCAAATATCGGCCGAATCGGATCCCGAAGTCGATCGAGATACCAAAGCCTTCAAGATAAGCAGTTTTCTTTCGATTAATGTGTTCTAGGTCCGATGTCGGAATTACGACTTCTGGTGCCGTCGAAGGAAAAAGCAGGGCAAAGGGTAAGGGACCGGCGGGCTGCAGAGTGGGTTGTCGCACATATTCCGGACGCTGCACGCAAGGATCTTCGATCTCGGTCACCGTCCCGGTTAAGAGATTCACTCTGACGAGAAAGGACGGGGGTACGAGATGGAATGAGCCGGGGGAGGTTCCAATAGAAAAAGGACTCCTACTTCACCGCCCGTATCCTCGATCTTCATCATCGAGATCCCCTCGAAAGTGTTCCCAGCTTTAATTTTGTGGGTTAACAGTGTTTGAACTGCGGCATGGTTGGCCGCCTGTGACATCGCCAAGACGCTGGAGTTTGACGAGCGTCGCGCGAGATCATCAAGGCGGCCCACCTCGGCCTTAACGAGTGTAATAGCCTCTTGTTCCAGATCGGAAACGACATGATCGATCATCTTGCCCTCCGGTGAGCCTACGATGGTAATTTCCTGGGGATGGAGTATAGCATACTGCAACTCGTTGCCGTGGTCTATTCAAATATGTTGACCGTGAATGCGTTGGTGGAATCGCTGGACGCGAAGGGGTCGTCTCCAAGGCGGAGGTCTTGGAACGAATCAGGAAACTGCAAGTGGACGCCCACCACCAGGGTTACGGCTCTGATGATGCAGAATAAGGCCCACCTCCCCCGCGCCTTCATAATTCGCAATCCTGCCTGCGATCATAAACCGGTCGCGTAAACGGTCTCGGCGCGGCGAGAGGCCGCCGCCTCAATTCCAACCGCGACTCCTTTCAGTCGGCTGCTTTCGCACTTGAATTTCGGTGGCCTTCCAGTAAATGCTCTCCCATGTGACCAATCTGCCGGTGAGCGATTTCGTCCCGGCAATTCACGTTTGGGAGCTTTTTCTGAGAATCGTCATGGCGCGGTCCTCTTTTTGACGAACCCTACCCCTCCCTGAACTAAGGTTTCTTGCTCTTCCTGTTGGCGGCTTGCCGCGCGGCTTTGTTCGGTTGCGCCGGTTTCGACTTGGTCTCCAGTTCGGTACAAACAGCCTTCACGTCCACTCCCCACCTTCGCGCCGTTTCCAAGAGCGGATCGCGCACGGTTTTGTCACCGGCGTAGGAATAGGGCGCATGGTCCCGATGCGGGCAGAGCGCGAGTTCCAAGAGCCATGCTCCGAGTTGTTTCAGGTCGGCTTTGGCTACAAGACGTTCAAAATATTTGGTGTAGTCGTGACAGTTGTCACTTCCGCTTGGCTCGGTCCTGCGCTGTTTCGCCTTTGCCGGAGTCGCGTAGCCGTTTACCACTACGAATTGCTTCGAAGTGTCGAAATGGAGCCGGGCGAAGAATTCGCTGGTAATCAGGCGATAGTCCGTCAAATCAAGCGATCGGCCCTTCCGCGCGTTCTCCCGGATGGCCTCAAAGATAGCTCTCCGACGCTTCAGTGCAAGCCGCGCCTCAGCCTCCCGTTTCAACCGGGCAACTTTCGCCTGCGGACTTTCCCCGACATATTGGGAACTAACCCCATGAACCGGGCACTGGCCGTCTTTGCTCACGCACACCCATCGGGTTGCGCCGATGTTCTCGCCTTGCGCAACGATGCCCTGAACAGTGTGCTCACAAACACCTTTCTTCGATTCGTGATACTGGTCTCGCGTGAGAACATCTTTCGGGCCTTCTTTGCCGCCGAATTGCCAGGACGTTGCAATCTTCACGCTTCCAGCTGGCGCTTCCGCGAATCTGATCTGAACGAAGGCGCTGAGCTTCTTCTGGAAGCACTCGCGATCAAGGCACGCGTCGTGCTTCTTGACCTCGGGAAACAATGACGGTTAAAGCCCGTCCGCTTAGGGCAAGTCGTGCACTCTCCCGCTGCCGGCAACACCGCGGCGTCATCTTTCTTGAACGGCGCACCCTGAAGAGAGAGATAAATGTTTTCCTCAACCCACGACTGAAGCCGGGCGACCGAAGGAAACTCGATGGCTCCCTTTTTCCCGGCCTGATTGAGTTGGCTCACAACCTCGGCCTGGTCGCAGGGTTGAAGCCTCGCCAGAATCAATGCGTGCGCCACGGTCATGTGACCATCCAGGAAAATCTGTTTGAGCTTGGGATCGAGCTTGAGCAATTGAAGGCGGCGGTAGATGTAGCCGACAGACTTCCTGACTTTTTCAGCCAACACATCGGGCGTGTACTTGTCGTTGATTGCCAGAAGCCGGGCGTAACCCTCGGCCTCGTGCCGAGAGGCGCGACGCAATTCACGCTCTCACTTTGGGGACTGTTGACGTTGGCAACTGTCACGATCCGGTCTTGCCGGCGCATAGTGCCATAAAGGTTAGGCTACTAGCGAACCAAGACCAATCAGACGGAAGCATCAGTGGGCTGTCGCGGCCGCGGACGGCGCGCCGGCTGGGTCGTCTCGAACCAGTATGGCGTCGCTCCATCCGGTTAGCGCGACCGGCTGGGTGAACGTAAGGTCCATTTCTGTGTACTCCGGCAACACCACGTCGCGCCCGCGTCGCGTCACCACGAACACGCCGAACGTGACGGCGGCGACGATGCGCGTAGTCCCCGCGGTCGAAGCATCGGTCGCCGTCGAAACGGCAGCTTCAATGATCAATTGCAGCGCATCATCGCTCTCTTTGGCGATTCCGGCGGCCATGCCCAGGTTGATCAGCGTCCACGCTGCGCCAGGTCTACCGCCCATCAGAGCACCTTCATTGTCCATTCGGGCGCGCGCAGTCCTGTCCATCTCAACCCCGGCGAGAGACGCCTCGATACTTCTTTCCTCGCCCTTTGGAAGTACCAGCCGAGTGAACGCAATGTGGATCGAGCCCGGGCGGCTCAGCCACCGCGGGGGGACGCACCGTTCGACCTGGCCCTCAAACACCGTGCCCTCGGGAAGCGCAACTGCCGACCGTGATCGCACAGGATCGAGGAGCAGCGCGTAAAGCGCTTCGCCCTTTCTGCTCTTCGACGCACTGAGACTCCTTAGCAGCATGACGTGTGCCTTCGTGCCTGGCTTAAGGATGACAGGCCCGAGGGTCGCCGCGGAAACCGGGATCGCCGGCTTAGCGGGCACCGGTATCCCGCCGGGTGCAGCGGCCGACGCCCGCAGCAGCAGCGTAAGCTCGCGGCCGCCGGCGGTGAGAACTGTCCGATGCTGCCTTGCCGCGGCGGTGCCGCGATGCGATTTCCTCTGCACAGCGGGATGGACCTCCACGTTGCGCCCCCACGCAATCAGCCGAACCCGCAGTGGGATCGCTGCATGACCGGCGAGAGAGACGCGCGCCGACTCAAATACGGGAACTGTCGTGTGTGCCGGCGCGAACTTTCTGACGATCCAGGGCCAGTAAACGCTTCTCTCCGTCCGGCGCCGTTCAATCCCGCTGACCGTAAGCCTGACGCGCGCGCCGGCCGGGAGCATTTCCTGAGCGCCCGCATACACGCTCTGCGCCAGTGTTCCATCCACCAGATCCCCTTGCTTCAGCGCCGCGAGCTTCAATTGCTTCGGCAAGCGGACTTCGAGAAATAGTCCCCTGTCAGCCCCGTTTTCCTGCGGTAATGCGGTGTTCTGCTGGCGCTTGGCCGCGAACGCCGCAGACTCGATCACTAGGAGCAATCCGAGCGCAACTGCGATTGGCGCGGAGTATGCCCGCGCCGGAAGGCGTTCCTCACGCCACTCGGCGCTTCGCGCACGGGATGGGTACTTGTTGCCGCTATCTCGCCATTTCACTCTGCTGTATCCTCCGACAAAAGCGCTTATTCTATCCCATGCTAACCCTGTATCCCAAACTAACCTTCACAACGGCGACCACCTTGCAACACAGTTGAATGTCCAGGCTCAAAGCAGAAATATCGAGCGCAATAGGGGAACCGGACAATGATCCACCGCTCCGGCCTCACATGGCCTACAAGTTTCGTCAGCTACTCCGCTCCTAACATTTGCATCGCGCAGTGCACGGTCCAGGCTCTCTCGGAACCCGGAACCCACACTCCATTCAGGAAGCGAGAGCAGATTATCTTCGACCGAGTAATCTAATGACCGATGCAGTGAGGATGCCGAACAACGGCTGAGCTGGTCCATGCTATGTAGTTTTCTCACATATCGTTCCTTTGAGTTTTCAATGCCTTTGGCACGTTTCTTGCTCTTTTGTGGTAACAGCGATTCTTGTACGTGAAATGAGTGAAGGTGAATTGCTCATCCTGCTCGCTACCGTCGTCTTTCTTAACCGTACGGGTGCGCGTACACGTGAGTGGCATACACAGCGTAATTGCCTTCTCGCCCTTCTTAACATGCCGGCCCAGTTCTTTCCACTTCGGAAGGAAGCGAGAGGTCCGGGCTGGATCCCTCGCTCGAAACACTGGAAGAGGGCCAGCAATTGATTGCCAAGCGAATAGCTGTAAAAGCGGGAGTAAGCCTGATGGATGTAGTCGGGTTTTGAAACAGCCTCATCAAGCAAAGCGGCCCAAAAGATAGTTGGTTTTCGGTCGTTTCTCTCAGCGCCATAGCGCGCGCCGCCTGTGTGCCCCTGCGGGTTTGAGGGACCCGCAACTCCTGGTTCTCCTGCTGTCGGCTGCGTTTTGATTTCCTCGACCACGGTTTTTTCTCCTTTTCTGCCCCGCTTCGCGCGGGACACTTGAGGGCAGGGCGCACACGTGCTGCTGCGGCGGCTTTTGCGGGGGGGGAGCGAAAAAATCTCGCTCGTCGATGCAGGTTCGCCTGATTTTTTCGGGGGAACCGCAACCCGGAGGGATCCCGCGGAGCGGGAGAAGGCGAGCTTGCGCCCGCAAAGGCGCGCGGGTGTTCGCGCCCTGCCGTGCCCGCGAGAAGAAGGGCGTCAGAAAAGGAAAGTGACCAGGGGAATCACGGCTGACAGCAGAGAAACGAAGAGCTGGTTCCCGAACCGCAGGGGCTAAGGAGAGGAGCTATGTCGCTACACTGACAGTAGTGTGTTGAGAGTTGCGTTTCTGCGTTCCGCAGCCTGTCTGGGACCGGTCGCTCATACTGATCAAGACAGGATGGGGGCCTCGCTCGGAGGCGAGGCCCCCATGGCGGGAATCAGAAGGCGGGATCGTCGGCGGGAGTGTCGGTGGCAGGATTCGCTTCAACGGCGCGGTCCAGCTTGGCGATCCGAATCGCGCGGGCTTCCCTTCACCGTGGCGCTGTTCTTCTTGCTTTTGCCGGTGACCGGCTTCTCGACTTCGCGCGAACGCAGGTAGCCGGTGATGTGAACGTGCGCGCCTTTCTTCAGGCTGGCCGCGAATTCGGCGACTTGCCCTAAGCACGTGACGCGGTGCCAATCCGTGTGGGATTGCCACTCGCCCTGAGCATCTTTCCAGGATCGTTTGGTGGCGAGCGAAAGGACGGTGAGGGGAACGCCGTCCCGAGTGTTCTTGGTCTCGGCATCGGCGCCGAGGAAGCCCATGACATCAATGGAATTTTTTATGTGGAATTAGAGCCGGCTTTTGGCCGGGCTCTCGGGTCGAAGTGTCGAATTCGAATGAAGGGGACTTTGGTGATAGGCTCTTGAGGGGCAACCGAGCTTTTTCTACTTCTAATAGCGGAGCCGATGATCTTCCAATCCGTCGTCGAAGTGATTCGGTGGGAGCCGATCCCTGCGGTCGCGGGGTTTCGTGAAGCACGTACATGGTTGAGTTTCCAGGCGTGCCGAGGTTTGGCACGGAACACACTGGACTCCTACGGTCGCAATCTTGACCGTTACCTCCGGTTTCTTGAGCCACAGGGGAAGAAGCCGTGGGAAGTGAAGGTGGATACAGTCGGCCTGTACCTTCGGCAGTTACTCGCCAGGCCGGAGGTTGCCAACAGTGAAGACGCGGATGGGGGACTTTCGAACGCCACGGTCCAGCAACACCTCGCAAGTCTGCGGCTCTTTTATGACTACCTTGTTGAAGAAGAACTGTGCAGACGAAATCCGTTTCGGAACGGCGTCGGTTTTGCATCACGACCGCTGGTTCGACGCGAATACAAGCTGCCTTGGATACCAAACGAGGAGGAATGGAAGCGATTCCTTGCAGTGGCAACCAGCGAACGCATTCGGAATCGATTAATGCTAGCGATGAGTTATGACGCCGGGCTACGACGAGAGGAATTGTGCCTGCTTGACACCGGCGATATCGACCCTGCACACCGGATGTTGCGGATCCGCGCGGAGACAACCAAAAGCAGGCGGTCGCGGGTGCTGCCCTATTCGGTGAGCACCGGCGAACTCCTCGGCATTATCTTCAGGCTCGCCGGTTACTAAGCCGCGAGCGCGGGCGGTTGTTTCTTTCGGAGTCGCGCCGGAACCGCGGCGGACCCATTTCAATTTGGAGCTGGTCCAAGGTGGTGACGGGGATCGCGCGGCGAGCGGGGTTAAGTCAGTTTTCGCCGCACACTACCCGGCACTTGTGCCTCACGGATTTGGCGCGTGCAGGCTGGGACATTCAGGAGATCGCCACCTTTGCCGGGCATCGTCGCGTCCAAACAACAATGATTTATGTGCATCTGAGTGCTCGCGATCTGGCGGCGAAGTTCAACTCGACCATGAGCCAGATCCATGAACGCCGGATGGAACAGATGCGGGAGGTCTTTGGATGACTCTCGCGACCCACGACTCTGCATGGACCTGGCCCGTGGCAGTGGACGCCTATGATCGCACTGAGGAACTTACGCCGACCGAGCGGCAGTTCTTGACGGTCGAACTGCCGGCGCGAATTAAGGGCGGCCAGACGGAGAGCTTGTCGCTTCCGGCGCTTCAACGGTTGATCCGGCCATTGGAAGACGTTTTTCGTCACGTTGAGTTCCACGGTTACAAGAAAGATGCCTTGTTGCTCTACCTGTTAGAGGAGATTGGACGCAGGGCGAAGACCTTCTGGGGCTGGAAGGACCTGGACTGGATCGAGATTGTCGAGCGCCGGAGGTACGACGACAATCGGTTGATCGCAGTCGCCTATCTGCTGTGCGGCTTCCAAGCGCTGGAAGGGATTGGCAAACGGCGCCATGTATTTTTCCGTCTGGCGCAACGTGCGTTTACACCGGGTCGATTTCGCGAGATGGTGGAAGAGGTCACGCAGGGGTTAGTGACGCTCGGCTATCAAAAGCGAACGTTACGCAGAGTACCGCTAACGGTGGCTAAGCTGCTGCTCTCGACCCGATGTGGCCGCCTGGAAGGTTTGACAGATGAAGCCCTGAGAGAATTCCAGCAGGCGACGCCAAGCGCCGCCCTTGAACATTGCGTAGTTGCCCTTTCGCACTGGTTGGCTTCCAAACAGATCATTGAAGCCCAAATCAGCAGGGTGGGATTACCCAAAGATCTGGAAAAGCCGGAAACGCTTTTGTCAGGTATACCCCCGGAGTGGGCCCGCCTGGCGGCCTACTGACGTCAGCATTCCTTGCTGAGTTTCAATGTGCGACTCCGGCATTATTATCGACTACTGGAGGTCGGCAGGTGGCTCCGCGCTGTGCATCCTGAGATCCAAAGCCCGGCCGAGTGGACGCGCCTCACCGCCGCGGACGCGATGGTGATGCTATCGAATAAGAAGATTGGGGAATGGTCTCACATAAAGGACAAACGGCTCCGGAATGGTGGACAGCCAGCGACGGCAAGCACTCGAATGCTAGGCATGACGACGTTGCGCACGTTTTTCCAGGACCTGCAGCAGTGGGAGATAGTCACCGCTCGCTTTAAGCCGTACCGTACTTTTCGTGCACCGCGTTCGCTTACCTGCCAGCTTCGGCACAATCCTCGACCACTAGCAGATGATGTATGAGCCAAGCTAATGTGGGCTGGGATGAATCTGTCGGAAGGCGATCTGTTGGGGCAAGGCCAACCCGGTTCAGCCCACTACTATCCGCTGCCTTTCGTTCGCGCGCTGGCAATCGTATGGCTTTTCGGAGGGTTGCGTTGGAATGAAATACGACGGCTGCGCCTGGGCTGTATTCGTTGGCAGAAGGAGTCGGAAGAGAAACGCGTGTGCCTGCTTTCCGTGCCGGTCAACAAGACTGGAACAGAGTTCTCCAAACCTGTTGATGGCTTGGTGGGCGAGACAATCCAGGCTTGAGAGAAGGAACGTCCCGAACAATCCAAGATGATCGATCTTAAGACCGGCGAGCGGGTAGATTACGTGTTCATGTTTCGATCCCACCAAATCGGCTACAGCTGCGTAAATAAGGTGTTGATTCCTGCTCTGTGCAAAAAAGCCGGGGTTCCCCGCGGCGATCTGATGGGAAACATTACAAGCCATCGCGCCCGCAGCACGATTGCAACTCAGTTGTTCAATGCTCAGGAACCAATGACACTCTTCGAGGTACAGGAATGGTTGGGCCACAAACATCCTTCAACGACGCAGCACTATATCAATATCACGCCAACCCGCCTCATGAAGGCTTATGCCAAGGCCGGATACTTTGAGCGGAACGTTCGTGCGATAGAAGTGCTGATTGACCAAGAAGTGGTCTGGCAAGGGTTAGGACGTGAGGCGCCCTGGAAGTTCTTCAATCTGGGGCATGGATACTGTACATACGATTTCTTTGATCAGTGCCCCCATCGTATGGCTTGCGCTCGTTGCTCGTTTTATGTTCCCAAGGCGTCAGTCCAAGCGCAGGCGCTTGAGGCAAAGGCGAATCTTTTGCGGCTGCGACAGGAGATTCCGCTGACCGACGAGGAAGTGGCAGCGGTAAACGAAGGAATCCAGGCGTATGAGCAGCTATTGAATAAATTGGCCGATGTTCCAACGCCTGCGGGGCCTACGCCGCGAGAACTCATCCCGCTCGTGCAGCTGAAAGCTGAGGCCATCGAGCCCTGAGAGATCAAAGCGGTGCCTCGAAGATGGTGATGATCAAACGGCAAGAAGGATCGTTGCAGGTCATTTTGTGCGCTATGTTGAATGATTGGCCACTCTGGTAGTAAACACGTCGTAAGGCACGGATGACGGGCCATGACGTCCGCTACCCCGAACCGGCCTGGGCACAGGGGGCTTCCGCTACAACGCCGTCAACTTGATCGGCGCTGACCAACTTCCTAGTAGCGCGTTTTTCTGGAGCTATCAAACAAAGGCGATCAAGCTCTCCAGGAATGCGTCTTGACAATAGTCGTTGCCACGAATATAGTTGAGGTGTGGCAGAATCAGCCAAGGTCCGGGGGGTGGGCAGCCCCGAAGAAGCGGCGTTTTTGGATTTGCTCCGCACTGCCGATATGCTGACACGGGGGGCGTTTGGAGTCCTCAAGGGCGAGGATCTCTCGCTTACTCAGTACAACGTCTTGCGCATCCTGCGAGGGGCGCCTCAAGGGCTTCCCTGCAGAGAGATCGCCAGCCGCATGATAACCCGCGATCCCGACGTGACCCGGCTCCTGGACCGCATGGAAAAGCGCGGCTTGATTTCCCGCGCGCGCGAAAGCCGAGACCGGCGCATGGTTTTGACTC
>DASZAA010000038.1:0-4869 GCA_035945615.1 Terriglobia bacterium
CGTGACGCCGTCCGAAATAGAAACGGTGTTAAACTCCATCGGCGTCCCGCCCGCGGCGCGCACGCCCTCCTTCACCTTCGCCGCCAGTTGCCGCAAATGAAAATTGCAAGGCATGGTCTCAATCCAGGTGTTGGCGATGCCAACGATTGGCCGGGCCAAATCCGCATCCGTAAAACCGATGGCCTTGAGCATGGCCCGCGCTCCGGCGCGACTTGGACCATTGGTGATTTTTCCACTTTGATGCTTAGGGTTAAACGCCATGAGCTCTCCTAGAAGACAAATTCAACTCGCAAAACAAGAAGGATATTTAACGATCTCATCCGCATAGCCACATACGAGGGATGGTCGCTCAACTCCGTTGCCAAATTCAAAACAGTCCCAGGGATATTTTCACCTGCTCTTGCACGCGGTGAAACTTGCCGGCGGGCAGAAGTCCCAAAGGAGATTCCTGGAGTGCGCTCTTCTCCAGGGTTGTGACCTGGTCGCATTTCGCCCAGCAATCGAAGCGGAGCCCACCTTCTCCAATCTTGAGGGGAACCCGCATACTGAACTCGGCGCGCTTTATGGTCGTAACCGGCACGATGCACACATCCAGGGCATACCGGTTGAGGCTATCCACAGAAAGGATAATGACGGGCCGGAGCTTATCCAGCCTGGCTAAGTATACTTCACCGCGTCTCGGATAAGCAGACATTAGCCGCGCATCACCGCCCGGATCGCCGTCGCTTGAAAGGCGCGGGCTTCCTTCCGCTCCATGCTTCCCGTTTCCGCATAGAACGCCCGGGCTTCCACTTCCAGCTTTTCATAGAGTTCCTGCTGCATGGTGCGCTTCAGCATTTCGTTGACGCGCTCGCTCGCGGAACGCCTGCCCTTAGTGCTGGAAATGTAGCGATCCAGGTCAGGTTCAATCGTAAAGCTTTTGGCCATTCTCGTATGATTTCCCATATGTTTTATCCTATTAAAACTCATATTAAATATATCGGAGCGCTCCGTCAAGACCAAACTCATCCGTCGGCCTGAACGCTCCAGATGCCTTTGAGCCCGCGCCTTGCCCGCTTCCCTTGTCTTCAAAACGAAAATGCGGGGCAAGCCTGCAAGCCGAATCCAAAGCCACGATATTGCAAGCAAAGAAGTTGTTTGGAATCAATGGGCGTGGCCTGTCACCCCTGTCAACTGGGCGTTGGACGGTTTTATGTTACACCTGTGTCAGAATTTTGATGCGGCAGGCTAACAGGCACAACGCATTCCGGCCAACGTGTCAATTCTACCCTCTATCCCGCGATGCGTCTACTTGTCACCTGGCGCAAATGCGGGCCATTCCAGGCGAGCTATTGGTATCACCCCAGCAAGCCCCTCAAGGATGCTGTGTTTGGAACGGTAATTTCCGAGATTCCCGCAAAGGTTAAGTTTCGGGACTCCTTTTTTTTCCAAAATATTCTTGACATGCGCCACGTGTCACGTTACGTTTGGGATGATAAAGAGTTTCCACCACAAGGGCCTGAAACGGCTTTTCGAGGACGACGACCCGCGCGGCGTAAACCCGGACCATGTGCAGAAGCTGAAAAACATTCTGGCGACTCTTCACGCCGCGCCTACGGTTCGCCATATGGACCTGCCGGGTTTTCGGTTGCATCCTCTCAAGGGCGACATGAAAGGCTTTTGGGGCGTAACAGTACGCGCCAACTGGCGGGTGATTTTCCGCTTTGGCACTGACGCCGAGGATGTTGATTATGTCGATTACCACTAAACAGGGAGAACGACCCATGCCCATGAAAAATCCGCCGCACCCCGGCGTTATCGTATTGCAGGAGTGCATTGAGCCTTCGGGCTTGACCATCACGCAGGCAGCGGAAGCCCTCCGCGTGACGCGCAACACGCTTTCCGAACTGGTGAACGGCAAGCGCGGCATATCTCCCGAAATGGCCGTGAGAATAGCAAAGGTTTTCGGCGGCACCGAGGAAGGCTGGCTTATTCAGCAGGCGCAGTATGAGCTTGCCCATGTCCGCCGCGATCGGATTAAACTGAAGCGGCTGGAAGTCGCGTAAATGCCCGCATGGAAAAAATTGTGGCCTCGGATTTCAAAGATCATCTTCGGCGACAGCTTGGGTTCTTGCGGCGGTCATGTGAGAGCTACTGACCTGCCCCGAAGCATCTCAACGGCTAGTCCCAATGCTGCGATACCGATATGATGCACAACCTCTGTCGCAAAAGCCCCCCGAGCCTTTACGGAGTTGACCGCGCCGAATACCAACGTTTGCAAGGGCTCGTACTTGATACAATAGCCGACGCCGGGATCTATCGAGTCCACTACGACGATATTAATTATGTGGCGGCGAATTCAGCGCCGTGTCCGATAAACGGTCCTTTGCGCAACGTCACTGAAAGCAAAGGACCCGCGCGGCTTGCCGACGCTCATCATGATTGCCGCTTTTGCGTGACCCGGAGCACGAACGGGGCGAGGGCACGATAGCAACGTGACCAAATCGGGCCGGTCGATGGCCCACAAGAACAAAAGTGCTGCAAAATGTGTTATTTAATTGTAGGTTAGGGTGAACTGAAGAAGTGGTAACGAATGACACCTGATATTCCTACGCCTGCTAAAACGGAAATCGCCATTCGCGCACTAGCGCTCAAGTACAGTGCCGAGTTGAAGTCGAAGATGGATAATCGGGTGGCAGAGATGGAAGCCGACGACACCTCCCACTACCTCATCTATCAAGTTCTGGGAGTGTCGGATGAAGAAGGCAAACTGATCGATGTCTATCAGAACAAGGGCCGATTTCTCTACAAGTATGCCGGGTCCTTTCTGGAAGATGCGGCCAAAATCTGCTTCCTCGAAAAATTTCCTGAGTCCGGCTCTATTCGTATCAACAACACGATCGGCCATCGCCCTAAGACCTTCGAGATCGATTGCCTCGTTGAAAACAGCCGCGCTGTAGAAATAAAGTGGCGGGACGCCACCACAGACGGCGATCACATCACCAAGGAACATACTCGCCTACAGGCGATAGCCGCTGCTGGCTACACACCTATTCGGGTAATGTTCTACTATCCCAATCGCGCTCAAGCGGTTCGCATCCAGCAGACATTGGAAACCCTTTACCACGGTGTCAACGGAGAGTATTTTTATGGGGATGCCGCATGGGATTACGTGCGTACTCAGACAGACACCGATCTAAAGGGTATTTTGGAGCGTCTCGCGAAGGAGAACCAAGCCAAGAATGAAACATCAGCGCCCTGAACTTCGCTTTGGAGATTGCTTTACGGTCCTCAAAACCCTTGAGACTGGGTCAGTTGATCTTTTCTACATCGACCCCCCATTCTTCACGCAGAAAGTTCATGCGTTGACCACGAGGGATGGCAGTGCGCGGTATTCGTTCAAAGACCTATGGTCGTCTCGTGAGGACTATGGCGATTTTCTAATCGATCGGCTGCGCGAGTGCCATCGATGCTTAAAAAACACTGGTTCTCTATTTTTCCACTGTGATGAAAATGCGGGTCATATCGTGAGGCTAGTGCTCGATCAGATTTTTCGGCCAGATAATTTCCAATCGGAAATCATCTGGAGTTTTCGGAGGTGGTCTAACTCCAAAAAGGGACTGATGCCCTCACATCAAACAATTCTGTTTTACTCACGCTCTGAGGCGTTCAAATTTAACACTGTGACGACATCTTATTCTGAGTCAACCAACATCGATCAAATTTTACAAAAACGCGTTCGAGACGAACGGGGCAAGGCTATCTACGCGAGGGATGATGCCGGGGAGCCGATGACGAACGGTGGCAAGCGAGGTGTTCCTTTAGGAGATGTGTGGGAGATACCTTATTTAAACCCCAAGGCGCGAGAGCGGGTGGGATACCCAACGCAGAAGCCTATTCTGCTGATGGAGAGAATTATCGAGTTGTGCACAGACCACGGCGATCTCGTTGTTGACCCGTTCTGTGGAAGCGGAACAACCTTGGTCGCCGCTCATTTACTCGCTCGCCACGCCATTGGCATTGACAGTTCGCAGGAAGCTTTAAGGTTGGCTGAACAAAGGCTCGCCAACCCCGTCAAAACTGGGTCGCGGTTACTTGAGCGCGGACGTGAAAGTTACGTGCGGACAGATTTAGAACTCCTAGAGTGTCTGAAAGGACTTGGTTATCACCCAGTGCATCGTAATAAGGGTATAGATGCAATCCTCGCGGAGGAGTGGTATGGTAAGCCGGTCTGCATACGCATTCAACGTTCAGACGAAACCATAGAAGATGCGGCAACGGCACTCTGCAATGCCGCCGAACGAAAAGGCGGAGCCAAGCTGATACTTGTAGTTGTAGAGCCTCAATGGGGATTACTCGGGAAACAGGACCTACCGGCCACCGTCACATTGGTTCAGTCTACAACTGCTGCAATTCGCAAGTCACTCACCGAACCTCACGCAATCGAGTGTTCTTCAAACCGCAGGGCCGCTGTCGGCCAGTCTTGAGTGACCGCCGATGTATCAGAAAGGGTAAATTTTGACACAACCCCGCTGCCCCATGAAATCAGGAGCTTGGGCGTCTCAAAAGTCTATCTCAAGATAGCGGCAAGAAAAATCCTGACGTGCGGATGCGAATCAAGGAGGGCAGGAGCTAGAGGCGCGCGCCGGGAAACATAAGGCGGTCATGCTGGAAGGGAAGCTATACGAGTTCGTCACACATGAATCACAGTCAATTTTGAAACTGATGTAAGTTATTGAAAATACGCGGGCATAGCCTGTAAGCCGAATTCTGTCTCCCGGCGAAGCCGGGATGGCGATCATTCCTCTAGGCCGGCCATTGCTGACAGGCTCAAGCAACCTACCCGAGAGTCGCCTGCGCAGGCCTCCGGAAACCCGGAAGCGCGCATTG
>DASZAA010000039.1:0-5917 GCA_035945615.1 Terriglobia bacterium
TCTGGGTCCCGACTCCCAGCGCCAGCCGGGCGTGCCGGTAGGCACAGTGACGCAGTACACCTGGACCAGTAAAATCTTTCCCGGCACGGTCCGCGATTACTGGGTCTACGTCCCCACCGAGTACAACGCGCAGAAGCCTGCCTGCGTGATGGTGGTTCAGGATGGCGCCGGTTTCATCCGCGACACGGGCGCCGCGCGGATGCCCATCGTATTCGACAATCTCATTTACAAGCACGAGATACCGGTGACAATTGGAATCTTCATCAATCCCGGCGTGCTGCCCGCGCCGCAGCCTAGCCAGCGGGCACGCTACGACCGCAGCTTTGAATATGACGCGCTCGGCGACCGTTACGCGCGCTTTCTGCTAGATGAAATCCTACCCGAAGTAGGCAAGCACTATAACCTCTCCACCAATCCGAATGATCGCGCCATCGCGGGCATCAGCTCGGGTGGTATCGCGGCTTTTACAGTGGCCTGGACGCATCCGGAAGCCTTCCGCCGCGTGCTCAGTTTTGTCGGCAGCTTCACTGATCTTCGCGGCGGCGATATCTATCCTGCGCTCATTCGCAAGACGGAGCCAAAACCGCTGCGCGTGTTTCTGCAAGACGGCACGCGCGACCTCAACCTCTACGCGGGCAATTGGTACATCAACGCGCAGTCGATGGCCTCGGCGCTTGAGTTCTCCGGCTACGACGTGAAATTCGTGGCGGGCACGGAAGATCACAACATGAAGCAAGGCGGCGCAATTCTGCCCGATGCCCTGCGCTGGCTCTGGCGCGGTTACCCGGCGCCCATCACCGCGCCTGGAACGAGCGGCGACCGTCAGTTTTCAACCCTCATACTCGCGCCGGATGAAGGCTGGCATATTGCGAGCCAAGACTATGTGGCGGCATCAGGTCTCGCTACGGACGCTCAAGGAAATGTCTTTTTTGTTAACGGCGCCCGCAATCGCATCTTCAAGATTGCCGCGGATGGCGGCGTGACAATGTTCACGCAAAATGCCAGAGGAGTAAGCGCGCTCGCTTCCGGTCCAGGCGGCCAGCTTTATGCCTGCCAGCCGGACCGCAAACGGATTGTGGCTTACGCTTCATCAGGCGGCGCTGAGCGCGTGATTGCCAAAGGCGTTGCGTGCGGCAGTCTCGCGGTCACACACAATGGCGCGATTTATTTCACGGGGAATCATCAGATGGGGGTCATTGACGCGCGCGGCAAGAAAAGCTTTTTGGATGAAAGCATCGGCAATCCCTCCGCCGTCGAGCTTTCGCCCGACCAGTCGCTGCTCTTCGTCGATGACGCCGGCACAAAGTGGGTATGGTCATTTCAGATTCAGCCGGATGGGTCGCTTGCCGATGGCGAGCCGTTCTACCGCCTTGAAACGCTGGACGAATCTTCCGCCACCAGCGCGGCGGGGATGACGGTGGACAGCGAAGGTTATCTTTATGTGACGACGAGGCTAGGGATTGAAGTGTGCGACCAGCCGGGTCGCGTAGTGGCCATCCTTAACGCGCCCGGGTCTGGCTCATCCTCAAGCATAGTTTTTGGTGGGTCGGATTTGCAGACGCTGTATGTTGCGGCAGGTAATAAGGTCTACCGGCGGCGATTGCGCCGAACCGGCGTTCGTGCCGGAACGTTGTTGACGCCCCCCGTACCGCAATTGTAGATGTAGCGCCGCCATCCTGGCGGCATTGATTTTCTAGGATACCGCCCCTGGACACGCTGAATGATATACGCGACGCCATAAGTCGGCGGCGCCTGATTCTGTAGCGGCGGCCTCTGGCCGCCGGATTTTAATAGTAAAGACCGGCGGCCAGAGGCCGCCGCTACAGCCAAAATGCCCGCGGCACAAAAACCATGCCGTAGCTGCACGTTATCTCAGACTTGCAAGCGGAAGGGTGCAAACCACGAGGTTCAAAAGACTCAGCAGAAGCGCGAGACCCGCTAAACCTCGCCGCGAGTCCTTCACAGTCCCTAGCACGGCGATGGCCGGGGCGGCGACGCCTGCCAGGTACATAACTCTAAAGCCTTCCTCCAGCCAATGCGGAGCATGTCCCCACAAGCCCATCGTATAGATAAGCGCAAGGCTGCCCCAAATAAATGTGAACTCGGCAATGCAAAGGCCAAGAGCGATGAACCCATACTTGCGCTCGCTAAATTCTCTCATAAACAAGTAGAGCGCCCGCGCTTGTGGCGCATGACATCTCGCATTTGCGATGTGTTCTGGCGATGGAAACAAGCGTTCATGCCGTGTCATTCTGAGTCCTTCGGCTTCGCTCAGGGTAAACTCCGCGAAGAATCTGCTTTCCACGGTCCTCAAAAGCAGATTCTTCGCGGAGTTTACCCTGAGCCAAATGCCGAGATCCTTCGCTCCGCTCAGGATGACGAGCGAAGGGCTCAGAATGACACGGGGCGTTGGGTTAGTGTCGTGAATCTGAAATTCGCCGCATAATTCTCAGGGGGTCGGAGCTTTATCTCCGACATGAACGCCCGTATTTTCGTTCCGGCTTCAGCCGCTGAAGACCAAGGGTTAGCCGAAGAACTTCTGACACAGGGCGCTGGCGCTAGTGCACCGCGGTCGCTTCAATCTCCACCAGCATTTCCGGGTCGACCAGGCGCGCGACGCCGATCATCGATGTGGCGGGATGAATCTCGCCAAAAAATTCGGCGTGCGCCTTGGCTACTTCCTGCCAGCGGTCGATTTCCGTGACGTAGATGCGGGTCCGCACCACGTGCTCGAGGCCGAGGCCGAGGCGCTTGAGCGCGTTTTCGATATTGCGGATGGCCTGTTGCGCCTGCGCATAGGCGTCGCCGGGCGCAAGCACTTTGCCCGAGGGATCGGTCCCTGTGGTGCCCGATACGTACACCACTTCCCCGGCTTGCACGGCCCTCGCGTAACCCACCATCGGCTCCCAAGGGGTTCCTGAAAAAATTTTGCTTCGCTTAACTTTCATAGGGTTTCTCCTGTTGATGATCCCTTGGGATCTCTAAAAAATAGGGACAAGAGTCAAGGGGCGAGAGTCGAGGATAAAAACTCCCGCTAACTGCTTTTTTACTTATCCCTGCCTTCGGCTTCTGCCTGTTGTCCCTTCACTCTCGTCACTTATCTCTTGCCCCTGTCCTTTTGTCACTCGTCTCTTGTCCCTGCGCTTAGGCCCCTTTATCAAAATAGCGACGATGCGCGCGGGCGGCAAGGGCCAGACGGTGGCGGCGGCGCTCAAGCGCCTCGCGATAGCGGTGGCGCTCTTCGCGGGTGCGCGGAATCAGCGGCGGCACGGGCGCGGGTTTGCCCGCGCTATCGAGCGCGACATAGGTGAGGAACGCGGAGCTGGTTTGCCGCCGCTTCCCTTCAACGTAATCGTCGCAATAGACGTTCACTTCCACCTCCATCGACGTAGTGAAAGCGCGCGTGACAAATGCGCGCAAAATAATGATCTGGCCCACGCGCACCGGATGACGGAAATCAAGGCTATCCACCGAAGCCGTCACCACCTGGCAGCGCGAGTGGCGGTGCGCCGCGATGGCGCCGGCAATGTCGATCAAGTGCATCACTTTGCCACCCAGGATGTTGCCGAGCAGGTTGGCGTCGTTCGGCAGCACAACCTCGAGCATCTCCACTTGAGACTCTTCAACCGTTCGTCCCTGGGCGCTGGCTTTGCGCGAACGATCAAGTTTATTTTTTACTTTTGCCATGCGCGATGATTCCACCGGCCCAGTACGACCCAAGGCGCACCTCACCCACAACCATAGGGCCTTTTCAGGACGGGTCGCTGAGGTCTGCTCCAGTTATTCTGACCGGTGGCCCCCCTCGTTGCCTCTCGAGGTCTTGCAGCCTATACTATTGCATGAAGTCCCTTTGCGCAAGCTGCAGAGGCGGCCTCTTGCCGCCGGTCTTTACTAATTAGAAGTCAACGGCGGGACGCCGCCGCTACAAGATGGCTCCCCGAAGATTAGAAAATGGTCAGCGAGGATGAGAGAAACACACAAAAAAATCACGGAACGAACCCTAGGAGTCCTTTAGAATCAATGTCACTCCATTTATGTACTAAAAACTCTCCATAAATGGAGCGCCCAAGGGAGACAGGATTTAGATAACTCTGAAATAGCCCAGCCCTTAAGAATCCACCTCTATGGAACCAACACGCATTGAGATTCTCGAACAGACGCTTGAAAGCACGCCCAACAACACCTTCGCCCGGTATGCGCTGGCCCTGGAGTTATCTCGCGCTGGGCAGCCTGAGCGCGCCTGGCAACAGTTCGAACATCTGCTCAATCAACACCCTGACTACGCAGCCACCTACCTGCAAGCAGGCATGTATCTGGCGAAGCAGGGTCGCAACGCGGAGGCGCGCGAGGTCTTTACTAAAGGCATTGAAGTGAACCGCAAGCAGGGCAATCTACACGCGCAAAGTGAACTCGAAGCTGCGCTCGAAGAGCTTACCTCTGAAGAATAGAAATCTCCATTGAGGCCACCCTTTGTGATTCCGTTTCCACTGCTTCGCGGGCCTATCGAGGCTCTTGTCTGAGGCAGGCCACTCAAACCCGGTCTATAATCGGTAAAATGCCAACCGCACAGACGGGCATTCAGTTTGAGCAGCGCGAGAAGCTTGCCGTGGCGCGGTCGTCGCTTGCGGCGGCGGCGGCACTCACCCTCTTGAAGACGACTGTCGGGCTGCTGACGGGCAGCCTGGGCATTCTTTCCGAGGCCGCGCACTCGGCGCTGGACTTGGTGGCGGCGCTTGTCACCTACATTTCCGTATCCTGGTCCGGCAAGCCGGCAGACTCATCCCATCCTTTCGGGCACGGCAAGTTCGAGCACCTTTCAGCATTCATCGAGACGACGCTGCTGCTGATCACCTGCGCGTGGATCGTGACCGAAGTTGTACGCCGCCTTTTCTTCACACATGTGGCCGTGAAGCCTTCCCTGGCGGCATTCGCTGTGATGGGCTTTTCGATTCTCGTGGACGCCCTCCGCTCGCGGTCGCTTGGCCGCGCGGCCAAGAAGTACAGCAGCCAGGCGCTTGAGGCGGATGCGCTTCATTTTTCAACTGACATCTTCTCCTCGTCGGCGGTGATTTTGGGATTGGCCCTGGTCCTTGCGGCGCGCCGCTGGCACGTCGGCTGGCTGCGCGCGGCGGACCCAGCGGCCGCTCTTGTAGTTGCGGTGGTGACGATTTATATTAGCGTCCGCCTGGGCAAACGCACTGTGGACGCGCTGGTGGACGCCGCGCCGGAAGGCTCTTCCGCCCTGATTGAAAGCGCCATTTCCGGTGTTCCTGGCGTGTTACGCCAGGATAGAATCCGCGTGCGCCAGAGCGGCAATCAGCTTTTTGTAGACCTGCGCCTGGTGCTCGAAAGCAACATTCCCATTGAACATGCTCAGGTAGTCGAGGACGAGGTGGAATCGCGCGTGCGCAACGTGTTCCCTGGCGCGGATATTGTGATCCACTCGGCGCCCGGCAGGCCCTCATCGGGCGACATGGTGGAGAAAATCCGCTCGGTGGCCCATCGCAGCAATTATCGAATTCATGACGTGACGCCGTTTGAAGTGGAAGGCCGGGTGAACCTGAGCCTTGACCTTGAACTCGAGCCCAACCTTACGCTTGGTATTGCACACGAAAAAGCCACTGAACTCGAAAATCAGATTAAGCGTGAAATTCCGCAGGTAGATGAGGTGAACATCCACATCGAGCCGCTGCTTACGCGGGTCGAATCAGGCCGCAGGGCTGGATGGCTGCGCGAAAGCATGGAGCGAAAACTACTAGCCATCGCACGCGAAACACCCGGCGTGCTCGACTGCCACTCCCTCGTGGCTCATCAGGTGGGGGAAGACTTTATGGTCAGTCTCCACTGTACCCTCGAACCGGAGCTTCCCCTGCGGCGCGTGCATGAAATCACCGACGAATTAGAGCTTAAGTTCCGC
>DASZAA010000040.1:0-2091 GCA_035945615.1 Terriglobia bacterium
TGAAGTGGAACTGACCTTGTCATTCTATCCGCATGTCGAGCTATAGGGCAAGAAAAAGCCTTAACAGCAAAAACATCGACGCATGGAGCCTGCCCACCCGCGACCTCAATGCGCGCGCCGGAGCGCCATCCTTACATCAGCCGCAATCTTATGTAGGCCTTTATCCGGTTGACGAGGAGGGTTGCGCTTGATATTATCCGCCCCTTGAGGTTTTCTTCTCGCAATCAGCAGTCTCGCCGGTGGCCCGGCCCATCCCTGGAGTTACCGACCCAGGCGTCCTCAGGTGATAAGCCCATCCTCAAGGATATCGAGGTGAACCATGAGTACTGAAATCTATGATGTGATTGTTGTCGGCTCCGGCGCTTCCGGCGGATGGGCCGCGAAGCGGCTCTCGGAGAGCGGGCTGAAGGTGGCGCTGGTGGATGCGGGTTTCCAGCAGAGCGACTCCAACTTTACCGAGCACGAGCAGGCATTCAAGCTGAAATACCGCAATGCCGCGCCGGAACTAATCCGCAAGACGCGCCCCGTGCAAAAAGACTGCTACGCCTGCATGGAATACAACTACGACTGGTTCTGCAATGACCTTGACGAGCCTTACACGACCTACCCCGATATGCCGTTTAGCTGGCAAGGCCGGATGCGCGTGACCGGCGGGCGCACCAACGTCTGGGGGCGGCAAAGTTACCGCTACAGCGATCTTGATTTCAAGGCGTTCTCACACGACGGCTACGGAGTGGATTGGCCGCTCAGCTACAAAGACGTGTCGCCTTATTACAGCCTGGTTGAAAAGTACGTGGGCATTACGGGGATTAAAGAAGGCGTTTACGAACTGCCGGACGGCGACTTTCAGCCTCCGATGGGCATGAGCTGCCCCGAGCAACTGCTGCGCTCGCGGATTAAAGAGAAATTTGGCCGCACACTGACACTGGGCCGCTCCGCCAACCTGACGCAAGCGACTAATGGCCGTGCGCCCTGCCATTACTGCGGTCCGTGCGAGCGCGGCTGCGTGACGCACTCCTATTTCAATTCCTATTTCACCACCGTCGCCGACGCCATGAAGTCTGGCAACTGCACTCACATTGCGAATGCCATGGTGTATAAAGTCCTAACCGAACCTAACCGCAACCGCGCCACCGGCGTGCTTTACATTGACCGCACCAACCGCCAGCCCAAAGAGGTCCGGGGGCGCGTGGTGGCGCTTTGCGCGCAGTCGCTTGAGTCGGTGCGCATTATGCTCAACTCTGCGAACCGCCAGAATCCGAATGGGCTGGGCAATTCCAGCGGCGTGTTGGGCCACTATCTGATGGATCATATCACCGGCTCGGGAGCGTTCGGCGAAATTGACAATCTACCGGGCGCGAAAGCCAACATTAACGGGCCAAACCGCCCCGATGGCATTTACGTGATTCGCTTCCGAAACACGCACAACGGGCCGCAATCCAAGAATTTCATTCGGGGGTACGGCTATCAGGGCGGCGGCGGCGTTAATTTCAACATGGGCACCGCCGGATTTGGGGCGGCGTACAAGGAGGGCATTAAGAAGCCAATCACTTATCTCGCCCTGGGCGGTTTCGGAGAGTGCCTGGCGCGCGAAGATAATTACATTGAGATCGATCCCAACGTGTCAGATACCTTTGGCATTCCGGTGCTACGCTTCCACGTGAAGTACGGAGAAAATGAGCGCGCTATGTTCAAAGATATCGGGACATCCGCTGCGGAAATGCTCGAGGCGGCAGGAGCAAGAAACGTCCGTGTCAATGGCCATATGAACTCTCCCGGCTGGGCGATTCATGAGCTCGGTGTGGCGCGCATGGGAAATGATCCCAAAACCTCGGTGTTAAATCAGTTCGAACAGTCCCATGACGTGAAAAATTTATTTGTGCTGGATGGAGCGTCGTTTTGCTCCTCGGCCTGTCAGAACCCCACGCTCACCATCATGGCGATTTGCGTCAGGGCTTGCGATTACATGATGCAGGAGATGAAGAAGAGGAATATTTAGCAGGCTTCTGTGAAGTCTGCATAACAACCGCATCTGTAGCGGCGGCCTCTGGCCGCCGGCTTTTAGATATTAAAGACCGGCGGCCAGAGGCC
>DASZAA010000041.1:0-8318 GCA_035945615.1 Terriglobia bacterium
GGCCTCTGGCCGCCGGATTTTTAATAGTAAAGACCGGCAGCCAGAGGCTGCCGCTACAGCATCAGGCGCCGCCGACTTATGGCGTCGCGTATAAAAGCAAAACCCTGCGCTACAAAACTTAGCCTGCCGCCAGGCCGGCGCGCGCGGCTCACGCTGCGAGCGATTGCCGCCAAGATGGCGGCGCTACGCCGCGCCCGATTACGACATCACTTTCCCCTGGGCGGCATCCCACACAGTTTTCATGCCCCGTTTTAGAGCGATATTTCCGATCCAGGAGGCGCGCGCGGCTTCGAACCCAATTTCGATATTCGCGTTGGGAGACTTACGTGATTTCACGCAATCGAGGAAGTTCCTTACATGCTCGATGGTGCCATCGTGCTCGGAGTTAATCAGAACTTCCGGCTCAGGGTAATTCTTGTGCGGCTGCCATCGCTCGCCTTCCCGGTAGACGGCCAAATGAGATCGATCGATCTTTAGCACCCCCTTCGTCCCGCGCAAAACAATGCCGCCATCGTCGATGCTGTCGCTGAGGGTGCTGGTGAACGTGACGTTGAAATTCCCCGGATACTCATACGCAGCGGTGATGGTGTCGGGGCACTGCCATTTCATGAAGTAGAGATCGCCGGTGGTTGTGGCCGTCTTCGGCGCCGGCTGAGCTGTGTACCACTGGATCACGTCAATCCAATGCGTCAATAGGTCGCACAGGATCCCGCCGCCGAAATCCCAGTAAAACCGCCAGTGGATAAATTTGTCGGTCGTAAAGGGCTGGTCCGGCGCGTCGCCCAGGAACATTTTCCACTGCAATTTTGAGGTGTCGACAGGATGCGCGGCAGTCCATCCGCTGTTGGACACATAGTCCTGATACCAGTAGGTGTGCACGAACGTAATGTCGCCGAGCATCCCGGAATCTACGAGTTGCTTGCCCATAATGTAATGCGGCCAACTCCGCTGCTGCGTGCCGGTTTGCACCACGCGGCCGCTCTGTTTGACCGCCGCCACCATCTGTTCGCCCTCCGGGATCGAGTGCATGATGGGCTTCTCGCAGTAGGCGTCCTTGCCTGCATGGACGGCGTCGATCAGCACTTGCTTATGCCAGTGATCGGGCGTGGCGATCAGGACGGCGTCGATATCCTTGCGGTCGAGCAGCTCGTGATAATCGAGGTAGACCTGAGCCTGGGGGTTGAATTTCTGCTGGTCCTTGAGGCGGCGGGGCTCATAAACGTCACAGACGGCCACGACCTCGACCTCGGGATTCCCTGTAAAAATCCCCATGACGTAGCTGCCGCGATTGCCGCAGCCGATCAGGCCCATGCGGATACGCTCATTGGCGCCCAGGACTTGCGCAGACGCAAGCCCTCGAAAAGCTGCCGCGCCTGCGGTGGCCGCGGCCGTGCCCTTCAGGAATTCGCGCCGCGTGACGGAGAACTTGTCTTTGATCATCGTGTTTTATCCTCGAAGGTGTTATCAATTTACCCGGAACACTAACGATGGGTGCGCGGGTCTGCGCAACCCCATTTTCGGGCGCTCATAATGTAACTCGATCATCGGTCTCCGTCATCAAGAATTTCGAGGCGGAGGGCGAGAACCTGTGCGGTCCAGAATGAGCGTAGCGTAGGATTCGATATTCAAGTGGTAGCATTCCCTTCCTGATTGTGGGCGTTATTCGCGCGTTACAAAGCCACGGTCTGTAGTGACCGGCCTCTTACGTGCTTCGTCCGCCGGTTTTATTAGTAAAAGCCGGCGGCCTCTGGCAGCCACCGCTGCCACTGCGAAAGGGCACGACTTCAAGTCGTGCCGGAGCAGGATCGTAAAGGGTTTCTTCGTCTCGCGCGCCGGTTTAATGGTAAAGACCGGTGGCCAGAGGCCGCCGCTACAACCGCCGCTACGAACCGGAAAACCCCCGTTTTTGATCCCAGAAAGCCGTTACGAACCGGACCGGCTCTGGCATCTCTTTTGTTTTAAATGCTCTGGTTTGTCGTGGAAATAGTTCTAATTCCTTTGCATTCAATCCATTACATCGATTTTGCCCGTTTTCCCGTCCGGTTTGCCGAGTATGGCTATTGAGTTCTCCCGTTGGCGCGGCCAGCCGGTTTTTAGCTGCGTAGCGCAGGGTTTTGCTTTTAAAATTCTGCGGTTTGCCGCCTGGAGCGGCGGCCCATGGCGCCGGCTTGGGGGCGGAGCTTTAGCTCCGCCATTACTTGTCCGTTTTCAGATGCGGCTTTTTAGCCGCTGAAGCTTCAGGGCCTGAAGGCCCTCCCTGGTGGGCGAAGCATTGTCGGACCTGGAGATCCGACCCCCTAATGCGATCAACGAGCAGCATGATGGCAAGCTCCAGCCTAGCACGCCCCGTTGTTCATGACCGCCGACTGGAAGGGGAACTTTAATCTGAGCAGCGCACAAACGGTTACACTTAACCTTGGTTCCGATGACGACGCGTGGGTTTTTATTGACGGTAATCTGGTGGATGATGACGGCGGAATTCACGCGCTGAACACCACTCCCACAACCACCGCCACGCTCGCCGCCGGCAGCCACACGCTGGATATTTTCTGGACCGACCGCCACACCGTGCAGGCGGGAATTGTGTTTTCCGCCAGCATTCCAGTGATGGCGGCTGCAACTCCTGAGCCTTCAAGCCTTGTGCTGTTTGGAACCGCTTTGCTTGGGTTGGCGTTGGTGTTTAGGCGCCGCGCCGCAAAAGCGGAGTGCTAATCGAAACAAACTGATTTGAAAATTCTCGCATTGTAAACCAGGGCGCGGGCAGGGAGCAGGCAAGACTAGCTGCGAGGCTCGCGCTCATTTTTTTCTTCTGACGTACGCGCTTTTCGAAGGGCTTGTTCTGTGGCGCAGAGTTTTGGCCCTAAAACTCTGCGGCCTTCTCAGGGGCGCCAACGCTAAGCCATTGTAGCGGCGGCATCTTACGCAAGAGTGCATAGTTTATGGTTTAGCGCCTATATAAATCGTTAACGAATTTTGGTCGATACTTTGGTCAATGGCCCCTACCACTGCTATTCCGAAAGTCTCCAACTCATGGCGAAGGGCTCCAGTCCCATCAGGAACCTGATCCGCAGCCTTCACGTAGAAGTGAACACCAACAAAATTGGCGCTCGGACTAGCGGAAGGAAACGGGCTTTTGCCGATTTGCCATCCTGCCTTTTCCAGTATGTCGCAAAGTTGATATGCAAAGTCAGATGCACCGGGGGCGCTCACTACATACTGAATCGTTGTCTTTGTTCCTTTGAATCGAGATATAGTCTTAATTAGCTCTTGGCTTTGTGACTCGTCAAGTTTCCAACCAGTTGACGGTCCTCCTACCTGGAGTTTTATCGGCTGCCGGAGAGAAAACTTACTGTTCAGCAACTGTTGTTGGGAACTGATGATTGAATCTCTATTTTCAATGTTAGCTTGTAAGCGCGCAACCTTAAGCCCCAAATTGTTTCTATCAATCATGGTCTGCCTTTTCTCTTCAACGACCTTATTAAGATTGGAGAGAGAATCTCTGTAGGCCAAGAATTGGGCAAGAAACAGCGCTCCAACCGCGATCGAAATCCTGAGCCACCTAGGCACGGAAATTTCTCGGGCGTGCCACTTGATCACGTCGATAAACGGCATAACGAGTCCTGGTATCAAACTCCACCAATAGTGGATGACTGCATTAAGGTAATCACCTAAAGCCTTTATTGTCGTCATTTTGCACCTGCCTGAGAGTCCTCAGGGTATCCGATGGTCTACTTTACGTCAAATACATAACTTCGGAAAAAAACCATTGACACGACGACTAGGTTTGCGTATTCTATCTACCGACTGGTCGGTATAGGCCAAGGGTTGCTTTCAGAGAGGCGCAGACATGGAAAATCAGGTTTCTGGTTCCGAAATTCTGCTGGAATGTCTTAAGCGTGAGAAGGTTGACGTGGTTTTTGGATTGCCCGGCGGGGCAGTGCTGCCGCTCTATGACGCCCTTTACAGCGCGGGCATTCGCCACCTTCTTGTGCGCCACGAGCAGGCGGCGGCGTTTGCGGCGGATGGTTATGCGCGCGTCACCGGTAAGCCCGGCGTGTGCCTGGCCACGTCGGGGCCTGGGGCGACCAATCTCATGACGGGCCTCACCTCAGCGGCAATGGATTCCATTCCCGTGGTTGCGTTGACCGGCCAGGTGCCCGCTGCCCTAATCGGCAAAGATGCTTTCCAAGAAGCGGACACCATCGGCATCAGTCTCCCAGTCACCAAGCATTCTTTCCAGCCGCGCCGCGCGGCCGACTTGCCTGAAGTGATTCATGAGGCGTTCAAAACCGCTGTTTCGGGAAGGCCGGGACCGGTGCTGGTAGACCTGCCGAAAAGCCTGCTGCTGGATAAGGCCTCGCCGCGGTATCTGAAGGAGGACGCGGCTTCGCGGCCCGCGCGCGTGCGCGAATGGACCTCTGAAGATATCGACCGCGCCGCTGGGATGTTGCTGGAGAGCCGCCAGGCCGTGCTTTACGTGGGCGGCGGCGTGATTCACTCTGAGGCATGGCGGGAGCTGCGCGAGCTGGCTGAACTGCTGAACGTTCCTGTGACCACCACGCTGATGGGCTTGGGCGCGTTTCCGTCCGCGCATCCGCTCTCGCTCGGCATGTTGGGGATGCACGGCTCCTATGCCACCAACACGGCGATCTGCGAGTGCGACTTGCTGGTGGCCGTGGGCGCGCGCTTTGACGACCGGGTTACGGGGCGTCTGAACGGGTTCGCCACGCGCTCACGCAAGATTCACATTGACGTTGATCCCTCCGAGATCAACAAGAACGTCCACGCCGACCTTGCGCTCGTGGGCGACGCGCGCGATACGCTGGCGGCGCTGGCCGCGGCAGTGAAGCGTCTGAGCGGGAATCGGTCTCAGGCTGCGCGCAGCGCATGGCTCAGCCGCATTGAGTCGTGGCGCAACGAACATCCTCTCGGCTACGATGAAGCGGCCCCGGTGGTGAAGCCGGAATATGTCATTGAGATGATTTCGCGTTATGCCAATGAAGACGCCATCGTTTCCGTCGACGTGGGCCAGCATCAGATGTGGGCGGCGCAATACTACGATTTTTACCAGCCGCGCACGTGGCTTTCTTCGAGCGGGCTTGGCACCATGGGTTACGGTTTTCCAGCAGCGATGGGCGCCCAACTCGCGTTTCCAGACCGTCAGGTTATCGCCATCGTTGGCGACGGCGGCTTCCAGATGACGCTGAATGACCTCGCCACCATCGCGCAGTACCGTGTGCCAGTGAAAATCGCCATTCTCAACAATCGCGCCCTTGGCATGGTCCGGCAGTGGCAAGAGATGTTCTTCGAAAAGCACTATTGTGATATCGACCTTAACTTTGCGCCGAATTTTGCTAAATTGGCCGAGTCTTATGGCATTCGCGGTCAGCGGGTCGATCACAAGGCAGACGTGAAGGACGTGGTGCGCGCTATGCTGAGTGATCCTGGGCCATGTCTGGTGGATTTTTGGGTCGATCCGGCGGAAAACGTCTATCCGATCGTGCCCTCTGGCGCTGCCATCGCCGAGATGATCGTGGAGCCGCCCCGCTCCGTGCCCGAAGAGGAAGAAGAGGTTGTGGACGATCTCTGGGCCGTGTAGGCTTTTCCAGAGCGCCTTGCCGCCGCTTGAGTAGGTTTTCCCAAGGAGAAATGTTGTGAAGTATTTGCTGACGCTTGAAACGCAGGACGACTTGATCGTGGTCTGCCGCTTGCTCAATATTTTTCGACGTAAGGGCGTCCGCCTGCTGACGTTCACCATGGCGCTCACCGCGGAGGGGTACAACTTGACGGTGTTGCTCGAAACGGCGGGCGCGGAGCTCGATCACTTATATCACTTCCTGCGGCGCACGGAAGGCGTGCGTCATGTGACGTACTATCGCCAGCACGATTCGGAACCGGCATCATTTGTCTTTGTTGAGGGCGAAGCGAGCTCGCAGGATGCTTCACGCATTGCGGCGCTGCTTCCCGGCGCCAAATTGCTTTTTGCCGGCCAAGGCAAGGCTCTGCTCGAAGCAGAGCATTCTGCCGCTGAAGTATCCCGTCAACCGGGCGTTCTTTCGTTTGCGCGCGTGCGAACGACGCGCGGTGAAAAGGTGATGTAGGCGGTCCCAAAGACCAGGTTTCTTTTGCCCCCGATGCGGTAGAATCAAAGTTCATCACATCATGGACCCTGCTCGCCGAAGGAATCTGTGCATAACGGCGGCTGCAGCAACGAGAAGCTATAAAAATCTTTTGGAGGAACGAATGGCTAAGGTTTATTACGAAAAAGACGCAGATTTGAAAACTTTGAAAGGCAAGACAATCGCCGTGATCGGCTACGGCAGCCAGGGTCACGCTCACGCGCTGAACCTGCGCGACAGCGGTTTGAAGGTGATTGTCGGGCTGCCAGCCTCGAGCGCCTCCCGCGCCAAGGCGCAGGCCGCCAAGCTTGAAGTTTGCGATCCGGCGGAGGCGGCAAAGCGCGGCGATGTGATTGTGATCCTGATTCCTGACCATCTGCAAAAGAAGGTTTATGTAGAGTCCATCGCCCCGCATCTCGGCCCCGGCAAAACGCTGCTTTTCGCGCACGGATTTAGCATTCATTTCAAAGCTGTGGTTCCACCGCCGGAAGTGGACGTGATCATGATCGCGCCCAAGTCGCCTGGCCACCGGATGCGCGAGCTATTTGTGGAAGGGATTGGCGTGCCCGGACTGCTGGCGGTCGAGCAAGATGCTTCCGGCCATGCCGAGGCTACCGGATTAGCTTACGCGCTGGGCGTGGGCTGTCTCAAGGCGGGCGTCATCCGCACCACGTTTAAGGAAGAGACTGAGACCGACCTGTTTGGCGAGCAAGTAGTGCTTTGCGGTGGCGTTACGGCGCTGATTGCCGGAGGATTCGAGACGCTGGTGGCCGCGGGTTATCAGCCGGAAATCGCCTACTTCGAGTGCCTGCACGAACTTAAGCTGATTGTGGATCTGATCTACGAAGGTGGCATCAAATACATGCGTTATTCGGTGAGCGACACGGCCGAGTACGGCGATTACACGCGCGGGCCGGTGGTGATCGATCAGCACGTACGCGAGACGATGAAAAAGGTGCTCGCCGATATCCAGAGCGGTGCTTTCGCGCGAGAATGGATCAAAGAAAACGACGAGAGCCGCAAGCACTTCCTCGAAATGCGGACCAAGGCGCAAGACCACCTGATTGAAAAAGTAGGCGTCGAGTTGCGCAAGATGATGGCGTGGAATAAGCCCGCCGCCGAGGAGGCAACCGCCGCTCAGGCTCAGGCGCGGCGGTAAGGAGCTGGCGCTGCATCGGACAGAGGAAATTAGAGCGTTATAATAGTAAGGCTAAGAAGGGTTGTATCCATACCAAAATTGCGGAACGAACCCAAGAAGTGGTTTAGAATCAGTGTTTCTAATGGAAGTCGTCCCGTTCATCTCAAAAGTCTCATAGGCTTTTCGTTGGGATCGCTAGAATGCCGCAGAGTTCTAAAAACGAAACTCTGCGCTACAAGGCAGTCCCATAGGTCAATATGAAAACAAAGACGGAGCTTACCAAATCGCCGGTAGCTGAAAGAGGTCAATTCAAGAAGCTGGCGGTGATCGGCGCGGGCAAGCTGGGCGAAGGGTTGCTTTCCGGCGTTCTGGGATCACAACTTGCGCCGGTTAGCCACGTGATTGCAACGGTGGCCCATCAGCCGCGCGCCGAATTTCTCGCCGAGAAATACGGCATCCGTGCGGGCACGGATAATTGCGAAGCGGTTTCGAGCGCCGACCTTGTTTTGATCTGCCTGAAGCCGCAGCAGGTGAAGAGTTTTCTGCAGGAAGTAAAAAAGCATCTGCGCAAGGATGCGCTCCTGATCTCCGCCGCCGCTTCGGTAACTACGGCGCTGATCGAGCGCGAGCTGCCTTATCCTGCCCGCGTGGTGCGCGCCATGCCGAATACGCCCTGCTTGATCCGGCACGGCATGACGGCCATTGCCCGCGGCAAGCACGCAACGGAAGAGGACCTGAAAATCGCCAACCGTGTTTTTGGTTCGATGGGCCGCACCGTGACCGTCGATGAAAAGCATATGGACGCGATCACAGGCCTTTCTGCTTCCGGCCCCGCTTACGTTTACACCATTATTGAGTCGCTCGCCGAGGCCGGCGTGAAGCTGGGCCTCCCGCGCGAGCTTTCAACCGAACTTTCCGCGCAGACCCTCCTCGGCGCTTCCGCGCTGGTGCTGCAGAGCGGCGAGCATCCGGCCAAGCTGAAGGATATGGTGACCACGCCTGCCGGCTGCACCATTGATGGACTGCTTGAGCTTGAAGAAGGTGGATTGCGGGTGACGCTG
>DASZAA010000042.1:0-3093 GCA_035945615.1 Terriglobia bacterium
GCAGGTGCGCGTGAGCTATGGAGACCAGGTGCGTCACGTGCTAGTGGCCGGGTCAGACGGGCGCGTGGTGGCGGATTTTCAGCCGCTAGTGCGCATGAGCGTTTTCACCATCGCGCGGGAAAATGGGAATTCACAATCCGGCTCATACGGTGGCGGCGGACGCGTGGGGCTCGAATTTTTTGAGAACGACCGTTCGCCCGAATCTTACGCGCGCGAGGCGGCGCGGCAAGCGATTGTGCAACTGGGCGCGCGCGAAGCGCCCGCAGGCGAGATGGAGGTGGTCCTCGCGCCGGGATGGCCCGGAATTCTGCTGCACGAAGCCATTGGACACGGGCTTGAAGCCGACTTCAACCGCAAAGGCATTTCCGCTTTCAGCGGACGCATCGGGCAACGCGTGGCTTCCGAAATCTGCACCGTGGTGGATGACGGCACCGTGCCCGCGCGGCGCGGCTCGCTGAACGTTGATGACGAAGGCGCGCCTACGCACAAGACCACGCTGATCGAAAACGGAATCCTGCGCGGCTACCTGCAAGATAAGCTCAGCTCGGACGTGATGAAAACCAGCCGCACAGGAAACGGTCGCCGTGAGAGCTACGAGCACATCCCGATGCCGCGCATGACCAACACTTATATGCTGGCCGGAAATGACGACCCGGAAGAAATTATCCGGTCGGTGAAGCGCGGCCTCTACGCCGTTTATTTCGGCGGCGGGCAGGTAGACATTACCAGCGGCAAGTTCGTGTTTTCGGCCTCCGAAGCATACCTCATCGAGGACGGCAAAGTGACGGCGCCGGTGAAGGGCGCTACGTTAATCGGCGACGGCCCCACGGTGTTGACGCATGTTACCGCGGTCGGAAACGACCTGCGGCTTGATCCTGGCATTGGCACATGCGGTAAAGATGGCCAAAGCGTCCCCGTCGGCGTGGGCATTCCGACCATGAAAGTAAGTCAATTGACCGTCGGCGGCACTGCGCCGAAGGCGGCAGCATCATTCACATAGTTGTGACGGAAGGGGCATTTCACAACACTTGTCATCCTGAGCGCAGCGAAGGACCTGCTTTATTTGCTGTGAAGAGCTACTTCGTTTACATTATGAGCAGTAAGTCTCGAACGCTATACACGGGCGTCACCAACAATCTCATGCGGCGCGTCTATCAACACAAGCATGGGATTCTTCCGGGCTTCACATCATCGTACAGGATCACGCGGCTGGTATACATCGAAGAGACCGGCGATATTCGGGCTGCCATTTGCCGCGAAAAACAGATTAAAGGCTGGCTTCGTGCTAAGAAAATTGCGCTTATAGAATCTTGTAATCCGACCTGGGAAGATTTAAGCGTAGATTGGTACTTAAAAGCAGATTCTTCGCTTCGCTCAGAATGACAATGCGTGAGGGGTATATATTGAAGAGTCCGCAGCAAGTAACCTTGAGAAAAGTTTCCATCAGGAAATGATTCGTATCTACGAGCGTGCGAAAGCAGAGTGTAGTTATAACGCGACGCGGTTCCTGCAAATGGTGATCGACCAGGGTGGTCTGAAAGCAGCAAAAACGCTTTTGTCGCATCCCGACATTTCTTCTGGGCTTGAAGAACTCTGGAAGTGCCGTCGCCTGGGCATCAGCATGGAGGCCGTTGTGCTCCGACAGCCTGGGTGCCAGTTGTTTTGTCAGCAGGAGCTCGCTGCTGCTAGAAGGAAACTTGAAGATCTCGGCTACAAGCCAGAGGTTCAGAATTAGTCTTTGCAACCAAAAGGGTTGAATTACAACGTTTCTCAGAAAATGCCTGAACAATTTGAACAAATCGCTCAGGACCTTGTCGCCCGCGCCATGAAAGCAGGCGCGAGCGCGGCCGATGTAGTGGTGCGCGAGGGCGACGAATTCACCGCCACGCTCCGCATGAAGGAAATCGAAAGCCTGAAGGAAGCCGCCTCAAAGGCGCTCGGCCTGCGTATGTTCCGCGGCACGCGGAGCGCCAGCTCATATTCGCAGGATTTCTCTCCGCGCGCGCTTGACCGGCTGGTGGAGAGGACGCTGGCGATGGCAAGCGCCACCTCAGAAGACCCGGCGGCTGGCCTGGTAGAGCGCGAGCAGCTTGGACAATACAAAGGCGACCTCGCGCTCTTTTTCCCCGAAGTCGCGCGGCTTTCGACCGACGAGCGATTAGACTGGGCGCGGCGAGCCGAGGAAGCGGCGCTGAGCGCAGACGCGCGAATCAAAAATTCGGAGGGGTCCACTTTTGAGGCGAGCACCGGCAGAAAGATTTACGCGAGCTCGTTCGGGTTTTTGGGAAGCTACGCTTCTTCCTATTGCGCGCTCTCGGTGGTCCCGGTGGCCATGAACGGCGGCGGGAGTGCCATGCAGCGTGATTACTGGTACACGGTGGCGCGGCGCGTGGGGGCGCTTGAAAGCCCTGAATCCGTGGGACGCAAAGCAGCCGAACGCGCTCTGCGCAAACTGGGCGCGCGCAAAGTCTCCACCTGCTCTGTGCCGGTTGTTTTCGATGCTGAAACGGCGCGCTCGCTCGTCGGGCACATTTTTGAAGCGGTCCGCGGCGATGCCATTTACCGCAGCGCGTCGTTCCTGGCCGGAAAGCTCGGTCAGCAGGTGGCCGGCGGAAACGTCACCGTTATAGACGATGGCCTGCGTCCCGGCGGCTTCGGCTCGCGGCCGTTTGATGACGAAGGCGTCCCTGCCTCCACCACGGCCGTGATCGAGAAAGGCGTGCTCAAAAGCTACTTGCTCAACGCGTATACGGCCCGCAAGTTGAATCTGAAAACGACAGGCAATGCCGCGCGCGGCGTGGCGGGGCCGCCCGCCGTAGGCCCAAAGAATCTTTATCTTGATCCTGGTCCGTATACGCCCGAAGAGATCATCCGGTCGGTGAAGAATGGATTTTACGTCACCGAACTGATCGGGTTCGGCGTGAACATCGTCACCGGCGATTACTCGCGCGGAGCGGCGGGGATGTGGATCGAAAACGGCGAGCTGGCCTATCCAGTGGAAGAGGTCACTATTGCGGGGCGGCTTCCTGAAATGCTGAACCATATTGCCATGACCGGATCGGACCTCGTATTTCGCGGCGCCGTAGCCTCGCC
>DASZAA010000043.1:0-7218 GCA_035945615.1 Terriglobia bacterium
AGCCGCGGTGGCCCTTTATCAGAAACAAGAATTCAGCCAGGCGCAGCCAATTCTCGCCAGACTTCTCGCGCAATATCCCAATGATTTCGAGCTGAATGAGTTGATGGGCCTGGTTTATGCGGGTGAAAACAATCAAAACCGAGCCAGCGCATATCTTGCAAAAGCGGTTCAAATTAAGCCGGAGTCGGCCGAAGCGCGGATGTACTTCGCGGCAAATCTCGTAGGCCTGCATCAGAATGCCAGGGCGGAAAATGAGTTTAAGAAAGCCGTTGAGATTGAGCCGGCAAGCTACGAAAGCAATCACAATCTGGGCGAATTCTACATTGGCGAGGGCAAACTGGCGGCGGCCATCCCTTATCTCTCCGAAGCCCAGCAAATCATGCCTTCATCGCTAAACAACGGCTACGACTTGGCGCTTGCCCAAATCAAAGTGGGCCAATTCGCAGAAGCCAAAACGAATCTCCAACATCTGCTCACTCTCCAAGATTCGGCGGATTTGCACTCTCTTCTTGGCACTGCGGATGAACACACCGGCCAGTTTGTCCAAGCGGCCACCGAGTATCAGACCGCCGCTCACATGGACCCAAGCGAAAGTAACCTCTTTGCCTGGGGCAGCGAGTTGCTGCTGCACCACACGCTTGAGCTGGCCATTCAGGTCTTCGATCGTGGCGTTCAAATTTATCCGCGGTCGGCCCGGATGCAAGTGGGCTACGGCATCGCGCTTTATTCACGTGGGCACTATCAGGATGCGATCGATGCTTTTTGCCACGCCATCGATATCAATCCTAAAGACCCCCGCCCTTACGCCTTTCTTGGCAAAATCTATGATGTTTCCCCACTCCAGGCGGCCGCGGTTACGGATCGCTTCGCGCGCTACGCGGCGCTGCAGCCGCGCAACGGTCAGGCGCTTTATTACTATGCGATGAGTTTGTGGAAGGCTTCGCGGGAAGAAAATCAGACGGTGGATTTGACTAAAGTCAGAAAGCTGCTTGAAAGCGCGGTGACGCTTGAGCCGTCGTTCGCGGAGGCGCATCTACAACTCGGCATCCTTTACGCCGGCGAGCGCCAGTGGCAGCAGGCGGCGGCTCAATACCGGCAAGCCATCCGCACTCAGCCCGGCCTAGCCGACGCGCATTACCGGCTGGCCGAAGCAATGGTCCGCACCGGCGAGCGCGCCGCGGCGCAAAACGAGTTTCAGACCTTCAACCGGCTTCACCAAGAACAGGTAAAAGACGAGGCCAAACAACGGAGCGAGATCACGCAGTTTGTCTATACTTCAGGAGCGCCCGCTCAGAATGCGCAAAGTGAAACACATTAAATAGGGCAGTCCACTTCCCGGCACGGATAAATCCGTGGCCTTTCGTAATATCTAATGGGTTCATCAATAATCCAGGTTAGGCAGAAAGCGGCGGACACCCGAACGTGAAGTATCGCTACCCGACAAACTATTGGAGGTCAGGCAATGATCTCAGTGACACGGCGAGAAATGTTAACGCGCGCCGGCCAGGCAGCGGGCGTTCTGGCAGCCGGGATCCAGACGGCAGACGCCACCGGCAAAAGTCAGCCTGACACACAAGGCGGATCAAGGCGCAAATTGAAGGTGATCGTAGCGGGTGGACATCCCGGTGATCCCGAATACGGTTGCGGCGGCACAATCGCTCGTTACACTGACCTTGGTCACGAGGTGGTCCTCCTCTACCTGAACGATGGCGCTTGGCCGGCCTCGAAGGGCGGAGCGCCTGCTCCTATCCGTTTGGCTGAGGCTCGTAAAGCGTGCCAAGTCCTGAAGGCGCGCCCTCTTTATGCGGGCCAAAGAACGGCAAAGCGGTGCTCGATGCCTCCCATTTCGACGATTACCGGAAAATTCTACAGACTGAAGGGCCTGACGTTGTGTTCACGCAGTGGCCGATTGACGCTCACCGCGACCACCGCGCCACTTCGGCCCTAGCCTTCGATGCCTGGCTGCAGATGGACAAAAAATTCGCGCTCTATTATTACGAAGTATCAGACGGGGAGGACACGCTTCAGTTCTCGCCTACCCATTATGTGAATATTACCGCCACCGAAGCCATCAAGCGCGCGGCCTGCTACGCCCATGCCTCACAAACACCCAACAGATACTACGCCTTGCAGGACCTTGTCGCGCGGTTCCGCGGCACTGAAAATGGCTGCGAACGCGCAGAAGCCTTTATCCTCCAGGCCCAAAGCCCCTACGAGGCGCTGCCAGGGGCGTCTTGATGCTCAGTATTCGCGGTTCGTGATGATGCCCGGCTGCGGCACGGGATATCTGCCGCTCGCATCCGCGAGCAGCGGGGCAGGGGAATCCATGGTGAATTTGTCTACGTTTGGCGCGAATTCGTCGTCGCAATTCAGCATTTCGTCATAGGTCACTTCCCGGCCAGTATGCGCCGCCATGCGGCCCATGCTCGCGACCAGGCTTGCTTGGACGCCGCGTTCGACCTCGTTATATGGCTTATCGTCCCGAATGGCGTCCATCAAATCATTCCATTCGTTTTGGTAAGGATTCCGCTCGTCCGGGTTCACCTTAGACTCCCAAATCAGGTCGGCGGGATTCGCCGTCTGACTCTTATAGAGGATTGACGGAAGCCCGCAATCGCCGCTGCTCGAAGCAATTCCCATGCCCTTCGTGCCGTGCAGATGGCTCGAATAGATCTCCTGGCATCCCGTGATGCAGCGCCCGTCGAAGAAAAACTTCGTGCCATCGGAATACGTGTATTCCACCGAATACGTATCGAAATTCTGATCCACATAGAACACTCCGTCCGGACTCTTCTTGTAATGGCGGCCGCCGAGAGCCTGCGCCTTGACCGGCCAATCGTTTTTCATCCATGCCAGATGATCGACGATGTGAATATAGAAGTCGTTATAGCAGCCGCCGCTAGCCCAGATGAAGCTGTGAAATCGCTGGATCTGATAGAGCAGGTCGGTGATTCCGGCCGGCTTGGGAAGCGAGCGGAAATACCCTCCGGGGCCCGCCATGCGATAACCGCGTTGGAGAACGATCTGGCCGATCTGGCCATCGTGGACGCGATTCGCCAGCTCCTGAAGCGCGCGGCTGTGCCGCGACATCAATCCCACCCCGACCTTGAGGTTCTTGGCGGAGGCGTCCTGCGCGAGTTTGAGCATCCGTTTGCAGGTTGGCCCGTCAACGGTGACGGGCTTTTCCATAAAAACATTCAGCCCTTTCTGAATCGCATAAGTGAAAAAAGGCCAGCGAAAGGCGGGCGGCGTGGTGAGAATGGCGATGTCGCCCGGCCTGAGGCAGTCCATCGCTTTCTGGTAAGCGTCAAAGCCGATGAACTGGCGCTCCGGCGGCACATCCACCTGGCTCGCGTACCGCTGCTGTAGCATGTTCAGGTCGTGCTGAAGGCGCTCAGGGAATATATCCGCCATCGCCACCAGCTTGATGGGGCCGCGCTTGACCGAGAGCGCGTTCGCGGCCGCGCCGCCGCCTCGTCCGCCACAGCCGATCAGAACGATCTGGATGAGATCGCTGCCCGCAGCGTGAACGCGTGGAATAGCAACGTTGGCTAACGCCGACGCCGCAGCTAATTTACCTGTGGTCTTAATGAAGTCACGACGGCTCGTCGAACTTTTACTAGGAGAGTTCATGGCGTATAGTTCCTCCGAAATATTTCGCTGCCTTTTGCCTGTCGGGCAGAAGGCAGCCGTGATGTGCAGTACGCGATTCTAACGCGAGTTCCTCCGCCGTCAAGAATAATCTGTTGGAGGAGGATTGACGCAGAGTTAGTTTCGTTTTCCAGAAACTCTGCGGCTTGTTTGCCCGGCACGGACAAAAGCGCGGAGTTACAAAACGACTTCGCGCTGCCCGCGAAATTGTTGCGGAAGAACCGCGGACCGCAAAGCCGGCGGTCCGCGCTACTTACTAGGTCCTGTAACTTTCACCGAGTCAATCAGGTTGCCTTTGTCGTCATTAATATCCAGGGTTGTTTGTTCGGCGTCGCCCTTGCCATTGAACATGACAGCGGTAGAGCATTGTTTCTCCGCTGCAAGAGTTGTCTGACACGCGCTATCTCCAAGCGCGAAGTCACTCGCTTGACCTCCAGTGAGGTCTATCGATTTGATAGTCAAAGGCTCGCCAGTATTGTTCGTAAGGGTCATTTGAGAAGAATTGCCATTAAAACTCCCGATCGTCCCTGTTACCGGACTCCACTCTGCGGTCAGGCCGACTGTTTGCGGAGAATTAGCGGCGTCGTCGGAAATGCTCAACGTCGCTTGGTGGTTCCCTGCCGCAGCCGGTGGTGTAAATGTGACTGTAATTGTGCAGGCCGCACCCGGCGCAAGGGCGGTTGGGCAGTCGTTTGACTCACTAAACGTATCCGCGTTGGTTCTGGGCGCCGGATCAATCTTGCTGATGTTCAGCGGCGCAGTGCCGGTATTGCTCAGCATTACTTTTTGTGAACCAGGGCTGGTGAAATCCAGGCTTGACGGCGTTAAGGACGCCGATGGCGTGTTCGGCGTGGAGTTTACCTGAACCCGGTTGATGTAGGCGACCTCGTTGCCGATTAGCTGCAAGCTTCCTAGACTTTCCATTACCCTTCGTGAAGTTACATGAAGTTCACAGCCATACCATGCCGGTTTCACGCACTCCGTATATTTATCGACCGGTTCGTTCGCATCACTGGTATGCCCGGATTCCTTTATGTTCTCCTCACATACGAAAGCCAAAACCACATCCTTGGGCACAAATACTACGGTCCTCTCTTGGGTGTCATTGGGGATCAACAGTCCGTCGCGCAAGATCTGATTATCCAACCGGTTTAGCTGGGAAAAGGTCAAATCAGGCCAAACGGCTTTTAATCCATCTGTGACTGGGCTGCTGAGCACAGATGCCACCCCATTGAAATTCACTGCAAACGCTTTGTGATTGGCAATGAAGGGGATCGTAGAGGCGCTAAAGGTACTAAGAACATTGATTGCCCCGAAAAAATAGCCCCGAGTATTTTTGGCTTGACCTACCTCAAGCATCGCACGCGCCGTTTCGTATCCGCTCGAGGGAAGCGGCTCGTAAGGCCTGTTTAGACCGTCCATTGTAAAGCCCACCGACACGATTTGAACCGGGTAGCCGGTGTCATTGCCTATCACGACTTCGACACAGAAAAACTTTTTGCTGATGGCGTGGCCGAATTCGTCGTGCACGATTTCATCCGGCACCACGCCCCACATCACGTCGACGGTCGGCTTCATGCCCGGCGGGATCGGGCCGGGAGGCGTGACCGGAATGGCGATATTAAAAGGGAAGGGCCCTCCGAAAATTTGATGGTTATCGTTCTCCAGCCTCAGCATAACGGTAGAGTTGGGCGTAGCATCCTTAGCGATGCTGATGTCGGCAATCATCAAGCAATTAGCCTGTAAGGGTTGCTGTGAAAGCAGCGTGATGGGGCTGCCATTGGGCACGACTAGCGTGATGGACTTGGGTAAAGGGTTGGGGCAGCTTTTCACGTCCGTCGGCTGAATGGTGAGCTCGTAGGTGCGGCCAGGGGCGCCCATTGAGGGCGTTAAGATGATTCCAATCGGCGTAGTTCGCAGGGCGGTGGTAGCCGCTTGCGTAGGCGCGGAGGTAGTGGCAGCCGCAGGAGTAGTCGCCTGCGAGAAAAGCAGCGGCGGATAAAGCGCAAACAACAAAGCGGCAATAAACAGCGTATGCTGCGTCGAGCGAAATCGTAGGCATTCCATGTGCATTCCCCCCAAAATGTGTTTTGGAATGCCCCGTGTACTCGCCGCTCGCGGCCAATTAGAACATCAGAGGACCCAAATCGGCTGACAATGGAGCTTTCCTGAGCAAATATCTATATTGTTACTTGGATATAGCGGGATAACTATTGCAAACTTAAAAATCGGTTGTCAAGAGTTTTTTGAATTATTTTTCGGCGATACCGCGACGGATGGGTAGCGTAGAGTTTCGTTTTCCAGGAACTCTGGGGCTTTTCTGCCCGGCAAGATAAAAGCCGCGGAGTTACAAAACAACTCCACGCTACCAGCTCCCAAAAACAAAAAGGGCGGGAAATGATTCCCGCCCTTTCAGACTGCCTACTACTCTGCTTTGTAGCTGCGGTTTAGTACATTCCGCCGCCCATGCCACCGGGGCCGCCTGGGCCACCCGCCGGCATCTTTTCTTCCTTCTCAGGGATTTCGCAGACCAAAGCCTCTGTGGTTAACAGCAGCGAGGAGATGGACGCGGCATTCTGGAGAGCGGTTCGGACAACTTTGGTGGGGTCAATCACGCCAGCTTCGACGAGGTCAGCATAGGTTTCGCTCTGCGCGTTGAAACCATAGTTGACGTTGGCGTTGCTGCGGACCTTCTCCACCACTACGGCGCCCTCATGCCCGGCGTTGAGTGAAATCATACGCAGGGGCTCTTCGAGCGCGCGCTTGACGATGTTGATGCCGATCTGCTCGTCGCCTTCGGCCTTCAGCTTATCCAGGGCCGGAATGCAGCGCGCGAGCGCCACGCCGCCGCCGGGAACAATGCCTTCCTCGACGGCCGCCTTAGTGGCGTGCATGGCGTCTTCGACGCGAGCTTTCTTTTCCTTCATCTCGGTCTCAGTCGCCGCGCCCACCTTGATCTGCGCGACGCCGCCCACGAGCTTCGCCAGGCGTTCCTGGAGCTTCTCGCGGTCATAGTCCGAGCTAGTCTCGTCAATCTGCGCCCGGATTTGCTTCACCCGGCCTTCGATATCCGAGGTCTTGCCCGAACCTTCGACGATGGTGGTGTTGTCCTTGTCGATGGTGATCTTCTTGGCCTTGCCGAGGTCTTCAAGCTTCACGTTTTCAAGCTTGATTCCGAGGTCTTCCGAGATCGCCTTGCCGCCCGTCAGAATGGCGATATCTTCCAGCATGGCCTTGCGGCGGTCGCCGAATCCCGGCGCCTTCACCGCGCAGCACTGCAGTGTGCCGCGCAGCTTGTTGACCACCAACGTGGCTAAGGCTTCGCCTTCAACTTCCTCGGCGATAATCACCAGCGGCTTGCCCGCTTTTGCAATCTGCTCGAGCAGGGGAAGCAGGTCCTTCATCGAGCTGATCTTCTTTTCGTGAATCAGGATCACAGCGTTTTCAAGCACGCACTCCATGCGCTCAGGATCGGTGACGAAATAGGGGGAAAGATATCCGCGGTCAAACTGCATTCCCTCAACGACTTCAAGCGCCGTTTCCATCGTCTTCGATTCTTCAACCGTG
>DASZAA010000044.1:0-4210 GCA_035945615.1 Terriglobia bacterium
CCTTGCCATCCCGTGCCTCACCGATAAATATTGGGTGACGTTCACCCAGCGCAACGGAAAATATCTGGCGGACGCGCTCAGCCTCGTGCGTGAGCACCGGCGCGCTCAGCCGCTTCCCGTCGTTTCGTCTCTCTCTCACGACGGCCAGATTAACCTTGAAAAGCAAAACGTTCGCGCATGCCTGAGCTACGCGCGCTCGGACCTAGGCATGACCGCCGGCGAAACGGCAACGGGCTGATTTCCGCCACTCCGTTAATTCTTGCCCTCCCATATAAACGGCCCTAACCCGGATTATTCATGAAGCTCGGCTTGGCAATCAGGGGAGCGCGGTTTTAACCGCGCCGTTCCGGGCGTTCAACTGATACCTTCGTTTCGCTCCACGAGCGGCTTGTTCGAATAAACCGCTCGTGACGCGAAACGCGAAAGTGGTAGAAGTCCGTGTGTTCGGCGGGGTTGAAACCCCGCCCCCCTACAAGGACAATCACTTCATGAATAATCAAGGCTAAGTGCCTGCCCGCTCACAGAGGAAGTCACCCCGGCAGGCGATGCGCTACGATAATCCTCTATGAGCCGGAAGAATGCCAAAAAACCGAAGCTCGTCAAAGTTGCCGTAATGGCTGCGCTGAGCGATTTGCTCACCTATCAGGCGCCGGATTCGATGGAAGTGTGGCCGGGACAGCGAATCTTAGTGCCGCTCGGCTCGCGCAAAGCGACTGGTATTGTGATTGAACCGCAACCCGAAGCCACGCCCGGCGTGAAATCGCGTGAAATCCTGAAAGCTATTGATGCAGAACCCCTCCTTAGCCCTGAGCTTTTGACGCTGGGCTTGTGGGTTGCCGAGTATTACCATGCGCCTCCTGGGGAGACTTTTCGCGCCATGCTCCCCACGGGAGCGGAAACTCATCGCGCGCGCGTAGTCGAGCTCACGGAGCGCGGAAAGCTGCGCCGCGATGAGCTGCGATCAAGCCTGCTCGCCGAAGCCCGGCAGAGCGAGGAAGCGCGTGTACTTGATTATGTGGCGGAGCATCCCGGAGCGGCCATTGAGACTGTAAGGGCGAAGTCCGCATCGCTGCTGCCCCACATTCTCAAAAAGGGTTGGATCGAGGTTGCCGAAATTGAGCGTGACCGCAGAAAAACATTCGCGGTGAGCCTGCGCGAGAACGCTGTGGCTGGCGCAACTGATGCAGCGCCTCAGCGCCGCGCGAATCGCACGGCCCAGCGCATTATTGAGGCATTGCGTGGAGAGGGCGGTGCAGTTGATCATCGTGAGTTGCTGAAGTCCGCCAATGCTACCCTCGCGACGCTGCGCAAGATGGAACAGCAAGGAATCATCGATCTTGCGGACTCCAGAATGGCGAACAGGACCAGCGGCCATGAATGGGCTGCTGCTTCTATAAGCGGTTCAGATTTACCCGTCACGCTAACGCCCGGCCAGTCCTCCGCTTACGAAACCCTCGCGGCGCACATCGAGCGCGATGAGTTTGGCGTGTTTCTTCTGCACGGTGTCACTGGCAGCGGTAAGACCGAAGTCTATCTGCGGCTGATTGCGCGCTGTCTGGAACGCGGCCGCTCCGCCTTGCTACTGGTCCCGGAAATTGCGCTCACGCCCGCAACACAATCTCTTTTCGCCGGGAGATTTGGCCATCGCGTGGCACTGCTTCATAGCGGCCTGAGCGACCGCGAACGCCAAGGCGCTTGGTGGCGTATCTGGAGAGGCGAGGCGACCGCCGTGCTCGGTACCCGCTCGGCCGTGTTCGCACCGTTGAAGAACCTGGGCGTGGTTGTCGTCGATGAAGAGCACGACGGAAGTTACAAACAGCAGGAAACGCCACGTTACAGCGGCCGTGACGTGGCCATTGTCCGCGCGCGGCTCGCCGGCGCAACCGCGGTGCTTGGCTCGGCCACGCCTTCGCTCGAATCGTACTCGAACGCGCAGCAAGGCAAGTATCATCTGCTTACCATCGCGCAGCGAGTGCAAGGGCGGCCGCTCGCCAACGTTGAGATCATCGATATGCGGCAGGAGTTCCGCGAGACGCACACCCAGGCACCCATCTCGCGCCAGCTCCGGCAGGAGATCGAGGCTCAACTGGCGAGCGGCAATCAGACGATGATCTTGCTCAACCGCCGCGGATATTCCTGGTTCCTGCTCTGCCGCAGTTGCGGGGAGGCCGTGCAGTGCGCGAATTGTTCCATCTCGCTCACCTACCACCGCCGCGAACACCGCTGCGTGTGCCACTACTGCGGTTACACCACGCCGGTTCCTGACCGGTGCCCGGCCTGTGGTAGCGAACATCTCCAGTACATCGGCGAGGGCACGGAGAAAATTGAGGACAAGCTCGCGGAGTTGTTTCCCCAGGCGCGCGTGGCGCGGCTCGACCGCGACGTGGCCAGCCGCGCCGGGCATTATCTGCGCGTGCTCACAGATTTCCGTTTCGGGCGCATCCAGATTCTGGCCGGCACTCAGCTTATCGCCAAGGGGCACGACTTCCCCGGTGTTACGCTCGTCGGCGTCGTCTCTGCCGACATGGGCCTTCGACTGCCCGATTTCCGCGCCGCTGAACGCACCTTCCAGTTGCTCACTCAGGCTGCCGGACGCGCCGGGCGCGGTGATTCGCCGGGCCGCGTGCTGGTGCAAACCTTTTATCCCAACCACTACGCCATCCGCTTTGCCGCCGACCAACATTTCGCCGGCTTCTTCAGCAGAGAGATGAGCTTCCGGCGGCTCATGCACTATCCGCCCGTCACCGCGCTGGCCAACATAATCGCACAGGATAAGGACCTGGACGAAGCCGCGAAAGTGGCGCGCCTCTTGAGCGACACGCTAAACCGCGTGGCCGACCCGCGCCATATTCTGATCATGGGACCGAATCCCGCGCCACTCGCACGCATCAAAGGGCGCTACCGCATTCAGATTCTCCTCAAGGCGAGCTCGCGCGCCTACTTGAACCAGGCACTGCGGCAGATGGCGGACGAATGCGCGCGCCGCCGTGTCTCACCTCGTTCAGTCATCATCGACGTCGACCCGGCCAGCATCATGTAAATTTGCCTTCAAATTGCCCCCGCCGGGTGCATAAAATTCGCGTATGATATTCGGCTGGTTATAGCGGCGGCGAGGTTGTAGCGCAGAGTTTCGCATTTCGAAACTCTGCGGCTTGCCGTCATTCCCAAAAACCGCGGAGTTTGAAATGCGCAAACTCCGCGCTACAGCGCAGGAGGCCTTATGGAACGCCGTTCGTTTTTGCAATCCGCAAGCTTAGGAGGAGCAGCCGCGCTGGTTGTGCCCGCGCAAGGCCAGGGAGCGGCCGCGCCGCCGCCCATGAAAATTACGCGTGTGCGCTTTTATCACAATCCGCAGTCGCCTCCGCAAGTAAACCAAAGCTTCCACATTGTCACCATTGAGACGGACCAAGGCATCACGGGAATTGGCGAGGGCGGAACGCCCGGCATGGTTGAGCAATGCGCCGCCATGATCATCGGCGAGAACCCATTTCGTACCGATCATCTCTGGCAGGTGATGTTCCGCGGACTTTTTTATCCTGCCGGGCGCGAGAAGATCGATGCCATCGGCGCCATTGACCTTGCGCTGTGGGACATCAAGGGCAAGGCGCTTGGCGTGCCCGTTTACGATCTTCTGGGCGGCCTCGCGCGCGACCATGTTGAGTGCTATTCCACCGCTTATCCGCGCAAAGGCAGCCTGAAGGAAACCGCGCAGTCGTGCGTGGAAGCTGGCTTCCGGGCTTTTCGCTACTCCACGGCGGACCCGCCCCACGGCCGGCCTTTCAACTCGCACCACGCCGTGCGGCAGACTTATGCAGATTGCGCTGAAATCCGCGACGGCGTCGGCAAAGAGGGCGACTTCTCTCTCGACTTTCACACGCGCTTTGACTTCTCCGACGCGGTGCGCCTGGCCACTCTGCTTGAGCCGCTCGAACCGTACTTCGCCGAAGACCTCATCCGCTCGGAAGACCCCGGCGTCTACCGCGAGCTGCGCGCGCACGTCAAAGTGCCCATCGCTGTGGGTGAGCAGTTCGGCAGCAAGTGGGACTTGCGCTGGCTGGTGGAAAATCAGCTCATCGATTACGCCCGCGTCACCTTGCCCAACGTGGGCGGAATTACCGAGTACATGAAGATTCAGGCGCTCTGCGAAACCCATTATGTGGGCCTGATTCCCCACTTCACCGGCCCGCTTTCGGAAGCTGCGCTGGCGCAC
>DASZAA010000045.1:0-4811 GCA_035945615.1 Terriglobia bacterium
AACCGCGGACCGCAAAGACGGCGGTCCGCGCTACTTGCTACGCTAGGCGATTCCCGAGTCATGGAGGTTTGAGTGAGAGGCAAGCAGACCCAAGCCGTGCAAGTTGGTGAACGAACGAATCCCGCTGGCAAACCCGTCAGCAACAAAATCCTTTTGTCGATTTCCGCCGCGGACTACCGGAAGATACGCCCGCATCTCGAGTTTGTTGATTTGCCGGACCATCTTAACCTTCATGAGCCACGCGAAAAGCTGGAGTTTGCATATTTTCTGAATCGCGGCCTGGTCTCCCTGGTGGTTGCAACCCAGGAGGGGAAGGAGGCCGAAGCAGGTGTGGTGGGATGCGAAGGCATTGTAGGCACGCCGCTCGCGGTGGGCCTTTACAGGAGTCCGCTTCGAGAGGTGGTGCAGATTGAGGGCAACGGCTTCAGGGTATCCGCCAGCGCGTTGCAGGCCGTTCTTCAGACGGCGCCGGACCTTCAGATGAGCTTGAGCCGCTATGCCGTGCTCCAGGGAATGCAAGTGGCGCAGACGGCAGCTTGCAACCGGCTGCACGAACTTGTGCAGCGGCTGGCGCGCTGGTTGCTCATGGCGCAGGACCGGGTGGATGCCGGCACGCTGTTCCTGACGCACGATTTCCTCGCCACCATGCTTGGGACGGACCGGCCCAGCGTCAGCCTCGCGGCCAGCGAGCTACAAAAAAACAAGCAGATTCGCTATCGCCGCGGCGCGGTCGAGATCGTGAACCGCAAGAAACTCGAGACCTCCGCTTGTGAGTGTTATCAAGTGATCCAACAGTTGAATGGACAATTAGGACTGAAATAATTCCCTCCTATCGTTCGATACCCTACCGACACTCGTTGCCGCCAACCCTTAAATTTCTCCCCGGCCCTTTTGCGCCCCCAAAGGGCTTCTACTGTTCACAAATTCACAGTCTTGCTGGGGAAGGGAACCATGCCGCGCGAGGCGCAATTTGCTCTGTTTGTCAAAGATGATAAGGGAACTCTGTGGAGAGGGTTCTTCAACGATCTCGATGAAGCCAAGCGGAAGGCTCAGGAACTTGCCGACCTCGAGGGATTTGAGTTTTTCGTTTACGATTTTAAAACCGCCAGCGAAATAGCGCGCTTTTTCCCGCGCAAGCCCAAGCCACGCTCGTAGCTGGTAGCGCGGACCACCGTTTTTGTGGTCCGCGGGTTTTCTGCGTTTGCTTCTATTGAGGATTACAAATTATAACGACGGCAAATGCTGTAGCGGCGGCCTCTGGCCGCCGGTCTTTACTATTAAAATCCGGCGGCCAGAGGCCGCCGCTACAGCCAATGACCGTCGCCGACCTATGGCGCTCTATACAACCATCGGGTGAAATAAACCGTCTCGTTTGTCTCATTCGTCTCCATTTTCTCACAGGGGCCTGCTAACCTATTCTGGTGCGGCATCGTCCGGCGAAGCCGGCGGTCTTCGCAATAAAAAAACCGGCGGCCAAATCCCGTAACAGGCCGGCCCGCCCCCGCCGGAATCCCTCGCTTGGCGAACATTTGACGTAGGAGCCGGGAGGCGAAGTAGCTATCTTCAGGCGTCCGCAAGTGGCTATGGCTCATGCCGCCCGGATGCGAGATACTAGGGGCATTGGCGAATTACGAGGTCACTATGCAAGGCCGTCATGGCGCCGGAGCCAGCATCGTCTTGTTAGCCGCTGCGTGTCTTCTGCTATTGCACGAGACCGCGCGTCCGGCGGAAGCGGGCGTGCAGGCGGCGTCTTCCCCCGCCCATACCGCTGCGCAACACTCGCTGCCTCCCGAGACTCGAGGCGACGTTTTGATGGCGCAAGGGAAATACATGGACGCGATCAAGGCGTACCGCGAAGCGCCCAAAGACTCTCCCATGGTATGGAACAAAATGGGCATCGCCTGGCAGCACCTGCTCGCTACGGACGAGGCGAAACAGGATTATGAGCGGGCGCTGCGGATCAAGCCGCGTTACCCGGAGGCGATGAACAATCTCGGCACAATCTATTACGAAGAAAAAGACTACAAAGGGGCGGAAAGACTCTACCGGCGGGCCTTGAAGCTGATGCCGCGCTCCGCGACGTTTTACAATAATCTCGGCGCGGCGTACTTCGCTCAAGGAAAATTCAGGCAAGGCGCCAGCGCGTATGAGAACGCGTTTGCAATCGATCCCGCGGTTTTCAACAGAGGGTCGCTCCAAGGCGTTACTGCGCTGGGCTCGACCGCGCAGCTCGCGCATCAAAACTACTGTCTGGCAGAACTCTTCGCGCGGGCCGGGATGACGGATCGCGCGATTGAGTATTTGCGCAAAGCTCTCAACGAAGGGTTCAGCGACCGCAAGCGCCTGAAGGAAGATCAGAACTTTTCATCCCTGCGCAAGACCGCCGCTTTCTCTCAGCTCATGACGGAAATGAAGAAACCTTGAGCGGAAGGGCGCTCCCCTCTTTACTATGAAAGACCGGCGCCCCTTACAGGCTTTGGCCGCCGCTACAGAAGCGGGCGCCGCCAGCTTCTGGCATCACGTATAATCCCGGCTAGAGAATCGCGGGTTAGACGGTATCGTAGGACCTGACCGCGCAGCTTGCGCAATGGCTTTCCATTTGGGGCCATACCTGCTGGTGGACGTCCGTCGCCACCCACTTCTGCTGCGCGGGTTGGTTTTCAAACACGATATTGAGCACGTAGATGTTTCCGCCGTCCCGAGGGCGCAACAAATCCACGAAGCTAAACCCTTGCTGCCGGGATATGGCCGGCCGGAACGTCTCGATGTAGGTCTTTTCCAGAGCCTGCCCGGAGTCTGACTTCACTTTCAGATCGACTTGAAGCACGAACATGATGACCTCCTGAAGAGAGCCCGGAGTGAGTATTAAGAGAGCTTAAACACTTCGATGGCGGTGCCGCCCATCACCTGGTCATATACTGCCGGTTCGAGATCCAGTGCCTTGTACTTTGCAACCTCCACGGGGACGTTGCTCGGCAGGTCGGCGCCCATCATGACGCGGTCCGGCCCGATGGTCGAGATCATCCACCGGATATCTTCACCGATGCACCAGGACGTTTCGAGATAGAGATTGCCGCACACCGACGCCGCCACCTGTGCCTCGGCTGAAAACACCGCGAATCCGGCGTGAGCCAAGATGATCTTCAGTCCGGGATACTTCTGCGCCGCGGGAATGCAAAGCGAGGGCAAAGCAAACGGAATACCGGGACCGGTGTGGACCATGGCGGGAATGCCCAGACTGTGAGCCGTAGCAAACACAAAGTCCCCGTCTTCGCTCAGCGGGTTTACGCCGTGTCCTATGGTGTGCAGTTTGACGCCTACGAACTTCAGATCGCGGATGCACCTTTCCACCTCGCGGCGGTAAGCTTCGTGATTGCCGTGCGGGCTGACGCTGGCCAAGCCAAAAAAGCGGCCGGGGTGCTTCGCGCACAACTCGGCAATACGGTCGTGAGTTTCAGCAGCCGCTTTCGCACCGGGATAGGGCTGCACGATGGTGGCATCGATCCCACACTCGTCCATGCGGCGGAGCAATTCCTCCTCCGTGCTCTCCAGGCCGAACACGCAGCATTCTCCGAGATGAGCATGAGTATCAACCACCTTCAATGTTTTGGCCATCAAGCGCCTCCTTGCGTCTCATTTGTTCGATTTGTTGGCGATGCCGGTCCGTCAGATCTCCTTGAGCAGCCAGCGAACGGCATTCTTTTGAAGCTTGAGATATTCCGGCTGCCACATCGCATGAATGTTGTGGCCCACGGCGGTGAAGACTACCCGGCCTTTGCCGTATTCATGCGCCCAGCCGCTGATGGATTGCGTTCCGTGATCTTCAAACGTAAGCCCGTCGATATTCTCTGCGCGTAGGATGATGTTCTCCGGATTCTTGTCGTAGACCACGAAGTGCTGCTCGTCGTTCACCATGAAATCCCGCACCCCTTGGGTGATGGGGTGATTCTTGTTCACCATCTTCACCTTAAAAGGTCGCATCGGCGGATGACCGATGTAGGCGCCTCCCATGACGTCCCGATAGCTCGGCGAAGAAAGGGAAACGTGACTGTTGTTGTGCAGCGAGTAAAAGCCGTTGCCCGACGCCACGAAATCCTTCACCGCTTCGCCTTGTTCTCCGGTGATCCATGATTCGGGCGTTTCCTTGGGGAAGTCCGAGCGATTTTCCAGGTCGTGGTCGTAATTGCTGTAGGCGTCGGGCCCAAGGTAGCCGCCCGGCCAGATCATCCCATCACGAAGGCAGACGAAAAGCTGGTAATTCTTCAGCGCGTTCCGGGACAAGTGATCGTAATTCACCGTGTAGTCCACCGGAAGGTTCAGTTCTCCAAACAGACGGTCTAAGCTGACGCGAATGTAATCCGAATTGTGATAGCGGTCTCCAATCAACGCGAATACACGGGGCCGCTTGGTTGCGCTCGCGGTTGTCGCGGCGGCTGCTTGGGCGCCGCTCTCCGCGCCGGAACCGCCCACAGCGCCCATAGCTATGACGGCGCCCATATTCCGCAGAAGGTTCCTTCTCGAAATTGGAATGGCTTCTTTCATCGAACCCTCTCCATCTCTATACGTGACGCCATAAGTCGGCGGCGCCCGCCGCTACAACCAATGACCGCGCTCCCCTGATTGCCAAGCCGGTGCGTGAATCATCCGGGCTGCGAAGTCAGGCGCGGCTCGCGGCGGCCGCCACAGGTCCCAGTTCTCCTTCAGGGATCACCGCGGGGCGCAATCCCGCTTTAGCTAGAATCAAGTACACAAGAAACCCGATGACAAACGAATACAAGACGGCGGGATTATCCGCTTTGACCCAAGAGGGT
>DASZAA010000046.1:0-2033 GCA_035945615.1 Terriglobia bacterium
CCCGCCCAGCCTACGACTTCCAGCCCAAGGTCCGGACGGGCGCGGAGCGACTCAACCAGCCGCCGCGCGCGCTCTCCCGATCCCATCACGTACACCCGTTCCCGCAAAAAGGGGCGCGAGATCAACCACAGAAACGCCCAACGCCAGACCATCAGGGAAATAGTGAGGATAAAAAGGCCGAGCAGGAAGATGTCGTTGCCGAGGAGGAAATTTGGAAAGAAGAAACTAATTGCCGCCAGTAGAAAAGCGATAACGCCTAAGACCACCAAAAGGCGGAAAAACGTCTCGCCGCCCGCCGGAACGCGCTCAGCGTCGTAGAGGTCAAAACAATAAAAACAGACCAATGCGACGGCGGCAATCGCCAGCACCTTATAAATCCCGTTCTCATAATCCAGCACCAACGACGCATCGGGACCTAAACGGATCATCGCGGCCGCAATGAACGATGCGCACACAATGGCCGTCTCCCCGAGGATCAACACCACGGTACGGACGGGATAATAGACGTTGAAGAGACGAACCACGGCAGGCTATTCCTTGATTAGACTTTCTGCCCCGCGGAACCGTCCGCGGAGGCGTGATAATAATGGGCGCTGTATGAGGCTTGGGGCGCAACGTGGTTGAGCACAACTCCCAGCAAACGCTTGTCGCGAAACTGCTGGCCGCCTTTCTGGGCCATGTCGAACGGAGTTTTACCGGCAAGGACCACCATCAGCACTCCGTCGCAAAAGTCGGCCAGAACGTTGGCGTCGGACAAGGGCACGCAAGGAGGAGAATCAATCACAATCCAGTCAAAAAGCGGCGCCAGGCGGTGCAGCAAGCCTTTGAGACGCCCGTTTCCGATGAGTTCCATGGGATTTGAAACTGGCTCCCCTCCTGGAATAAAAAAGAGGTTGTCCGGAACGCCTCGCTGGATGACCTCCGCCACGTCCGCCTTGCCGCGCAAAAAATCGGAAAGGCCGGGCGAGCGCGTCGTGCCGAGCATCGCATGGAGCCGCGACAGGCGTAAATCTCCGTCAATCAGCAGCGCCCTTTTGCCGCGCTGTTGAACAAAAACCTGGGCCAGGTTGGCCGCAATAAAGGTCTTGCCTTCGGCGGGCAGCGCGCTCGTCACCAGGATGGTCTGCAGCGGAAGCTTTTCCCGCATTTGGGAGAGGTGCGTGCGCAGCGTGCGGAATTCTTCCATGCCAATCTTGCGCGACCCAGGATCGGCAAAAAGCACAGAGTGCAGATCCGGTTTCCAAGTCGTGGAGGGACAAGAAGATACCCAGCTTTCGAGCGTGACCGCCGTTCCACCCTGGAATGTAGAAAGCGGCATCTTCAGAGAGGCCGCCAGTTCATGGCCAGCTTCCTCTTTTACTTTCGGCTGCGCGACTTCGGAAGGCTCAATCGCGCTTACCCCTACGGAGGAGTGGCCGACCGCCCGGTCCTGCTCGGCCTTCTTCAGGGCATCGTGAATTCTACTCATAAAGTCTTACCCCTCTTTATCGTCAACTCGCGGCTTTTAAATTATGTTGTGACAACTGCCGCTACCATTACCTCTATTCTGTGCGCCGCAGCCGGTCCATCAGCGCCGTCAAGCCCTGCAGCGCGTCTTCAAGCTGCGCGCCGTCCCCGGACGCGGCAATTTCCGCTCCCGCAGAAGGCGTGGGTTCGACGGCCTGCAACTCAAAATCCCGGGCCACGGCGGCAACAATCGGAGCCGTGACCGGCCGGCGCTGGTCGGCAAAAGCATTAATCAGGCTGTGTTCGCACAGGATGTTCACCATGCGAGGTATGCCACGCGAATATTTGTGCACAGCTTCTATGGCTTCCGGGGCGAAAATGGGCTGCCCATCGCTACCCGCGACCCGCAGCCGGCTGTTAATATAACCTTCCGTTTCCGCAGGCGTAAGCGGATACGTTTTGCTGCGCAGCGTAATGCGCTGGCGTAATTGCCGCAGGTGCGGCTGACGCAGCTTGTTTTCAAGCTCGGGCTGGCCCGAGAGCACAATCTGCAAAAGTTTTTCGGTATAAGTCTCCAGATTCGTCAG
>DASZAA010000047.1:0-9782 GCA_035945615.1 Terriglobia bacterium
TTCAAAAAACAGGTCGTATTGCAGCGGATCGATATCCGTGATTTGCATCGAGTAGGAAACCAGACTGCCCGCTGCTGAGCCGCGCCCCGGACCCACCGGGATGCACTTTTCGCGCGAGAAACGGATAAAATCCCAAACGATCAGAAAATAACCGGCGAATTTCATCTGCTTGATAAGTTCAATCTCGCAGTTCAGACGGTCTTCGTACTCTTGGAGCGGGTGGCGCGCCTTGCCGGCGGCGCGCAGCCGCTCAAGCTGCGGACGGCGGCGGTCGAATCCTTCGCGCGCGACGCGCTCAAAAAAGCTGTCGATGGTCTCGCTCTCCGGCACTTCAAAGCGCGGAAAGACGTGCTCCGCCTTTTCGAGATGCAGGTTGCAGCGTTGCGCGATTTCCGCCGTGCGATGGAGGGCGTCCGAAATCTCTCCGAAAACCTGCATCATTTCTTCGTAGGTTTTGAAATAAAACTGGTCGGTGGAAAACTTCATCCGCTGTTCGTCACTGAGTGTTTTCCCCGTCTGGATGCACATCAGGACTTCCTGCGCGCGGGCGTCTTCGCGGCGCAGATAATGGCAATCGTTCGTGACCACCAACGGGATGCCGGTTTCACGCGAGAGGCGGGTGAGATTGGGATTGATGCGCTGTTCTTCGGGCACGCCTTGATCCTGAATCTCAAGAAAGAAATTCTGCTTGCCAAAGATGTCGCGCAGGTCATAGGCGGATTGGCGCGCCGCCTCGTAACGGTCAGCCATCAGCGCCGACGCCACTTCGCCCTTCAGGCACGCGGAGAGTCCGATCAATCCGTCTGCGTGCCGCGCGAGCAGCGTCTTATCGATGCGCGGCTTATAGTAATAGCCCTCGGTGTAGGCGAGCGACGCGAGTTTTACCAGATTGCGGTAGCCGCGCTCGTTCTCGCAAAGCAGAATGAGGTGATTGGGGCGGTCGGAGCCGGGCGAGCGGTCCAGATGATCCGTGGGCGCGACATAAACCTCGCAGCCGATAATCGGCTTCACGCCGCGCTTGACCGCCGCGTCGTAAAACTTCACCGCGCCGAACATATTGCCGTGGTCGGTGAGCGCCACGGCGGACATGCTGAGCTCCGCCGCGCGGTCCATTACTTTGGGGATGTCGCACGCGCCGTCGAGCAGGCTGTAATCAGAATGGAGATGAAGGTGAACAAAAGGTGAGGTTGCCATTACTCTTCGATTCTATCAGAAACCATCAGGAAGCATTTGATCCATTGTCTTCAGGGCCGCACGATTTTGCCCAGCACTACGAATCTGCGCGCGCCAGTGACCGCGGGCAGGTTGCCCGGCAATCCATGCAGCGTGCGGTCGGCAAGCAGCGCGAAGGCGATGGCTTCCTTTGCGTCGACGGGCAAGCCAAAATCTGTTGAACTGTGAAACGTCAGGCTGGGAAGAAGCGCGCGCAGACGTTCTAAAAGAAAAAGATTGTGCGCTCCTCCGCCGGAAATGATAAGACGATGGAAGCTGCCCCGCGGCAGCACAAATTGGTTGATAGCTTGCGCCACGGAGCGCGCCGTCAGCTCCGTGGCCGTGCGTATCAGATTTTCAGGCCGCGTTTTCTTTTGTGATAAAAAGTGAGCCGTCAAGAAATCATCTCCAAATTGCTCGCGTCCCGCGCTTTTAGGAGGGCTACAGGCGAAAAAAGGTTCTCGCAGCATCTTCGCCAGCAAAGATTCAATCACCTTACCCCGACTGGCCCATTTCCCGCCGGTATCGTAGTTCATGCGCCCGCGCGTGAGATGCGCCGCCAGGCCATCGATCACCATATTGGCTGGGCCGGTGTCAAATCCAAACACCTCGTCCATGTCGGCATTGGCCGGGATGGCAGTGATGTTGGCAATGCCTCCCAGGTTGAGCGCAATCGAGCCGCGCCGGCGGTCACGAAGCAGGAGATAATCGACTACCGGCACGAGCGGCGCGCCTTGGCCGCCAGCCGCGAGATCAGCGGCGCGAAAGTCCGCTACCACGGCGGCTCGCGTGCGTTCGGCAATCACAGCAGGCTCGCCAATTTGCAGCGTACTGGCCGGATAACCCCTCGAGCCCCGCTTGCCCTTCGGTCCCTGGTGAAAGATGGTTTGGCCGTGCGAGCCGATAACGTAAAGCCGCGTGGTTTCGATGCGGCCCCGGCGGCAGATGGCCAAAGCGGCGCGGGCAAAAAGCTCACCAACCTGATAATTCAACTTGCTAATCTCGCCTGCGGTTGCCGGTTTTCCGCTGGCCACATCGAGCAGCGCCTCGTGCGTAACCGCGGGGTAGGGAAACGCGCCGAAGGCTTCAAGTTGCACGCGCGGGCGCTCAGGCTTGCCTCGAATTTGGACCAATGCGGCGTCAATGCCGTCCATCGACGTGCCCGACATCAACCCTACCGCATAGCGCCCTGTCTTCATGACTGAAGCTGCCTCTTGAGTTCGGCCAGCAGGTTAAGAGCCTCGATCGGCTTCATCTGGTCGAGGTTAGCTTCCTCGATGGCGCGGACCACATCTGCGTTCAAAGGCGTGAAGATAGTAAGCTGCACCGGCCCCGGCTTCGCTTCAACAGCCGCGTGCGCCTCCAGCCGCTCGCTCAGGGTGTGTTCGCTGCGCTCGTGCCGGGCAAGAATTTCGCGCGCACGCTCTATCACATTCAGAGGCAAGCCCGCAAGCCGCGCCACCTCGACGCCGTAGCTTTTGTCGGCGCTGCCTGGCTCTACTTTGCGCAAGAACAGGATGTTCGAGCCGGATTCCTTCACCGAAACGTGGTAATTTTTCACGCCGGGAAGCAGGTCCGCAAGTTCAGTCAATTCGTGATAGTGGGTGGCGAAAAGTGTTTTTGCGCGCGTGTGCGTTTGCAAGTGCTCAACCACTGCCCAGGCGATGGCGAGTCCGTCGAATGTGGCCGTGCCGCGCCCGACTTCATCTAGCAGCACCAGGCTTTGCGCCGTGGCCGTATTTAGAATGCCGGCCGCTTCCGTCATCTCTACCATGAAAGTCGACCGGCCCTGCGCGAGGTTATCCGACGCGCCGATGCGCGTGAATATGCGGTCAAGCACGGGAATCTTAGCTTGAGCGGCAGGCACAAAGCTCCCCGCTTGCGCCATCAGCGCAATCAGGGCCGTCTGGCGCAAGTAGGTGGATTTCCCGCCCATGTTAGGCCCAGTGATAATCAAAATGCGGTCGGTCGAGTTATTCAGGTAAAGATCGTTGGGAATGAACGGGCCGCTCTGGTTCTGAGCGGCAATATGCTCGATTACTGGATGGCGGCCTTCGAGGATGACGAAATCGCCATCGCCTGAGATTTCCGGACGGTGGTAGTTGCGCTCCGCCGCAAGCCAAGCGAAGCAGACCAGCACATCAATTTCCGCCAGGCAGGCAGCGGTTGCCCGAACGCGCTTCGCTTCGGCGCCCGCGCGCCGGCGGATATCGATGAAGAGGTCTCTTTCAAGCGTCTGCCGCTTCTCTTCGGCCTCAAGGATTCGGACTTCAAGTTCCTTCAGCTCGGGAGTAGTAAAACGCTCAGCATTCACCAGCGTCTGCTTGCGCTCGTATTCAGCAGGGGCGAAGTGAAGGTTGGCCTTGGAAATTTCAATGTAATATCCAAAAACGTTATTGAAGCGCACCTTCAGGCTGGCGATGCCGGTGCGCTCGCGCTCGCGGGTCTCAATTTGCGCCATGAGCCGCTTGCTGTTCTGGCTAAGGTCGCGCAGTTCATCAAGGTCTGGACTAAAGCCTGGCCGGATTAAATTGCCTTCGCTCAGCAAAACAGGCGGCTCAGGATGGATAGAAACTTCGAGCAACCCGCACAGATCCTGAAGATCGTCCATCTCTTCCCGCAGCGAGTGCAACATGGCGGTCTCGAAAGGCTGAAGACCACGGCGCACTTCGGGAATCTGGTTGAGCGAAAGCTTCATGGCCAAAAGATCGCGCGCGTTGGCGGTTTCGAGCGTGATTTTGCTCAAAAGGCGCTCGAGATCCTGAATCCTGCCGAGCGTGCGGCGCAATTCTTCGCGCCCAATTGTATTTTGGGCGAGATCGGCCACAGCATCCCAACGGTCTTCGATTTCCTTCCGGTGGATAAACGGGCGCAGGATTCGCTGTTTTAGCAGGCGCGCACCGAAAGTGATCATGCAGTGGTCAAGCGTCGAAAGCAGCGTGGAATCCCTTGAAGCTCCGAAGGCGGGTTCGATGATTTCAAGATTCCGTAGGGTAGGCGAATCGAGAATCAGAAATTCCTGTTGCTGATAGTAGCGGATGCCGTCGAGGTGAAGCAGCGAACCGCGTTGTGTCTCGCGGACGTAATGCAGGATGGCTCCGGCGGCGGCTATGGCGAGCGCATGATCCTCAAGCCCGTAGCCCGCGAGCGTGGCGACGCGGAAATGCTCCCGCAGCAGGCGGCCGCCATATTCTGGGTCAAAAACCCAGCTTTCAACGAGCGTTCGCGCAGGAGAGGTTTCCGAATCCGCCGGATTGCGCATTGAGGTGGTTCCAGCAGACGCGCCCGAGCGCAGGCTATGGTTTGAGTCTTCAAGTTGCGCGGACAAAATCTCGCTCGGGCGCATCCGCTCGATTTCTTCCAGCAGGCGCGTGGAAGCATCGGGACCGGCGAATTCCGTGGCGCGGAAATCGCCGGTCGAAAGATCGGCAAACGCCACGGCGGCTCCACCTTTGCGCTCGACGGCTGCGGCAAGGTAATTATTCGCGCGCGGCTCGAGAGCCTCCGGGTTGATCGAAGTGCCTGGTGAAACGACGCGCGTCACTTCGCGCTTCACCAGTTTCTTCGCCAGGCGCGGGTCTTCCATCTGGTCGCAGATGGCCACGCGGAATCCTTTGCGCACCAGCCGGGCGATGTAACCCTCCGCGGCGTGGTAGGGCACGCCACACATGGGGATTGCTTGACCCTTTTCCTTGTTGCGCGACGTGAGTGTGATCTGAAGCTCTTTCGCCGCAACAACAGCATCGTCAAAAAACATTTCGTAGAAATCCCCCAAGCGGAAAAAAAGGAGCGCCTGGGGGTAACGTGACTTAATGGAGTGGTACTGGCTCATCAAAGGGGTTGAGAAGTCATTCATGGCGAAGGTCGAGAAACATTATGCTGCGCGGCGGCGCGGTTTGTAAACCGGCGGACCCCTGCGTGCTTTTCACCGGCGCGAATGCGATAATTTTGCCAGGGGAGAACGAGAGCGAATGCGATGGGAAACGATCAAGCCCAGCTAAGCGCGAACAATCCTGAAGGCAAGCCCGTAGAGGCTGGAGCTTGGAAGGAGCATTGCCTCGCGGCCAAGCACGCCTTTGAACAGGCCCGGTACAGCGAAGCCGCCACGCATTATGAGGCGGCGCTGCGGGAGATCGAATCAGCGGGCTTCAGCGATCCGCGTTTTGCAAGCACGCTGAACAGTCTTGCAGGCGCCTACAGCGCCGGTCGGAGATACGACGAGGCGGAATCTCTCTATCAACACGTACTGGCGCTGCGAAAAGCCGCCTTTGGACCGCAGAGCATCCAAGCAGCCCAAACGCTCAACGACCTTGCCGCGCTTTATGCCGCCGCGCGCAAGTTCAGCAACGCGGAACGCGCATACCGCGAGGCTCTGGCCATCACGGAGGCTGCGCGCGGCCTGGAAGACATTTCGCTGTGCGCAACCCTTAATAATCTGGCTCTGCTGTACAAAAATCAGCAACGGACTGACGAGGCGCTGCCCCTATTTCAGCGCGCGCTGCGCATCGGGCTGAAGTCGTTTGGCCACGCGCACCCGTTTGTGGCCACCAGCCTAAATAATCTGGCCGCGATTTGCGTTGACCGCAAGAAATACGCCGAAGCCGAAGCTCTCTTCAAGCAATCGCTCGCGATTAAAGAACTGTCGGGCGGGCCGCAGCATCCCGATGTGGCCACGGTCCTGAATAACCTGGGCGAGCTTTATTACACCACCGGGCGCGCGGATGACGCCAAGTCGCTTTTTGAGCGCGTCCTGCGCATTGACGAATCGGCCTATGGGCCGCGTCATCCTGAAGTGGCTTTCGATCTGATGCGGCTCGCTTCACTCGCGGAAGCCGAAGGTGACGTCATTGCCGCGCAGCAATTTTGCCAGCGCGCGCTTGAAATCCGTGAAGCCGCGCTTGGGCGGGATCATCCACTTGCCGTGAAGAGTCGAAGCAAACTGGGCGCGATTTCGCAAGGCCGCGGCCGTGAAACATCGCAGTTCACGCCGGTGGCTCCTGAACCCAAATCAGCAATGGAACCTACCGGGCCAGAGGTGGTTAAGGGCACTCTGCAAGCTTCATCGATCGCTTCAGGCGCGGAGACAAGCATCCCGGAATTACCATCGCTGGCGGCGCCCGATTTAATGCTGGATGTTCAAGCAACCGAGCCCGCCCGCCCGCAGGCGCGGGTGTTAGCGATGCCAGCGGCTGAGCCGGGGATCGACCGGCCGGGGGCCGCGCAGAGTCTATGTGAGCTTGCCGACCGCGCCGCGAGTGAAGGTAGATGGCAGGGAGCCGAAAGCCTCTATCAGCGCGCGCTTGAAATCGAACGTTCCATTCGCGGCGGCGAAAACGCCTGCGTGGCCGCAACGTTGAATAACCTCGGCTGCGTCAAGCAATCGCAGGCGAAGCTCGAAGAGGCGGCTGCGCTCTTTCAAGCGTCGCTCTCGATTTGGATGGATTTGCAGGAATATCAACGGGTCGCTGTGGTCCTTAACAATCTCGCGGTGGTCTCTGCCGGGCAGAGAAACCGCACCGGCGCCGAGGCGCTTTATCGAAGGTCGGTGCAAGTCCACCAAAGCGCCCCCGGCGCACGGGCGGACCATCTGGCCGTGATCGCGGGGAACCTCGATGCCCTCCGCAATACCCAGGTTGGCGAATCGACCTTGGCAGAGGGTTAAGCTTCTGACGAGCGACCCAAGACCGGCTCTTTATTAGAATGTTTTAGTCTGTCTTCCTGCTCGCCTCCTTGAGGCGAATGAGACTAATAAGACTAATGAGACATTTTCATTCGAAATGCTGATTCTAAATAACTTCTTGGGTTCGTTCCGCAATTTTGGTTGTTTTGGCGTTTCTCTCCTCCGGCCATTTTCTAATCTTTGGGACCTCTCTGTAGCGCAGACCGCCGCTTTTGCGGTCTGCGGCCTTTGAATGAATAGAAAACCCGCAGACCTCAACTACGGAGATCTGCGCTACAAAAAGGCTACCACGCCACTTTGAGACTTTTGGGACAAATGGGATAAATGAGGCAAAATTTCAAAAAGTCGGTGAGGTTTTTAATGTAAGCGCATTGAATGACGTTTGATGTTTGGAGTCTCGGGGCCATGCCTCAAGCCACCAGCAACGCCATGCGCGCGACCTTTTGCAGGTTCTCTTCCAGGCCTTCCACCATTGCTTTGCGAGCTTCGGCGGCGTCTTTTGCCGGAGCGCCGTCAACGTCAACCGTCATATTCCCCGACGCAGCGAGTGTTTCCATCTCATTTATCAGGTCGGCGCGATTGCGCGTGCCATCCAGAAGTTGGATGAGCGCGCTGAGCGCCCCGTCGAGGTGCAAATTATTGTGATTTAGGCTCGCCGCAAAGCCTCGCTCGCGCAGCATTGTGCGGGCCAGCGCGCTTGCCACGGGACGATCGCTGACCGTAGCCACAGCCTGGGTTTTGTGCGCATGCAGATCTAGGATTTTGGTTACATGCATTTTCAGGAGCATGGCTTCAAGCGGCGCCACTTCTTCCGGGGTGGGCGTCCAGCCAGATTTGGCGAAAGCAACCGACTTCAATTCCTCGAAGGAAATCCGTTCCGGCCAGCATGCGCTGAGATGGAACAGGGCGGCCTTGGTGAGGGGATGATCGGTCGTGACTTTGAGATTCAACTTGGGGCCCACCTTGCGGAAGGTCACGCCCTTATCTGATTGCGAATCGCGGCCGGTGGAATCCGGCACTACATCAGCCGCTATGTAAAGCCGCCGGACGTTTTCGAGAGGCGGAACCCGCACGGTGCGAACGTCTTTATGGCACAAAAGCGTGGCGCGAAAATTGCGAAACACCCGAAAGTCGAGCAATTGCTCGCACTCGATGACGTCTTCTGTTTCGTCGACGGCGCCGCCTTCGAGGACCGAGGCGTGCGTTACGTGCATCGCCGCCAGGTCTGCCTCAGCAAGATATTTCAGTCCGTGGCGGGTTGCGCGCTCCATAAACTCGTAAAAGTACACGGGTTCGTTAAATTCGGCGAAATCGTCGTGGAACAGAGATTGTGGGTTGATATTCCTCATGCGCTCGAATTCCGGCTTTATGATCGGCAGGATTGGGTCCGGCGCCGGCTCTTTCATGGATTCCAGAAGCCCCTGAATCAGCCCCAGCCCATTGCTGACGCGTTCCAGCGGGTCGACGATGTTGCGCGTGTGATAAAGCATCATGCGGCGGATCATCTGGCGGATATGCCCGCCCGGGTAGGCATTGTAGCTCACATAAGCCACGCCGTTCGGAGCGAGGTTTTGCGCGCAAATCGCTAAAAGCTCGTCCTGGACGGCAGGGGGCACCCAGGAATACACGCCGTGCGCGAGGATGTAATCGAATTCGCCCAGGTCCTTTGTGACCTCCATAATGTCCATCTTGCGCAACGTGACGTTCTTTAAGCCCATCGTCTCGATCATTTTCTGGCCGAGAGCGATGGGACGCATAGCCAAGTCGATGCCCACACACTGGCTGCCTGGTAATCCAAAGGCGATGGGGATGAGGTTGGCTCCGTCGCCGCAGCCGATCTCTAATATCCGGCTCGATTCAAGCGGGGTGGGCGTCATGCCGAAGAGCAGCGCCTGCGCAGCCAATCGGTCGGGGTGGCTTTGTACGAACGAGAATCCGGGATACAGGACTTCGTCATACGATTCCGGCTTTGGAGTAGATGGCTGTAAAGTGGGATGGCCCATTCGGGTTGTTTCCTTAGTAATTTTTAGCGGAGACTCCTTGCAGACTTCGACCGCCATTTTAAAGACCGGCGGCCAGAGGCCGCCGCTACAGCAAAGTGCCGCAGAGGTTTGCTTTTGAAGTTCTGCGGCTTTTCAGTCTCTCGATGCAAACAAGCCATTGTCAGTAACAGAATTGGCCATGGCCTCCACGCTTTCCGCTCAGCAATGGGTTAACGTCGCAGAGTTGAGTTGGGAAGTCAAGTTTATCGATGGTTTCGTGACGAATTTCTAAGGTAAGCAACACGGCGGCTCTCACTTTTCGGATAGCTGGCTCATTCTTTGGCTAGGTTTCCGGGTTTGTGTTTTCTAAAGTGTCATCCTTTCCCTCTTTCAAAATTTGCACCAAATGTTATTCGTTTCTAATGACGTTGCAGGAAATGATCTCTTGGTTTTAACCTATTGCAAATTTGGCAACTAACCTGCTTTGTTGCGGCTGTGAGAACTGCGTGGGCTAAAGAGTGGGAAGGTTCTCAGGTTCTGTGCGATATCGGCGGTTGCAGGCTGTAGCGGCGGCCCATTGCAGTCTTTGCCGCCGGTTTTTAACTAGTAGGGACTGCGAACGCTGCGACAACCGCAGAAGAATTTTTGTTCATCAGCCGTTAAAAAAATTGGCAACAAATCTTAACCGAATCTGAGGGAAAGTAATTCTTGACATACGCATTAGTTTAATGGTAAACCGTCTGAATCACTTTACACCGCACATAAGCAGTAAATTTCGAAAGGGGTAATACAAATGGCTAAGGAAAGCGTTCATAAGAAGCTGGAAAGGGTTCGCCCACCCAGGGTCCACATCACCTATGACGTGGAAGTTGGGAACGCGATTGAAAACAAGGAACTTCCATTTGTGA
>DASZAA010000048.1:0-5785 GCA_035945615.1 Terriglobia bacterium
ATAGATGACCACATGAACGTCTTCGAGCAGCATGGTTGTCGAACCCTTACCGTAGGCAAACGTGCGCGCGGCCTGAACGGTAAAGATTTGGCGCCCTTCCTCCGAACGCGTGAATTTGAAGCCGGAGTCACGGCGGTTCACATTTTCAGGCAGCGTCACGGGAACGTTGACTACCGTGTTTCTTCGCCGCAAGCTCGCCCACAGGCCCATCCCAACGACGGTTAGCGTAACGAAAAGAATAAGCCCCAGCAGCCACCGCAATCCCTTGCGGCGCTCGTCATAACGTTTCTCTTGTTGTTCGAGAGACTTTTTCTTCAATGCTCAATCCCTGCTCTGAACGGTTGTAGCGGCGGCCTCTGGCCGCCGGATTTTACCTGGGAAAACCGGCGCTCAGAGAGCGCCGCTACAACTTCTTGTTTTTCATGCCGGGCGAATATCTTTCAGCACCAGTTGCATATCCGTGCATCCCTGGAAAGTGTTTTCAGACACGCTGAATGCCAAGGCCACGCGCTTCGTTCCCGCTAGTTTCGCGGCGCGAGATGCCATCCTCCATCCAATCGCGTCAAAACTTCTGCCCGGTCCTTTAACACATAGCTTAAGATGTTTTTCTTTCAGAATGCGCGGCGGCGAGACCAGATCCCCCTCGGCGGCAAACACGGGAGTAGGGTTCCCGCACCCAAACGGTTCTAATCGCTTGAGTCCTGCACACAAATCCTCCGTGAGATCGCCCAGGTTGATCGCGGCATCCACCCGCAACTGAGGCTCAAGATCGGCCGGGCCGAGCACCGAGCGCGCATAACGCTCAAATTCCTCCTCAAGCTGTTGGATGCGCGAAACGGGCAAGGAAAAACCGGCAGCCTGCGCATGGCCGCCAAAACGGGTCAGTAAACCACGTGATTGAGTGAGGGCATTCAGCAAATGAAAACCGCGAATCGAGCGGCCGGAACCGTGCGCCATGCCGTCTTGCGCCGACAGCACCAAAACCGGACGGTAGAAGAGATCCACAACGCGTTGGGCAACGATCCCGATCACGCCGCGATGCCAGCCCTCGCCCACAAAAAGGAGCGTCGTGCGCGCCGCCTTTTCCGGCTGGGCCTTCATTTGCTCTTGCACCGCGCAGATCATTTCGTCTTCCATCCTTTGCCGCGCCCGGTTTAATTCATCAAGCCCCATTGCAATCTCATGGGCCCCTCCGTGGGCTGGGGTTTGGAAGAGGTCGATCACTCTGCGCGCGCTTTCCATCCTCCCGGCAGCGTTCAGCCGCGGAGCAATGCGGAAGGCCACATCGCCCGCGGTAATTTTTTGTCCCTGCAATCCCGCAACGGCGAGAAGCGCCGAAATCCCAGCGCGCCCGGAGGCTGCCGCTGGCGCAGAGAGCGCAGACTCGGTAAGGCCCGCTAAACCGAAGTGTGCAATCGCTCTATTTTCGCCAGTCAGCGGCACCACGTCCGCGATGGATCCAATGGCAACCAACTTGAGATAGGACCGTATTACGGCTTGGGAAATGCTGGGCGGGAGCAGCGCCTGCGCCAGTTTGAAGGCGACGCCCACGCCAGCAAGGTTCTTCTCCGGATAAGCGCAGTCTGCCCGATGAGGATTGAGAATGGCGCGCGCTTCGGGTAGCGAGTCTTCGGGCAAGTGATGGTCGGTGACAATTCCGTCGATGCCCAACTCTTTCATGCGCCGCAAAACTTCATGCTCGCGGATTCCCGTATCGACACTCACAATCACCCGCGCTCCTGCCTGAGCGGCTTGCTCGACCACTCGCGCCTGCATTCCATAGCCATCCGTGAGACGGTCGGGAATGTACGATTCAACGCAGGCGCCAAGGCTTTCGAGCGCCGTCAGTAAGACGACCACGGCCATCGTGCCGTCTACGTCATAATCGCCGTAGATCAGGATTTTTTCTTTGAGGTCAATGGCTCGTTTGAGGCGGGCTACAGCGGCGGCCATGTCCTGCATCAGGAAAGGATCGTGCAAATGATCTAATTGCGGGTTGAGAAATCGGGTGGCCTGATCAAGGTCCGTGAAGCCGCGCCCCGCGAGCAAACGCCCAACCAACAGCGGCACGCCGAGTTCGCGCGTAAAGCGGTTGGCCAGTTGAAGGTTTTCGTGAGGGATTAACCAACGCATCAAAGTCCAGGATAAACGAGGCCCAGGGTACATGGGCAAGACCCTGGGACACGCCGCCGGGCGTTAGTGCACACAAGAGGCAGGAGCAAAGATGAAAACTCACGCGTGGCCGCGCACGCGAATCGCACGGAGTCCTTTGTTGCCGCGCTCCAATTCAAACTCCACTTTCTCGCCTTCACGCAACCCGTCAAAATCCAGATTTTCAAGGGCGCTGCGATGGAAAAAAACCTCCTGGCCGTCGTCGGTCCGGAGGAATCCAAACCCGCGATCGCGGATCAATCTTTTGATGGTGCCTTCCATGATAAGCCTCTTCTGGCATTAGAGAGGGACAGCCTCCGCAATCGTGAACGGATGATGCTATGGTTTTCGAGTGAGGGCCTCTTCAACGCTAATTGGACTCTACCAATGTACACGCTGTTTGTCAAAGGCGCGGCTAGGTACAAGCTGCGGACCCGAAAAATACAGGTCGCGCTACCGGCTTTTGTAGCGCAGAGTTTTGCTTTTAAAACTCTGCGGCTTGTTGCTCGGATCAATGAAAGGCCGCAGGGTTAAAAAACGAACCCTGCGCTATAAGGCATAAGCCGCTACAGCAAGCATTGCCGCCATAAGGCGCAATCCTCAATCATGCGGAGAAACCCATTGCTTCCCGCTATAACCCTGCCTTAGGATGACGGCTGACGAAAGCGAGGGAACTTGGACTGGAAAAACATGCTCTACTTTGGCGATAACCTGGAAGTGCTGCGGGCCAACGTGCCTTCGGAATCCGTCGATCTCATTTACCTCGATCCGCCTTTTAACTCCAACGCCAATTACAACGTGCTTTTCAAAGGTTCTTGTGTTCGCTTTATTTTCGCTATAGAATGGACTTCTAAATGAAAACCAAATTAGATGAGGTGGGAATTTGGTCTGAGATCAAGCTTGAAATAATCAGGGCTTATGCAAGCGAGTATTCCAAGATCATGTCCAAACAGCCAAAGATTAGGAGGCACATTTATATCGATGCCTTTGCCGGCGCGGGCATTGTTCTATCGCGCGAGTCGGGGAATTACGTTCCCGGAAGTCCGTTGAACGCCCTTCTCGTTCAGCCTCCTTTCACGGAGTTCCATTTTATTGACGCCGATAAGAATAGGGTTGAGCAATTGACCAGCTTAGTTGAAGGGCAATCGAATGTGTTCACCCATTCCGGGGGCTGCAATATCATTTTGCCAAAAGATGTTTTCCCACGCGCGAGATTCGAAGACTATGCGCGGGCGCTATGCCTCATCGATCCTTACAATATTGACCTTGGATGGAGCGTCGTCTATCAAGCCGGTCAGATGGGATCAATTGAAATTTTCCTGAACTTTATGGTTATGGATATGAATATGAACGTCCTCAGAAAGAATCCAGAGAAAGCCAACTCTGCGCAGGTTGAGCGGATGAATCGCTTTTGGGGCGTCAACTCATGGCGAGAACTCATGTATGACAGCAGCGGCAACCTTTTCGGAGAGGACGAGAAAGTTTATCGTGGAAATGAAGTGCTTGCGGAGGGATATCGGAGGAGACTTCTGGATGTTGCCGGGTTCAAATATGTTCCGAAGCCATTGCCCATGCGCAACACTAGAGGAGCCACGGTGTACTACCTGTTTTTTGCATCCCCGAACAAGACAGGGAATAAGATTGTGGAGTATATTTTTGAGAAGTACCGGAATCAAGGAAAAAACTAGTGGCCAACGGTTCTCATATCGAGTGGACTGATGCAACCTGGAATCCGATAAGTGGTTGCACAAAGATTAGCCCTGGGTGCAAGCACTGCTATGCTGCGCGGATGGCAAAACGACTCCAGGCAATGGGCCAGCCCAATTACATCAATGGATTCAAAACCACTCTGCATGAACTTGCGCTGACCATTCCGCTGCGATGGCGACAAAGCCGTTATATTTTTGTTAATTCGATGAGTGATTTGTTCCATGCAGACGTCCCGTTGTCTTATATCCAGCAAGTATTCAGAATCATGCACGAGGCCAACTGGCATCAATACCAGATTCTAACAAAGCGATCAGAGAGGCTTTTGCAGTCCGATCGATACCTCGATTGGGCTCCTCATATATGGATGGGGGTGAGCGTCGAAAACATCAAATACACATCTCGTATTGACGATTTGCGCCGTACCGAAGCTCGCGTGAAGTTTCTTTCCTTAGAGCCGCTGCTTGGCCCGCTGCCAAATCTGAATCTGACAGGTATGGATTGGGTGATCGTTGGCGGCGAATCGGGACCGGGCGCAAGGCCCATCGACCCCGACTGGGTTCGCGAAATCCGCGACCAATGCGCCAAGGCATTGATCCCTTTCTTCTTCAAACAGTGGGGCGGACCGTTTAAGAGCAAAGCCGGAAGGAACCTCGATGGGCGCACTTGGAATGAAATGCCCTTTGCAGCGGATACAATACAGGCATGACGCGCAAGTGAAAAGCGGCTATGTGGGCGCGAATACCGTGCGCGACCTCAAGGGCGTGCTTGAGCGCGAAAAGGCAGTCATCGGCCTGCTCATTACCTTGCGCGAACCCACCAAGCCCATGCTCACCGAAGCCGCTTCGGCGGGCTTTTATAAACCGGAAGGCTCTCCCGACCAATATCCCCGGCTCCAGATTCTCACCATCGAAGAATTGCTGAATGGGAAGCAATTGCAATTCCCGCGCGTCATCGTCGAGACCTTCAAAAAAGCAGAACGGAGGAGAAAAAGCGCCGCCAGCCAGTCGGACCTGTTTGGAAGCGCGTAATGAAGTTGCGGCAGGGTGCTGCAAAAAGGCATAGTACGCTAGGCGTAGCGCCGGCATCCCTTCGTTAGACTCAAGGCAAGCTTTGTCGGCCCCAAAAACAAGCCGCCGCGACGGCGGCGCTACGACCGCGGTCCTCTATAGAATGAAGAGAATGCTTGCCCAGCTACTTCTTTTTTCGCTTGCGCGATTTGCTGGGCTTCAAGCTGGCTCTTAAGTTGGCCCTGAGGATTTTTTCTGTTTGGGCGGCGATCATGTCGCCCATGCGGGAGGTGGTGACGGAGCGGCCGCGACCCGATAGTTCGGCCGTGTGCGCCCCGGTCTTTAGAACCTTCTCGACGGCGGCTTCGATGGCGTTTGCGGCAGATTCCATGCGGAACGAGTAGCGCAGCATGAGCGCGGCGGAAAGGATCGTGGCTGCAGGGTTCGCCCGGTTGCGCCCGGCAATGTCAGGCGCTGAGCCATGGATAGGCTCGTAAAGGGCGGAGTTCTCGCCCATGCTGGCCGAAGGCAGGAAGCCAATTGAACCTGCCACCATCGCGGCCTCATCGCTCAGGATGTCTCCGAACATATTATTGGTAAGCACCACATCGAAGCTGGTTGGCCGGTCAATAAGCTGCATGGCGCAGTTATCCACGTAGATGTGGCTTAACTCCACGTCAGGATAGCTGCGCGCGATGCGCGTCACCACTTCGCGCCAGAGCCGCGAGGTTTCAAGCACGTTGGCTTTGTCGACGGAAGTCACTTTGCGCTTGCGCATCCGCGCAAGCTGAAAAGCCCGGTGCGCCACGCGCTCCACTTCGTGCTCCCGGTAGACTTCGGTATTCACGCCCATCCGCTCGCCATTTTTGGCGAAGATGCCGCGCGGGTTGCCGAAGTAAATACCTCCGAGAAGCTCG
>DASZAA010000049.1:0-5428 GCA_035945615.1 Terriglobia bacterium
ACACGCCCCGCGCAGCATGAAATGGATGAGCATTCTCATGCTCATCGTAACGATTATTTGGGCGGCGAACGCCGTCGCCGGCAAGTTTGCGCTGCGCGGCTTTCCGCCGCTCGCTCTGGCTCAGTTGCGCGTGGGCGGCGCGACGCTCGGCTTTTTGGCGGTCTACATCGGTTTGCGCGGATGGCCGAAGTTCGGGTTCACGCGCCGCGACTGGCTTTTCATGGCCATTGCCGGGTTCAATGGCGTCACGCTCAATCAAGTGTTTTACCTTACCGGCCTCGAGCGCACTTCGGTCGCCCATACCGCGCTCATCGTGTCGCTGGGGCCGGTCATGGTGCTCGTGATCGCTTACTTCATGCGCATGGAGACGCTGACTCCGGGAAAAACTCTGGGGATGCTCATCGCTTTTGGCGGCACGGCCGCGTTGGCTTTTGGCGCGCCTTCGACGGCGGTGAAAGCCGGCATCGTGGGCGATGCGCTGCTGCTGATTGGCCGCCTGGCTTTTTCTTACTACACGATTCTGGTGAAGCAAGGCGCCAACCGCTATGACGCGCTGACCCTCAATACCGCGACGTTTGCCCTAGGTTCGCTGATGATGCTTCCGCTCAGCGCCCCATCGCTTTGGAAAACTCACTGGCGCGCTGTGCCAGCGGAGGCATGGGAGGGCCTGATCTTCATGGTGGTTTTTGCTTCGGTTGTGGCCTATCTACTGTTCGCTTACGCGCTAACCGCGATGACGGCGTCGCAAGCCTCGGCGTACATTTATCTGGCGCCTGTCATCGCCATCGCACTGAGTGTGTGGCTGCTGGCAGAGGCGATGACGTGGCGGATTGGCGTGGCTGGGGCTATGATTTTGTTTGGGTTGTTTCTTACCGGCCAGGGGAAGGCCGAGCCCGAAGCTGGCGCTGTGGAGTGACGTGTATCTTTTGCGCTGAAGATGCTTTGGAGTGCGCAAGCTGCCGCACTCCAAAAACACTGAAACCGCCGGCCCGAAAGGCAAACCCTGCGCTCGGGCTCCAGTTGATCGTTTCCAATCACAACCTACGAGGGGCTGGGGATCATCTAAGCAAAGGGGTTTGTTTGTCTGCACTAAGACTACGGCAAGCTTGAGGGAAAATGAAAAGGTTGATTTTTTTGCTGGCGGTTTTGACCGCTACTTCGTTGACAGCGGCAGCGGGTCAGATCCAAAAGCCATCGCAAAAACTGGATGGCGAAGCTCTCTATCAAGAGCGATGTGCGGTGTGCCATGGAAGTGGCACGCGTGCTCCGGAGATTGACGTCTTGCGCCAACTTTCCCGCCAATCAATTTTACGGGCGCTTGAAACCGGAAAGATGAAGGCCGAGGGCGCTCAACTTACCGCGAAACAGCGCGGCGCGATTGCGGAATTCCTGTCTTCAACCAGGATGGTCTCGACTCCTCAGCGCGCTGGGTTTTGCGCCGCGCCTCGAAAGCCTGTCTTCAACGATCCAGGTTGGATTGGCTGGGGAGTGGACACGGCCAATAGCCGCTATGAGCCCCGCAAGGTGGCGGTTCTCCGCCCTTCAGACGTGGCCCAGCTCAAGTTGAAATGGGCATTTGGGTTCCCCGGCGCGTCGGCCTCATACGGCCAGCCAACGGTATACGGCGGCCGGGTTTACGAGGGTAGTGAAGACGGAACGGTGTATTCGCTCGATGCTAAAACGGGTTGCACCTACTGGACATTTAAGGCGCGTGATACAGTGAAAACCGCAGTGGCGGCCGGATTCGGCGGCCGGATAGTTTACTTCGGTGATGTCAACGGAAACGTTTACGCCGTAAATGCTGCCAGCGGGAAGCAGGTTTGGAAGGAGCATCCCGAGCTTCATCCTGTATCGCGCATCACAGGGTCTCCGGTATTTTTCAAGGGTCGCCTTTACGTGCCAATTTCGTCGGGCGAAGAAGGTTCTGCGATTGATCCGAAATACCCTTGCTGCACCTTTCGCGGAAGCGTCGTGGCGCTGGACGGCAAAACGGGTGCGAAGATTTGGCAGGCTTACACCATTCCCGAGACTCCGCGTCCAACCGGCCGCCGGAATTCAGCTGGAACGCCAATGTGGGGGCCATCGGGAGCCTCTGTGTGGTCGTCGCCCACGATTGATCCCGCTCATCACGTGATTTATGTAGCGACAGGAAATAGTTATTCGGCGCCGCCGGACCCGCATACGGATGCCATTGTCGCGTTCAACATGGAGTCCGGCAAAATGCTCTGGTCGCACCAGCTTACGGCCAACGATCTCTGGAATATCGCCTGCGTCGCGCCGGATAAAGCCAATTGCCCGCAGAATCCCGGAGAGGATTTTGATTTCGGCGCCCCGCCGATTCTTCGCTCCCTGCCGGGTGGCCGCCGCGTGTTGATTGCCGCGCAGAAGTCGGGCGTAGTCTATGGGCTTGATCCGGATGACGAAGGCAAAGTGCTTTGGGAATCGCGGATTGGAAAAGGCGGCGCGCTGGGAGGCATCGAGTGGGGTGGCGCCGCCGGCCCAAAACGCGCCTTCTTCCCACTGTCTGACTGGAATGGGGATGATCCAAATGCTGGAGGCGGCTTGTTTGCCCTGCAAATTGCCACTGGGGAGCGCGCGTGGTACACGCCGCCCGTCAAGCCCGCGTGCGCAAAAGAGGCGGGATGCAGCGCCGCGCAAATGGCGCCCGTCACGGCGATTCCCGGAGTGGTTTTTTCCGGCTCGGAAGACGGCCACCTGCGCGCTTATGACGCCCGGACGGGGAGTGTGCTGTGGGATTTTGATTCTCTGCAGAAGTTTCAAACGGTCAATCAAGTGGCCGCGCAAGGCGGCTCCATGAATGGCGCTGGCCCGGCCATTGTAGACGGCATGGTTTACGTGACCGCCGGTTATACCAACGGCGTTGCGGGCAACGTATTGCTGGCGTTTTCCGCCGGCGGCAAGTGAGCGCGGAACACCTTGACATTCCCGGGGCGCTCGGATAATTTGAAAATGGATTGATGAGATATTCCTCTCTCCTTACGCCCGCAAATTCTGCAAGATTGACCTGTCCGGCTGACCCGGCCTATTTGCCTAACCCACTCACTCGCGTTCAAAACGCGCGTCCCGCGGGGGAGCGCGGGCAATTTCTATGAAGAGCAGCGTGAGACTCGCCAAAGGAGTGGAAGAGCTTTTTGGCACGCTGGATGGAAACCTGAGGCTGCTCGAGCGCGCCTTTCACGTCTCAACACAACTTGCGAACGGGCTGCTGGAAATCGAGGGCGCGGAAGATGACGTGCGCCGCGTGCAAGGCCTGCTTGAAGACTATGAGGCGCTGGTGGAATCCGGCGCGCATTTTGAGCCGGCCGAAGTGGAGGCGTTTCTGAAGATTATGGCGGCGGACCCCGAGATCACGCTGAAGCGCTTGGCGGAGGCGGCGCAGCCGAGGGCGCTGGGCAGGAAGTCGGTGGCGCCGAAAAGCTTGAATCAGCGGCGTTACATTGACGCGATCGAGCGGCACGACATGGTGTTTGGAATTGGTCCGGCTGGAACCGGCAAGACGTACCTTGCGGTGGCGATGGCCGTGGATGCGCTGCTTTCCAAGGAAGTGAGCCGCATTGTTCTGGCGCGGCCTGCGGTGGAAGCGGGTGAGCGCCTGGGCTTTCTGCCCGGCACGCTCCAGGAAAAAGTGAACCCCTATCTGCGCCCGCTCTACGACGCCCTTTATGACGTGCTCGACCCGGATCGCGTCGAGCGTTACATCGAGAAAGGGACCATCGAGATTGCCCCCATCGCCTTTATGCGGGGCCGCACATTGAATGACGCTTTCGTAATCCTCGACGAAGCTCAGAACACTACCAGCGAGCAGATGAAGATGTTCCTCACGCGCCTCGGCTTCAACTCCAAAGCCGTGGTGACCGGCGACGTGACGCAGATTGATCTGCCCAGCGGACGGCGCTCCGGGCTTGTGGAGGCCATTGACGTGGTAGCGCGCGTGGAAGGCATCAGCATGATTTACTTTGATGAGCGAGACGTAGTGCGGCATAGCCTGGTGCAGCGGATCATCCGCGCCTACGAGGAGTACGAGCAATCAAGATCCGTGAACGGCGTGGCAAACGGATTCGTCCATAATAGCGTTAAGGAAACGGTGCCTCCCGGCGGCGAATGAGCAGAATGAAACGAGTAAGACACGCAAGACCCTGCCGCTGCGAGCCGGCGGGGAACTTACGGTGATCTGCAGGAGCCGGAAGGGCCAACTGCCCCGCCTTCGCCAATTTGCGCGGCGCGTCCAAAACGAGCTGAAAAAACTTGGGCTTAAAGACGCGGATTTTGATGTGACGCTCACGGACGACCCCGGAATCGCAAGGCTCAACCGGGAGTTTCGAGGCAAAGACACGCCCACCGACGTTCTTTCATTTCCTTGGCGCAATGGCGGAGAGGCCCCTGAATTTGAAGGCCACAACGAGATGGCCGGCTTCCTGGGCGATATTGTTATCTCCGTCGAAACCGCCCGATTCAACGCCGCCGCTGAAAGGCACTCCCTCGAAACCGAAATTCGACAGCTTATTCTCCACGGCGCGCTTCACCTTGCGGGTTACGATCACACGGTTGATCGAGGTGAGATGAATAAGGTTGAGCTACGGCTGCGGCGCGTGCTCGGAATTGAAGGGTTGTAGCGGCGGTTCCTTACCAGTCTCAAGTTATGGCAGAATCTGAAGCATTCCGGTGCGGTTTTGCGGCCGTCGTGGGCAGGCCAAACGCAGGCAAAAGCACGCTAGTCAATGCCTGGGTGGCGGAGAAAGTGTCCATTGTGACGCCGGTTCCGCAGACCACGCGCAACCGCATTCTCGGCATCGCCAACCGCCCCGGCGCGCAGGTGGTTTTAATGGATACGCCCGGCATTCATAAGCCGCTTTCACGTCTGAATCGCCAGATGATGACGTTTGTGCGCGACGCGCTTGAAAGCCGCGACGTTGTGCTCCTGGTGGTCGATGCCTCCGCCAAATTCGGACATGGCGACCAATTTACGCTCGACATGCTCAAGCCCTACAAGGCGCCCGCCGTGCTGGCGCTGAATAAAATCGATCAAATCCGCAAGGACCGCCTGCTGCCGCTCATCGACCGCTATTCCAGGCTCCATTCTTTTGAAGAAATCGTTCCCGTCTCCGCCCGCACTGGAGAAGGACTGGATGACCTGCTTGAAACAGTTGTGAAGCGGCTGCCCGAAGGTCCCGCCCTTTTCCCGCCCGACTATTACACGGACCAGCCCGAGCGATTCCTGGCGGCAGAAATTATCCGCGAGAAAGTTATTTTACAGACCCATCAAGAACTGCCTTACGTGACGGCCGTGCTGATTGACGAGTTTCAGGAGTCGGACCGCCTCACTCGCATCCGCGCCACCATTGTGGTGGAAAAAGAGTCGCAGAAGCCCATTGTCATTGGCGCGGAAGGGAAGCGCGTGAAACAGATC
>DASZAA010000050.1:0-21516 GCA_035945615.1 Terriglobia bacterium
GGGATCGTGTGAGCGCCGGTTATCTCGGCGATTTCGGCATGACCATCCTGCGCGGGCGCGGCTTTTCCCAAGCCGACAACGAAACCACGGCGCCCGTCGCGATCGTGAACCAAGCGTTTGTCAAACGCTTCTTCAAAAGCACCGAAGACCCGCTTGACCAGCACTTCGGCCTCGATCTGCCAGAGAACGCTGGCACGTTCCGCATTGTCGGCGTGGTGCGCGACGCGAAGTTTGCGGGTTTCGCTCTGAGCCGTCCGGCGCGCCCGATGTTTTACGTGCCGCTTGCACAGTGGGTGCGCTACAAGCAGGAAGGCATGCAAAAGCTGGAGCTGAGCTCGCACTTCATTGAAGGGATCATGCTGGTGACCAACACGCCGCCCGGCGTGCTGGAGCCGCTGCTAAGGAGGTCGCTGGCCAATCTCGATCCAAATCTCACGGTTATAAGCGTGCGAACAATGCAGCAGCAGGTGGACCTTTCATTCGATCAGCAGCGCGCCGTGGCGAGTCTAGCAGGGCTGTTTGGCATAGTGGCGCTTATTCTCGCCGCAATCGGATTGTACGGCGTGACCGCGTATACCGTCGCGCAGCGCACAAATGAGATCGGCATACGGATGGCGCTTGGCGCGGATAGACTAAAGGTAGTCCGCCTGGTGCTTCGCGGCGCTTTCATTCGGGTAGGGCTCGGGTTGCTGATCGGTCTTCCGCTCGCGATCGGCGCGGGCCGGCTGATTTCAGCACAGCTCTACGGCGTCTCAAGCTGGGATCCGCTCGCGCTCATTATGGCTGCAAGCGCGCTTGCATTCTGTGCGTTCTGCGCCGCGATCATCCCGGCGGCGCGAGCCGCGTCGATCTCGCCCGTGACAGCGCTGCGAGTTGAGTAGCGCAAAGTTGTCGTTTACCTCTACGGCTTTGACGCGCATCAACGGAAAGCTTCGGAGTTTCTGATACCCTACACCTGCGTTAACCCGCTAATCACATCCTAGCTGCGTCGGCCCTGGCCACGAACAGTCTGCTTGGGGTGGAACTCTGTCGCGTCGCACCGAATGATCCGTTCACACTTCTTGCCGTTCCCATGGTGTTTACCTTAGTAACGCTCGCAAGCTACATAGCTACACGGCGGGCGGCGAAAGCTGACCCGCTGGTGGCCCTGCGGTATGAGTGAGCCGTCAAGAGATTCCTACGAGTAGCACTCAGAAAGCAGAAGCCCGCAGCAGGCAAGGTTATTTGTTGGTCCTCTAGGTCTGGGAAGCTAGGAACGATATTCGTAAAAAACAGATTGTGGAGGTGGAGATGGAGTGCCTTGAATGACCATCTGCACCTCATCTATCTTCGACTAAGCCGGGGAGCGACTTTCAATCCTGGAAGGCTGTTGAAAAAGAGATTGAAAAGAGTTTATCCGAGTGCTAACCTTTGGCCATTGGCATAGTCTAACTAGGCCAAGGAGGTTACCAATGCACCGAGACGAAATCCCGCCCGGAACGCTTTACCTGTTGATCCTCAAAGCCCTGGCTCGGAGCGGCGAACTGCACGGCTTTGAGATCGCCCGCTGGATTGAGCAGGTATCCGACGAAGTTCTGCAAGTCGAGGAAGGCTCGCTCTATCCCGCGCTTCAGCGCATGCTGATCAAAGGCTGGGTCAAAGCAAACTGGGGTGTGACGGCGGGCAATCGCCGCGCGCGTTATTATCGGCTCACACCGCTCGGTCGCAAACAATTAGAAGTTGAAGTTTCTGAATTTAATCGGGTCGTCGGGGCCATCACGCGGGCAATTCAGACTGCTTAGCAGGCTGCGGGAAAAGGGCTTCCGAATGTCAGTCTGAGGTGGTGGCCACAGTCAACGATTGCATGACTATAGGTCTTGGGCGCGGAGAAGAAACCCACGGTAAACCTAAAAGCGACCGGCCGCCACCCTCTTCCAGAAGCTGAGGACTGAGATAAAAGATAAGCTAGCCGAGCTTGGCAGAAGACTCATGGCGCTGTTTTGCCGTGGGCAGTTTGACGCCGATTTGCAAGAAGAGATGCGGCTGCATCAGGAGTTGCGCGAGCAGGAGCAGGTGGAGCGTGGCGTTTCATCTGGGGAAGCGCACTATGCCGTGCAACGGCGTTTCGGGAACAAGCTTGTGCTGAGAGAGGAGGGCCTCGACATGTGGGGATGGAATTGGCTTGAACAGTCTGGTCAGGACCTGCGCTTCGCATCGCGGAATCTTCTGAAAGATCGTGGGTTCATTCTGCTGGCCGTTTTCACCCTGGCCCTCGGAATGGGCGCCACCACCGTGATTTTCAGCGTGGTGGATGGCGCGCTGCTTCACCCGTTTCCTTACAGAGACGCGAACGATATCAGCATTTTCCGTATCCACAACTCGGATGAAGCTGGCGATACGGGCCGGTTGTGGCTGTCGGTTCCGGAGTTTCTCGACTATCGCGAACAGAACCACGTGTTCGCGGACATGACGGGCACCGGCGGCGAAAATGTGCTTTACACGGCTGGGGGGGCGACCGAGGATCTGAGCGGAGCTTACGTTACCGCCAATACTTTCATGTTTCTGGGTGTCAGGCCGCTGCTCGGCCGGTACATAAACCCGGATGATGGGAAACCTAGTGCGCCCTCCGTCTTTGTGATGAACTACAGGATGTGGCAGGGGCGCTTCCACGGCGACCGGAGCATCCTGGGAAGAACGTTCACGCTGAACGGGGTGCCGAGGACGCTGGTGGGCATCATGCCCCCGCGCTTCCAGTATTTTGGCGCGGATGTTTGGCTGCCGCTCAGTCTGAGCCGCAGTGGCGTTAACGCCACAGGAGGCACGGAGGCCGCCGGCCGGCAGATGTATTTGATTCCCGAAGAACGCCGCAAGCCTGGCGTCAGCCTGGAAGCCGTGGCAGCGGACCTCAGCGTGATCGCCCAACGGCTGGCCAAGGTCTTTCCGAACGGATATCCAAAGCGCTTCAGCGTGCAGACAGATACCCTGGCGAGCGACGTGGTGGGCGGCTTCAAGACGATGCTTTACATTCTGCTGGCCGCCGTGGGGATGCTGCTGCTGATCGCCTGCAGCAATGTGGCGAACCTTCTGCTTGCGCGCTCGAGTTCGCGTGAAAAGGAGATTGCGGTTCGCGCCGCCTTGGGGGCGAGCCGTGCGCGGCTGATCCGGCAGTTGCTGGTGGAAAGCTTGGCTTTGGCGGCGGCGGGGGGCACTATGGGCTGCCTGTTTGCGTATGGAGGTTTGAAAGCGGTTATGGCCGTGATGCCGCCGGGCACCCTGCCCAGTGAATCGGTAATCGAACTGAACGCGGCCGTGTTGCTGTTTGCCACGGTCGTCGCTGTGGTCACCACGCTGTTGGTTGGCCTTGCGCCCGCCTTGCACGCCGTGCGTGGCGAATTGCACAGCCGCCTCAAGGACACTAGTTGGGGTGTCCATGGAAGCTCCGGACAGGGCCGGTTCCGAGCTGGCTTGGTTGTGGCGGAGGTAGCCCTCTCTGTTGTGTTGCTCGCGGGCGCGGGCCTGCTGATGCGAAGCTTTTTTGCCGTGGAGCATGTGGATCTGGGTTTCGATCCAGCAAACATCCTGGCTGCGGAGATGGTTTTTCCGCAAGGCCGTTATCAGACTCCCGAGCAGAACAAGATCTTCTTTCAACAGCTTTTGCCGCGTATCAGCGCGCTACCCGGCGTCGTCTCCGCCGCGGAGACCGTCACGTTGCCGCCTTTCGGCGGGCCCGAGAGCGAGATGACCATCCCCGGCAAGACTCACACCCAGCGCTGGGATGCCATGCTCGAGCTCTGCAGTCAGGGCTGGTTCCGGACCGTCGGAGTTCCTCTGCTGCGAGGCCGCCTGCTCTCAGCGGACGACGTTAATTCGGCCCAGCAGACGGCGGTGATCAACCAGACTCTGGCGCGGCGCTACTTCGGCAAAGAAGATCCCATCGGCCATAAAATCAAGTTCAAGGCGCTCGAATCGGCGCCCGGCGCTCCGCACGATGCCGCCTTTGAAATCGTTGGCATCATAGGTGACACCAAGAACGACGGACTCGAGCAGCCGACGCTTCCTGAAGCCTTTGTGCCCTACACCGTCTCCAGCTTTGGCCGGCGAGGTGTCCTGGTGCGAACTGCCTCGAATCCGGCGGCGATGCAGAACATTATCAGCCGCGCGATTTGGTCGGTAGACCCGAACATCGCCATTGGGCAGATGGATTCCCTTCCGACCCTTCTGAAAGACTACGCCTACGCGCAGCCGAGGTTCGGGCTTGTGGTTCTGGGCGTGTTTGCTGCTCTCGGGCTGATGCTGGTGGTCATCGGCGTCTTCAGCGTAATGGCCTACTCGGTCTCGCTCCGGACGCACGACATCGGGATCCGCATGGCGCTGGGAGCGCAGAAGAGCGATGTGCTCCGGTTCGTGATCGGCCAAGGAATGATTCCCGCGCTGCTGGGTTTGAGCGTCGGAATTGTTGGTGCGCTTGCCCTGACGCGTTTTCTGTCGAGCATGCTATATGGCGTGAAGCCAACCGACATGCTGACGTTTATCGCCGTCTCGCTGATCCTGATCGCCGTTGCGCTGCTCGCTTGTTACATCCCGGCACGGCGGGCGGCGAAGGTAGACCCGATGGTCGCGCTCAGATACGAATAACGAGTGGCAAGCGTGTAGCCACTGTACGCCGTTTGCGCCGTGGTTTTTTGTCGGTCGAGAAAAAGCCCACGGGACGGAAATCGTCCCGTGGCTACCTGTGAGAACCAAAATGAAGAACAAGCTGGCCGAGCTTGGCAGAAGACTCGTGGCGCTGTTTTGCCGTGGGCAGTTCGACGCCGATTTGCAAGAAGAGATGCGGCTGCATCAGGAGTTGCGCGAGCAGGAGCAGGTGGAGCGCGGCGTTTCGCCCCAAGAAGCGCGCTATGCCGCGCGACGGCGCTTTGGTAACAAGCTTGTGTTGAGTGAGGAGAGCCGTGATATGTGGGGTTGGAATTGGCTCGAAAATCTTCTGCAAGACCTCCGTTACGGCCTGCGCCAGCTTCGCCGCAATCCCAGCTTTACTCTAGTTATCGTCCTCACACTGACATTAGGCATCGCTGCGACAACCACGATATTCACGCTTGTGTACTCAACGCTACTGCGCAGCCTGCCCTTTCCGCAGGCAGACCGCATCGTCGCCATTCACGATACGCGCATCGAGGGCCGCTCGACAGGCGGCCTTGTGACCGGCCCGCGATTTTTCGACATTCAGACGCGTAGCCGTAGCTTTCGGAGCCTGGCATTCCTTTACTTCGACGAGAGCACGCTGGTCGCCGGAAGGAAACTTCCCATAGCGGTAAAGGCGGCGGGCGCAAATGCTGGATTCTGGGATGTCTTCGGCACAATGCCGATGCTCGGACGAACCTTCCATGCCGCGGACGACTTGCCGCACGCGCCGCAGACGGTGGTGCTCAGCTATCCAGCCTGGGAGAGGATATTCGGCGGCGACCGTGGCGTGATCGGGCAGCAGGTGACGCTCGAACAGCATGCGGCAACCATTATCGGCGTTATGCCCCGGGATTTCTCCCCGCCGGGCGGAGTCGACCTTTGGCACCCGGCGCAGTTTGTGCGTGACAACTGGGGCGGCTATCGCGGCGAGGGGCTGCGCTTCCTCAATGTTTTTGGTCGGCTGCGGCCAGGAGTCTCGCTGGCGCGGGCGCAGAGCGACCTCAACCGCATCAGCGAACAACTGCGGCGTGAGTATCCGCAGAGCGACAGCACATGGTGCTTCACCAGCGAGACATTGCGCGACGCTCGTTATGGCGATATGCGACCAGCCCTCTTGGTGCTGCTGATGGCCTCTGCGCTGTTGCTGCTTATGGCCGGCATCAACGTGGCGAATTTGCTGCTGTCGCGCGCGATAGCGCGCCATCGGGAGGTGGCGCTGCGCCGGGCGCTTGGCGCGTCGACCCGCCGCGTAGCGCTGCAGTTCCTCGTCGAGAGCGCGGTGCTGGCTTTGGCAGGGGGCTGCGCCGGTATCGCATTGGCGTTTGCCCTGAGTAGAACCCTGCCCTCCAGCTTGCCGGGAGCTCTGGGCCGACCGGGCGCCGTGCACATGGACTGGATTGTGACCGGCGTTGCTCTGCTCATTTCTCTGGGGACCGGATTCGCGTTTGGCTTGGCGCCTGTGCTGGAGGCCCGGAAGGTGCAAGTGCAGTCCGCCCTGAAGCAGGGTGATGCGCGTGTGGGCGGGTCGTCGGGCAACCGGCTGCGCAATATGCTGGTCGGCGTACAGGTAGGATTATCGCTGGTGCTGTTGATGGGTGCTTCTTTGCTTGCGGAGTCCCTGTGGAACTTGACGAAGCAACCGCTGGGGTTCGAGCCTGAGCACCTGCTGACCTTCTCACTCGCGCTCCCGTGGAACACTAAACCAGAACAGGCACGCAATTTCTATGAGGATGTACAGCAGCGGATCGAGCATCTTCCCGGAGTGATAGCTTCCGGACAGATTGACGCGCCGCCGACCGTCGACTGGCACCTGCGCAATAACTTCGACGCGGACTGGCTACCGCAGATCACAGGCAGCCCGGCGATCAATGCCGAGGACCGTAGTATCGCCGGGAATCTCCTGGCAGCGATGGGCACGCCGCTGCTGGCAGGCAGGGCTTTTACGGCGCGGGATCAGATGTCGAAGCTGCCGCCGGTGCTTGTGAACCAAGCGCTTGTGCAGGAATTCATGCCGAAGGGCAATCCTATCGGGCATCGTCTGCTGACTAACGGAGAGGCACACGAGATCGTAGGGGTCGTTGCCGATGTGCGCGGCACATCAGGATCGATTAGGGCGGAGCCGGGGCCAGTAATCTACTGGCCGGCGAATGCCGGTGGTGACACCCATCGCTACTTCCTTGTGCGGACGAAGGTCCCACCCGAGCAACTCGTCGAGGCCATTCGGCGGCAGGTTTACCAGGCGGACCCGCGCCAGTCCATCGGAAACATTGCGACGATGGATCAATTGCTTGGCGATGCCGTGGCGCAGCCGCGCCTGAACGCAGTCGTGGTGGCTTCATTCGCCGGCATCGCTCTGCTGCTGGCCTGTGTAGGGATATACGGTGTAGTTTCGTACATGGTTAAACAACGGACGCACGAGATTGGAGTGCGGATGGCGCTGGGAGCGCAAAAAAGCGATGTTCTTAGGATGGTGATGCGCCAGGGGCTCAAACTGACGCTGGCCGGCGTGGGTATCGGCATCGTCGGCGCATTGGCGCTCACGCGCTTTTTATCGAGCCTGCTCTACGGTATCAAGCCCACCGATCCGCTGACGTTCGTCGCCGTCTCGCTGATTCTGGTCGCCGTTGCGTTGCTCGCTTGTTACATCCCCGCGCGCCGCGCGGCGAAGGTGGACCCGATGGTGGCGTTGAGATACGAATAGCGTGGTAGGGTAACTGGCTCAGTAACATAAGCAGGGAACCGAGATGAAAAATAAACTAGCTGAGCTTGGCAGAAGACTCATGGCGCTGTTTTGCCGTGGGCAGTTTGACGCCGATTTGCAAGAAGAGATGCGGCTGCATCAGGAGTTGCGCGAGCAGGAGCAGGTGGAGCGCGGCGTTTCGCCCCAAGAAGCGCGCTATGCCGCGCGACGGCGTTTCGGTAACAAGCTTGTGTTGAGAGAGGAGAGCCGTTATATGTGGGGTTGGAACTGGCTTGAGATACTTCTTAAGGACCTTGGCTATGGCCTACGGCAGCTTCGCCGGAATCCCGGATTCACGGCCGTCGCCATCCTGACGTTGGCGCTGGGAATCGGCGCCAACGCAACGATCTTTCAGTTGATCGACGCGGTCCGGCTTCGAACTTTGCCCGTGAAAGATCCTCAAAGCCTGGCCATCGTCAACCTGAAGACAGATCTCTGGATACAAGGGAACTTCAATGGTCCGTATGCCCAATTCACTTATCCCCTCTGGCAGCAGGTTCGGCAGCGGGAGCAGGCGTTTTCAAGCATCGCGGCGTGGAGCGGCGATCAAACAAATCTGGCTACCGGCGGCGAAATGGATATTGCACAGACCATCTGGGTCAGCGGCGACTTCTTCACCGTCCTTGGCGTGCAGCCATTTCTCGGCCGGCTGATTTCGCCGAGTGACGACCAGCCAGGCTGCGCGGGCGGCGTGGACCTGAGCTATGCCTTCTGGCAGCAGCGATACGGCGGCGCCGCTTCGGCGATCGGGAAGACGCTCACGCTCAATGGTCACCCGGTTCCTATCGTAGGCGTCACGCCACCCGGGTTTTATGGCGTCTCGGTCGGCGACCGGTTTGACCTGGCCGTTCCGGTCTGCGCGGAGCCCATCGTATACGGCGAATACAGCCGGATCACGAGCCAGGGTGCCCGCCGCGACTGGTGGCTGGCAATGATAGGACGGCTGAAGCCCGGCTGGAACCTGAAGCGCGCCACGGCGCAGCTTGCGGCGATCGCTCCCGCGGCGCTCCATGAAACGATTCCGCCGGATTACGACCCCGACCACGTCAAGCATTACCTCGCTTACAAGCTTGAAGCGCTGCCCGCCGCCAATGGCTTTTCAAACTTGCGGCAGACGAGTTCGACCTCGCTCTGGCTGCTTCTGGGCCTTTCCGGGCTGGTTCTTTTGATTGCCTGCGCCAATCTCGCCAATTTGATGCTGGCGCGCGGGAGTACGCGCGGGCGAGAAATCGCCTTGCGGGTTGCCCTGGGCGCCTCGCGCGGGCGACTCATCCGGCAATTGCTTTCTGAGAGTGCATTGCTCGCCGTTGCCGGCGCGGTGTGCGGAGACGTACTGGCCGCCATTCTCAGCCGGTCTCTCGTCGCGTTCATCAGTACTCCTAATAACCCCGTTTTTCTCGATATGCCCACAGACTGGCGCGTCCTCGGATTTGTGGCGGGCCTGGCTATCCTGACTACTATTCTCTTTGGCCTGGCACCTGCCTTGCGCTCCGGGAGCGTGCCGCCCGGCTCGATCCTGAAAACCGCGGGGCGGGGAATGACTTCCGCGCGCGAACATTTCCGGCTACAGCGCGTGCTCGTGGCGGCGCAGGTGGCGCTTTCGCTGGTGCTGCTCGCTGGAGCCTTGCTCTTCGCCCGCAGCCTCGAAAATCTGATGACGCGCCCTCTGGGATTCCACCAGGCGGGTGTGCTCGTCGTGAATGCCGATTTATCGCGCCTCAATCTGCCCGAAGCTCGCCGGAACCCATTCGTTCGCGACTTACTCGACCGCGTCCGCACCGTTCCGGGCGTAGCCGCCGCGGCAGCTTCGAACCGTTCTCCGGTGAATGGAAACTCGTCGAACGATGACATCCTCGCCGGAAACGATATCACTGGGGGCCAGTCGTGGCAGGAGCAAGTCAGCCCCGGGTATTTCCAAACTATGGAAATTCCCTTTCTTGCCGGCCGGGATTTCAATGGGAACGATTCGGCCAAATCGCCGATGGTAGCCATCGTCAATCAGGTGTTCGTGAAGAAGTTCCTCTCCGGATCGACAAATGCCGTTGGCCAGCAGTTTCGCCTGGATGCGCCTCAGGGGATGCCGAAACCGTACTGTCGCGTCGTCGGAGTCGTTGAGAACTCGGTTTACAACGACATGCACGAGCCGTTTGTGCCGGTGATGTACTTTCCGCGCGCCCAGGACGAACACCCGGGCGTAGGGGTCACATTTCTGGTTCGCTCGCAGGTGAGCACGGCGAGCCTGACTAACAGCGTTAAGAAGGCGATTGCCGGTGTCAACCCCGAAGTCGATATCCAGTTCGTCGTGCTGCGAACGCAGATTCGCGACTCACTGGTTCAGGATGAATTGATGGCGACGCTTTGCGGATTCTTCGGCGGGCTCGCGGTGCTGCTGGCGGCGATTGGACTCTACGGGGTGATTTCGTACACCGTCGCACAGCGTACCAACGAAATCGGTATCCGCATGGCGCTGGGCGCGCAGCGTTCCGGTATCATTCGGCTAATCTTGGGCGAAGTCGCATTGCTGATCGGGATCGGGATAGCGATTGGCGCGGCGCTGGCGTTCGCCGGCGGCAGAGCTGCCAGCTCGCTGCTTTACGGCCTCAAAGCAAACGACCCGTTGATCCTTGCCCTGGCAATCATTCTGCTCGCGGCCATTGGCTTTGCCGCCAGCTTCGTACCGGCGCGCCGCGCGTCTCGCCTGGACCCGATGGTGGCGCTGAGATACGAATAGGCGCTGGGTGTAACCAGCACAGCTCTGTAAGCTGAGAACCGCGGTGAAAAATATGCTGTCAGAGCTTAGCAGAAGACTGGTGACGCTGTTTCACCGTGGGCAGTTCGACGCCGATCTGGACGAAGAGATGCGCCTGCATCAGGAATTGCGCGAGCAGGAGCAGGTGGAGCGTGGCGTTTCATCCGAGGAAGCGCGCTACGCCGCCCAACGTCGTTTCGGTAACAGGCTTGTATTGAGAGAGGAGAGCGGCGAGATGTGGGGCTGGAATTGGCTCGAAACATTTCTTCAAGACGTTCGCTACGGTGTGCGGCAATTGCGCCGCAATCCTGGCTTCACGGCAGTCGCTGTCATCACGCTCGCGCTAGGCATTGGCGCAAACACGGCGATCTTCAGCATGGTGAACGCAGTGTTATTGCAGCCGCTGCCGTATAAAGATTCGCAGCGGCTAGTAAGACTGGAGGTTATGGCGCTGGGCTCGGCATCGCCGTACCCGGTCTTGAGCGGACCTGACTTTGTGGACTATCAGAAGGAGAATCATGTCTTTGAAGAAATGGCCGCCGGCTTTCTTGCCAACAAAGCCCTTACGGGAGGCTCCGAGCCGATGCAAATCGGCGGTTTCGAGGTGTCTCCGCAGATTTTTCATTTGCTTGGGATTTCCCCTTTGATAGGCAGATCGTTTACACAAAGCGAGACACAACCGGGCCAGAATCGAGTGGTAATCCTAAGTTATGGATTGTGGCAGCGAGCTTTTGGCGGCGACCGAGCAATCGTCGGCAAAACGATTATTCTCGATGATGAACCCTACGACGTGGTCGGTGTCATGCCGCAGTCGTTGAGGTTCCCAGATTTGTGGTGGGGGACCAAAGCAGAATTTTGGATCCCATTGAACCTGCAACAACCTGCTTGGAGAAGGCTGCGCGGGGACCACTGGCTATGGGTGCTCGCACGAATGAAAAAAGGCGTCACGCTGGCCCAGGCTCAAGCGGAAATGGCAATGGTTTCGCAAAATCTACAACGGGAGTATCCACGTGAGGACACAGGCGTCAACGTGAGTGTAATTGGATTGCGAAGCGAACAGACGAAACAGGTAAAGCCAGCCCTTTTGGTGCTGTTCGCAGCGGTGGGCTTCCTACTGTTGGTCGCCTGCGTCAACATTGCGAGTCTTTTGCTTGGCAAAGCAATCACCCGAAATCGAGAGATGGCCGTCCGCATGGCGGTTGGTTCGGGAAGCGGTCGACTCGTCCGCCAGTTACTTACGGAAAGCGTTCTGCTCTTCCTGCTTGGCGGGCTAGCCGGGTTGGCGGTGGGGTGGGCTGTCCTGCAGATCCTGCTTTACACTGCTCCCGAGGGCTATATTCCCAGCATCATACACGTCCATCTCAGCGGGTGGGTACTCGCATTTACTTTTGGCCTAGCCTTCCTTACCGGACTGCTTGCCGGGCTTGTGCCTTCGATCCAATCCTCGAAGGCCAATCCCCAATGGGCCTTGAAGGAAGGCGGCAGAACCGCCACGATTGCTCATAGCGGCCTGCGTAACGTTCTGACGCTTGCTGAAATCGCTCTTGCGCTCATCGTGTTGATCGGCGCCGGGCTGGCGGTCAAGAGCCTCTCGTGGCTGATGGGCGTTCAGCCGGGATTCGATTATCACAGTGTTCTGAAGGCGAGTCTCGCCCTGCCTCAGGCAAGGTACAAGAGCGATCAGCAGGTGACAGCATTCTACGAACGCCTCCTGAACAAGCTGCGCGCGCTTCCAGGCGTGGAATCGGCTTCCGCCACGGAGTATCTTCCGCTTCAAGGAAATCCCTCAGGGGCGGTATACGTCGAAGGAAAGCCCCTGCCAAAAGTTGCGGGGTTGGGCCCGCAAGTCGCGTGGTGCCACGTGATGCCGGATTACTTCCGGACAATGCACATTGCCTTGCTCCAAGGCCGTGACTTCAATCTGGAGGATGGGCCAAACTCACCAAGGGTAGCCATCATCAACGAGACTATGGCGCACCTCTTCTGGCCGAAGGAGAATCCGATCGGCAAGCGATTCGCGCGGGACAACCGAAAGCCGAATTGGACAACCGTGGTTGGAGTTGTGGGCGATGTCAAGGAATCAGGGCTCGCTGAAGCCGCGCTGCCCGAGATGTATTTCCCCGAAACACAATATCCTACCCTCTGGATGGATATCGTGCTTCGGACCTCGCCCCTACCTCTCAGTCAATCCAAAGTCCTGCGTCAGGCCGTGCACGGCCTCGACCCGCAATTACCCGTATACAGCGTAGATACGCTAAGCCAGATTGTTTCGCGATCATCCCAACAACAGCAATTCGAGGCCCTGCTGCTTGGGCTTTTTGCTGCTGCGGTATTGGCATTAGCCGTGATAGGGATTTACGGGGTTATTTCTTACTCTGTTGCGCAACGCACACATGAGTTCGGTGTCCGCATTGCCTTAGGAGCACAGAAAGGTGACGTTCTCAGGATCGTCGTGGGGCAAGGATTCAAGTTGGCACTCGCCGGGATCGCCATCGGAATTGTCGGCGCGTTGGGCCTTACAAGATTCCTAACGAGCTTGCTCTACGGCGTCAAGCCCACCGATCCGCTGACGTTCGTCGCCATCTCGCTGATTCTGATCGCCGTCGCGTTGCTCGCATGCTATATCCCCGCGCGCCGCGCAGCGAACGTCGATCCGATGGTGGCGCTTCGTCACGAATAGCCGCCGCGCCCTCGCCGCGTTCGCGATAAAACAGCGCAAAGCTGCTCCGCCACGATTAGCTGGCCCTGCATAGGTCGCGTCAGCCGTTGAGGACCGCGAGATCGAGCTGGCGTAGGCGCGCGGGGTCGGCAATGACTTCGGCCTGAACGATCTTCCCCTCTACAATCCTAAACGTGAGCGCCCGGAGCAGCTGTCCATGCGGAGCCCAAATCAGGCCTGCGTTCCCGTTTACCAGCGCCGGTCCCACAAATTGGATATGCCGCGCAAATGCAATCGCTCCTTTCGCCCAGTTCTCGGCGCCGCGGATTTCCATTGGGCCACCCGCGCGCGCGGCCGTTTCATCGATTCTGACCACGACATCCGGGTCGAGCACGGCGACAAGCGCTTTAAAATCGCCGCTGCGCATCGCCGCGAGGAAGGCATCGACCACTTCGCGCTGCTGAGCGACGTTGGCGGAAGCCGTGGCCGCTCCGCGCACGCGGCGCCGGGCGCGGCTTGCGAGCTGCCTCACCGCCGTCGGAGAGCGCCCAAGAATGGAAGCGATTTCTTCGAAGGAGACGGCGAACGTATCGTGCAATACGAACGCAAGCCGCTCGGCAGGTGTGAGCCGATCAAGCACCACGAGCATCGCTAGGCCCACCGAATCCGCCAGAAGTGCTTCCCGCTCGGGGTCGATGTGCTTTGCACTGCTAATCGGGCTTACGGCCGGCTCAGGCACATGCGCGTCGAGCGGCTCCTCGCGCCGCGCCGTCCGCGAGCGCAGCATGTCCAGGCACACCCGTGAGACCACCGTGGTCAGCCAGCCCCCGATGTTCTCGATGCTACTCGCATCCGACCGGCTGAGCCGCAGCCACGATTCCTGTACCGCGTCATCCGCATCGGTCGGTGAGCCGAGCATCCGGTAGGCCACGGCGCGCAGGTGGCTCCGGTTCTCCTCAAATCTTTCCGCCAACCATTCGTGTTCGTCCATCGGCTTACGTTAACTCAACCGGGAGTATAAGGCGGCGCCTATGTCCGCCGTTGCCTGGCGGGAAAAAGAACCCCAAGCGTACGGCATTGCGGCCGGAGTGCCCATGAAGCGACCGCAAGAAGCGCCAAGATGACGGGTACAATGAGATTGCTCCCTCTGTCGCCGCATGCTACCCACGATGCAGCCGCGCCTGTCATTTCGAAGACAATGCCGGCATATGCCCACTCCTTCAACCGCTGAAAGCCCGGTACAAGCAAGGTTACCGCTCCAAGCAGCTTCCACAATCCGAGGATCGTTAGAAGATACGTCGGATAGCCAAGTTGGGCCACTGCGTTGACCACAGACGGGCCCGCTACAAGCAACGCTGGTCCCCGTACCAGGTCCGTCGCGCCACCTGCAAGAAGTTCTAACACGATGATAATGGTCGTCGCCCAGTACCCGATCATTTTTATTCTCATCGTCATGCCCTGCATCAGTCACATTCCCTCGTTGCGTTCCGTCATAGTGGTGACGAACAAAACTCAACCGTTGTGACAAGGAGGTATGAGAATCATGGAAGCACGAATGAACAATCCAGTGATGATCATCCCAGAAGCGATGCAGGCCCTGCAAGCCCTTGCTAAGGCTGGGGAGAAGGCTGGCGTGCCAGCCAAGACGGTCGGCCTGATTGAGCTGCGCGCCAGCCAGATCAACGGCTGCAGCGTGTGCGTAGACATGCACGCTAAATATCTCAAGAAAGCCGGTGAAACCAACGAGCGCCTCTTCGCGGTGTCCGCCTGGCGGGATGCTCCCTACTTCACAGAAGCCGAACGCGCCGCGCTCGCGCTCGCCGAGGCCGTAACGCGCCTCAGCGACCGGCCGGATCCGGTACCTGACGAGATTTGGAGCGAGGCCACCCAGCACTACAACGAGCAGCAGATCTCAGCCCTGATTATCAGGATCGCGCTAATCAATGTCTGGAATCGACTGAACGTCCCGACCCGCCAAGTGGCGGGCGAATGGATGAAATCGGCCGAGGCCAAGAAATGGGCGGAAGCAGGCACAGCGTCCCACTGATCAGCATCAGCGGAGGGGAAAGCAGCCGGTCACTGCGGTGCATCACCATGATCGCAAGGGACTGGCTGCCGCAGCAATCAATACTGAAAATCAGAGGTCCCTATGTTTGTCGGTTACCTTGTCGTCACAATCCTGGCCGCCGCCGCGAACGCCTTCGCGGCCGCAAACGACTTCATCCGCCCCAAGTGGCTCCTCGACAACATGGCCAAGGTGGGCGTGCAGGAATCACGGCTGACCCTGCTGGGCGCCCTCAAAACAGCGGGCTCGATCGGGTTGCTCGTCGGTATCGGCGTACCGCTGATCGGGAGAGCCGCCGCAGTCGGCCTGGTCCTATTTTTTATCGGCGCCATCATCACCCACCTGCGTGCACGCGACTATTCGTTCGGTTCGTTGGGTGTGGCAGTCGTGTTCCTCCTGCTCGCGGTGGCCGCTCTGGTGGTCGGCCTACATGCTATGGGATCAGCAACGTTAGCGCTAGCCGTAGGATAACCAGGCACGTTGATCTGCAGTTGTTGTAAAAGCCTCACTGCACCGGACTTCCTCACCAACGCTGTGTTCAGAGCCACCGATCGTATTCGCAAAACTCCGGTTGGGCGGAGCCACGGTGAGAGACTTTAATGCGCTGAAGATTCTAGGTGAGGAGGCCCCGAGGCGGGAATGTCTGGATTGGCTACGAGGGGTGGTCCATCTTGGCAATCCGAATGGCACAGATTTTCCACGCGGTGGATTTGATTGTGTCGCGACGTCTGAAATTTAGTGGACCGGCCATCAAACGTTGCTTTTTCCTTGGAGAGTGTTTCAACGCTTTATTGTCAAACAAGGTTGCAGAAATCCACATGAGGCTGGTTATTTGAATGCTTTGGAGAGTGAGTTGATGGAAATGATGAACTGGACGCCGAGAACGTTGTCCTCGCCTCGTCGACCCCCCGCTACATTCACCCACTCGTAACCGGCTTTTAGCAACATACGCCGGTTAGGCCGGAAACCCAGAGCAAATTCATAGGCTTGGCGGTTGGGGAGAAAAGTCGAAGTGCTCCGTACGTTCCAGTAAACAGGGTGATTATCCGTTTGATAGCCTGTACGCAGGGCTGCGTACCAGCGCGGATTGATGATCCTTTTCAATTCGACATAGCCAAAGCTCAAGGCAGGGGCAACCGTGTAATTCGGATAGTCAAAAATAAACCGGTCCCATTCGCCGCTCGCGCTCCAATATCCTCGCGCCCACTGAACATCAGCCCCCAGACCGGTTGCCGGAAAATCCGTTGCGTCGAGGCCCTGCGGAAAACCGGAGACTAACTGATTGTCGAGCCACGGGCCGCGATAAGCGGACATCCCCACGCGGAATCCCTGGCGGATCGTATAGCCTCCTCCCGCTGTCCACTGCGGGTGCTGACCGGAATCAAAAAGGCCGCGCGGATTATAGGGCGAGCTGTTCGTGAGTTGGAACCTGGCGTCCAGGCGATGCCAGGAGAGGTCAATCTCCGCGCCGGGCAGCCCGTAGAGTGTTACAGGCGTAAGGCCGTAACTCTTTCCACTAGCGGGTGCCAGATCGAGATAAGTGTAAGGCAGAGGCTGATCAAGCAAGGCGTTCGCGGTGTCGGTGTATTGCAATGGAAAGGAGCCAAAAGCCGAGGAAAGCTTCCCTGCCTTGAAGTTTACGGTCGCTCCGCTCCACGAGCGCGTGTAGCCTACGAAGCCTTGCAGCAAGTCCGTCTTGATTTCACGGTCTGCGTCATACGCATCCTGGTAGAAGAAGGGCGTGGAGCGCACCTGAACGGCAGAGTAGGCATACCAGTGAGACCCCAGTTTCAACTCGGGCTCAGCCAGTACGTGAAAACCGGCGGTAAACCAGGGGGCGGACGGGTCATCCGCTTGGGCGCGGCCCGTATCAAGGATTCCGCCCGTCACCTCCAGCGGCATGGCGATTCCGTACATGGCTTCCTGAGCCGCCAACTCGGCGCACGGTGTTCCGACCAGGAAGAACAAACTCAGGACAAGACAATATATTTTCATACGACGAGGTTTGGTTGGCCCAGCGCATCGAGGCCCTTGGTTCCATAGGTGGATTCGATCAAGCGATCATGGAGGCCAAAATGCGCCGTGAAGTGGAAACAACTGCCGCGCCCCATCTCGCTCTCCACCCAGATTCGCCCTCGCATCATTTCCACCAGCCGCGTTGAAATTGTCAGCCCCAGCCCGGTTCCTCCGTATTTTCGCGTCGCTGACCCATCAGCCTGAGAGAAAGCCTCGAAAATGATCTTTTGCTTGTCCGCCGGTATGCCGATGCCGGTATCTTCCACCACGAAGTGCAATAGACTATCGTTCTGGTCTTCGCTCTCTACTTTTGCCTTCACCGTGACACGGCCCAATTCTGTAAACTTAACGGCATTCCCCACCAGATTGACTAGGATCTGCCGCAAGCGCGACGGATCGCCAACAACTATTTCGGGAACGTCCAAATGCACTTCGCAGGCCAGCGCCAATCCTTTCGAGCGCGCCTGAAGATCGAGTGGTTTCAGGGCTTTGCTTAAGCAATCGCGGAGGTTGAAGTCGATAGGGTCGAGGCCAAATTTGCCCGCTTCAATCTTGGAGAAGTCCAGAACGTCATTGATGATCGTGAGAAGCCCGTCGGCGGAAGTCTTGACCATGTCGAGGTATTCACGTTGGTCCGATGTAAGATCAGTATCAAGCGCAAGATCGGTCAGCCCTAGGATGCCATTCATCGGGGTGCGGAGTTCGTGGCTCACATTCGCCAGAAATTCGCTTTTCGCGCGGCTCGCGGCCTCAGCTGCTTCCTTGGCTTCTCTCAGGTCCGCCTCCACCTGTTGACGTGCGCTGGCCGCCCGGTTCAGAGCGCCGGCCAGCGCATTGACTTCGCGGGTGGAAGAGTCTATACGGAACTCGTTCCAGAGGTCGCCGGTTTCCCCGGTCTTCTCAAGGCGGGACGCCAAGTCAGACAAGGGCCTTGAAATTGAACCGGAAGCGAAAGCGGCGAGCAGAAGAGCCACAAGCATGCCGCCAATTCCCGTGACAATGAATGCGCCCCTTAGGCCCTGAGTAAATTCGCTCATGGCGTCATCAATCGATGCCAGACAAAGCAAATGGTAATCGGGACCCACTCCTGCGTGATCCATGGTGAGGACCAGATAGGTTCGCTGATTCAGGCGAATCTCACACCCATCGCTTTGCCCGCCACACCGTGTAGGTAGTTGTCGATCGAACGGTCCTTCTAAATTAGCAGGGAGAGTGCTCCCCGCAATTCCGTTCCGGCCAACGAGCACGGCGTACGCGAAGCCGCTGGGAGCCCGCAATTCAAACCTCTTGCCAACCACCAGACTCCCGAGGCTCTCCGCTCCAAGGTTAATCGGGACAGTCGTAACCGTGTACAGCGCTGGCCCCATGCGGATAAGCGACGGACTGCCAAGGTGAGCTGGCAAGGCCCGATACGCCTGAGAACCTTCGGCGCTTGCGCCCAAACTCGCGACCACATCTCCTTGGGTGTTCAGGACCATCAGGAGATTGTAATCAAGCCCCTGGGAGATCTCCCGCAATTCGTCTTCAATAGTGCTTCGCACCTGAGACTGCGCCGCGGCGCCGAATTGTTCTTGCAAAAGCCCTACGGCAGCCTTAAGGCCTGCATTGTTGCTGAGGATCGCCAGAAGCTCAGTGTTTCGCTGATTGTATTCGGCTTCCCTCTCGTCGAGTTGCTGCTGGGTGCGCTGCAGGTTTTCCTTGAGCCCATCCTTTATCCTCACTTTGATGGCTGCGTGCAGAACAAAGAATCCTGCTGCCAGCACGGCGCACATACATACGAAGGAAAGCAGAAGTGTCCGGGCGAAAAAAGAAAGGGGACGTTTCATCGCCCGCCGTCCGCCGCAAGAGCCATTCCGGGGCCCGGCTGTTCGACTGGAATCATAAAGTCTACTTTCAGCGTTTCACCCGTGCGTACAGCCACCCGCTGCCGGAAGAATCCAGCAGAACGATGCCAAGCGACGAGCTCATAGTTGCCAGGCGGAACTCCTTTCAGGGAAAAATCGCCTTCCGGGGTAGGTCGAGTCCACAAGGCGGTGGGCAGCACCAGAATGGCCGCGCTCATGTCGGCATGGATATGGCAGTAGACCTGGACCTCCCCAGGTCTATCGAACCTGACCATGCGAGTCTGACCCTTGGGGTAGTAACCCAGATCGAACAGCTTGGCCTTTGACAAAGAGAAAACATTGTGGAAGATGGGATCCTCATTCGGGAACGAGACCGTCGAACCCACGGGAACAACCACCACCTCCGGGTCAAATTGCCGGTTCTTCTGAGCTAGAGTGGCGTGCACAGGCGCGCCTGGATTGAGTCCGGAACCCTCCAGATAGACGACCACGCGCGAAAGCTCACCGGCTCCAGGAGAGCCGCTTCTGCGATTCTCGGGTTTCTGTTGGCCCGGCGATACACCGCGTAACTGGTACACGGGCAGCGTGACGCGTTCCTTGGTCAGGACCTTGGAAATCACGACGCGCCCTGTGATGGTGCCTCCATTTGTCCCGGCAAAGGCGGACGCGACAGCCGTGCAAACGACCAGAATGAAAATGGCCAGCGACCGATTCATACTCATTACTCTATCGGCATAAGAAAGTCATATATTAGGCTGCCACGGTCACTTTTGCTGGTTAGGAGGCCGCCTCTTGAGGCATTTCTTAGCGGCGAGTGATGAGACGTTGGTGTCTAAGACCAGCCGATGGAATCTATGTCACATATATTCAATGGTTTATTCATATTTTGAAGGCGGGTTTTCAGAAAAGGCGTCCGAGAACCTTACATTGTCGCATAGACAATTTTTCAATCGCCATCGCACATGGCAGGCTCGCCTGCGCAGTACATTCATTTGACAGTACAATAAATATACCGTAAGTATTATTGACTATCAAAAAGATTGATGGCATACTTTCTGCATGGACAAAACAAAGCCTTGGTTTGAAGAGATCGTGTTGCCGGCGCTTCTGCGGCACGCGCGCACCACCTACGGCACTGCTATGCGCCAAGCGCTGGCCGAAGCTGGATATGACGACATTCCGAAAAACGGCCTCTATGTCATTGGGGGCTTGGCGATGGATGGAGGCGGCATTCCTCTGGGGCAACTCATCGAGGAACTGCGGATTTCCAAGCAGGCGGCCGGTCAGCTTGTGGATACGCTCGTGGCACGCGGCTATTTAGAGCGCGCGGCGGACCCCGAAGACCGACGCAAACTGACCGTCAGCCTTACTGAGCGCGGGCGCGACGCTGCGGCAATCCAGGCGGCGGCACGCGAGAAAATTGACGCCGAGCTGGTCACGCGCGTAGGCCAGGAGAACGTCAACGGCGCGCGGCGGACTCTGGCGGCGCTGGTCGATATGGGTTTCGAGCGAGAAAGGCAGAATGACAAAATCTGAAGGCCGCAGACGCTGCCATAGCGTGGCTTCGATTATGCCCATCTGTACGCCACCCACGGGGTTGCCAGTGTCGTATCCCGGCATCGCGCGGCAGCTAAGTCGCCTCTGACGGCAGAAATCTTCAATACTTCAACCACAACCCTACAATTTACTGCGCGAGTTCAACGAATGCTGCACTTGAGGCTGGAACATGAACTTCTATCTTGCCCCCTTTGACGCGCAGCCGTTCATGGCCTGCCGCCCTCCAATCTCCTTCCTCGCCTTGCTGATTGCTGATCGTGGCGCCGCCCAGCGTCACACCGCTGGTGCTGGAGAGCGAAGGCGCCATCAGCCGTATGACATTCGCTGATGCGAACGTCCGTGAGGATGAGATCGCCGCCTCGACAGCCTGCTCCTTATTGATGAGCGTTACCCACGTCCGGTTCCGGTCATCGCGCACCGCGTAGGCTTTGAAGTTAATTGCAGAAATTTTAGATTCGAGAGCAAGCCGCCGTCCCACGCCCGTCATCGAGAAGGCACGCATGGCGTAATAGAGCGGGCGCGCGGAATACATGCCCTGCTCGTCATTGTAAATAGGACTGTAACAGCTTACACGCCCAAATTGATTGATTCCATTTTCGAGGTTGATGCCCGCCGCCTCGTGAGTCGCAAGGGAAAAGCAGTAGTCGAGCCCCCATAGCGCGGATGCAAACGTATCGCTGACGCCTGGCTTGCCGCCGCCGAAACACGAATTGGTTTCCACAATACGGTACGGAATGCCGGCCGACTGCGAAATCTGCTGCAACTGACGCAACATCTTTTCGTAACGATCATTAGGTTTCAGGAGATTTTCAATCGTGGCGGCGGGGCTGCTGGGCGGTCCCTCCGCGTAATAGTGCCGCGTAAGCAGCACCGGACGCTCGGGGCCACGGGCGAATTCCTCTGTCCAACTCGTTTGGGTGGCCGCGTCGGGCCCCGCAAACGGAACGGCCGGCAGACGCTTGCGGATGGCTTGAGCGAAGTGCTGGAATTCGCGCAAATAGTCAGAGTATGCATAATTCCGGCTTCGCAGCCCATTGTGGGAGTAGAGGTCGGGTTCGTTGCCGATTTGGAGGGCGAGCAAAGCATCTCCCGTAGCCTCGGCCACGGCTGCAGCCTCCTCTGCGGCTTCCTGCGGCGTGCTCGTGCCCAGGTTCAATCCCCAAATCAACTTCCAGCCCGTCGCGTTCAGAAAGCGGCCAAGATCAGCCAAAACCGCTTTATTCA
>DASZAA010000051.1:0-8937 GCA_035945615.1 Terriglobia bacterium
GTTCTCCAAAAGGCGATGCCGCATGCTATGGATGCGGATGAAGGTTCAATGCGCACACCATCGTGCAGCTATTTCCCTCGGCATGTAAAGCTCTTTTTTATCGCATCTAGCTGGTTCCAGAAACTGGATGGGCGAGGCAAGCGGGATACGAAGAAAAGCACCTCTGTATCGGCTCCATCGCGGCAGGATGTACTGACGATCTCAGAGTTTAGCTCTATTACTTGACCGTGCCTGTCATAAACGGTAAAAGAACCTTCAAATCCTTGATTATGATTGCCAGCCATTGAGTGACCTACCATCGGTGATGACTTGATTGAAACATGTATGCGAGACAAATCCGGTACGAAGTTCTTGTTGCGGCCTCGCTGCTCAGACAGGCCCCAATAGTATGCTGTTAAATCTTTCTGCAAGGCATCGCTTGATAGGGTGACTCGACGATCCAATCCCCACAAAAAAAGTAACTGTGATATTCGGGTGAATTTTGGTCATCGAACCCCAATGAGAAGCCTACGTCTTCAAAACCTGTGTACTTCAAGCCGGGTGCCCAGGGCAGTGGAAAGGTATACCGCGGATCCACGGTCCAATACCCAGCCAGCTAATATTGAAAAGGGTCTCGCGCTGGGTTGACGCGCGGTGGATACGGTTTCCGGTGCACCGTCACATCCCTCTTCCCCTCTTTCGAGATGATCGTCAACCGGACGTCAGTGGCCGCGGAACCATTTAGCCACTCTAGCAATTCCTTTGTTGTATGACCCTCAACATTCCGTCCGTCCACCGCGAGGATCAAGCCCCCCGGATTCAATCCTGCTTCAGCAGCACCTGATTTCGGACCGACATTACGGACAACCAGGTCTCCGCGGTGGGTCCCTTCCTATTCGATGTAAATCTGCGATACCTGCACTCCGATCGTGCCAGGCTCAGAAGTCGTTGCGGCCAAGGCAGTCATGCAGGTCGCAGCCAAAACGAAAGCAACACCATATCGATTCATCATTTCACTCACTTCCGGTAACAATGGGCAACACAATATGCGATGGAAACCTTCTCGAGTTGTATATCCGCTGCACTGCCGGCTTGTAATCTCCCGGCCTAGCTTCATAGATGTTGGGTACAAATTTCTGTGGTTCCTGATCTGCCCCCGTCTTCTGTACCAGTCATAATGTGAGTTCCAGGGCTTGAAACTATTCGGGCCCCTTAATGCCGTATCTTTCCAGGCGCCGGTAAAGGGCGCTGCGACTGAGGCCGAGAGCGTGCGCCGCCTGGCTGATGTTGCCTTGACAACGATCGAGAGACTTCCGGATCAGCAGCCGTTCGACCTCCTCCAGAGGCAACTCTTCGAGCTGCGTATGATCACGGCTGTCAGCTGCTAAACCCAAATCGGCCGCGATAACGGAGCTGCCCTGGGCCATGAGCACGGCCCGCTCGACCACGTGATTGAGTTCGCGCACGTTTCCCGGCCAGGCGTAGTTCTTCAGAGCTTGTTCGGAGGCGTAATCAAAACCTGCAAGGCTCTTGCGGTACCGCCCTGCAAATTGGCTGAGAAAGCTGAGCGCGAGAGGCAGAATATCTTCCTTGCGCTCGCGCAGGGGCGGCAGGTGAATTTCAATAGTGTTCAAACGGAAGAGAAGGTCTTCGCGGAACCTGCCTGCGGCCACTTCTTCGCGCAGGTCCGCGTTGGTTGCCGAAATAGGGCGCGCGTCCACACGATAGGTTTTGGAGGACCCCACCCGGCGCACTTCGCGGGATTCAATGACGCGCAAGAGCTTCGCTTGCTGACTGGGCGGCACGTTGGCGATCTCATCAAGGAAAAGAGTGCCGCTTGAAGCAAGCTCGAAGTGGCCAACGCGGTCTGTCTTCGCGTCGGTGAAGGCCCCCTTCACATGACCGAAGAGTTCGCTCTCGAAAACGCCCTCCGGGATGCTTCCGGCGTTTACCGTGACCAATGGCCCGGCGGCGCGAGCCGAGAGAGCGTGCAGGGTCCGCGCGACAACTTCTTTGCCCGAGCCATGCTCGCCGGTGATCAGCACACTGGCATCCGAAGGCGCCACACGATGAATCAAATCGATCACCCGGCGCATGGATGGGGCATTGGCGCTAAGCGAAGGCGCTCCGCCTGGGCGCAGCAACCGATTCTCTGACTCCAGGCGCTGGCCTTCGCGCAGCGCCCGGCTCAATTGTACTTGACCGCGCAGGATCGCAAGCAGGCGCGTATTGTCCCAAGGCTTCTGGATGAAGTCCCGCGCGCCGCGGCGCATCGCTTCAACCACAACCTCAACGCTGCCCCAGGCGGTCATCACCACAATGGGCAACGTGCTATCGATAGCCTGCAGGCGCGCAATCAGATCCAGCCCTTCCTGCCCAGAGGTAGTGTCGCGGGCGTAATTGAGGTCCATCAGCAGCGCGTCGAAATCGTTGCCTTCCAGAGTTGCGAGCAAAGATGCGGGTGAATTGGCGGTGACTACTTCAAAGTTCTCACCTTTGAGCAGCAGACGGAGTGCATCGAGCACGCCAGGCTGATCATCGGCTATCAGTATTCTTGGCGGCGGATTAGCAGATAAAGTCTTCATGCCCAATCAGCAACTTTAAAATAATATTCAGCCTTTATCGGGGAGCTGATGGCGGATTGCCACCTTCACGATATCCAACCGTCCACCAGTTTGATGGCTTTGTTCCCATACGCTGCATTTGTTTCCGAGTGAGTCACCTGAACCACGGTAGTCCCTTCGTCGTTCAACTTTTTGAAGAGCTCCATGATCTCTTTGCCCTGGGTTGAGTGCAGATTGCCCGTTGGCTCGTCGGCGAGAATCAACCTGGGGCCGGCAATGACGGCGCGCGCCACGGCAACAAGTTGTTGTTGCCCCCCCGAAAGCTGGCTAGGATAGAGGTCCTTCTTTCCGACTATGTGAAAGCGGTCAAGAACGTCCGCCACAAGGGCCTGCCTTTCCGAACTTTTGATATTGCGGTAGGAAAGAGGGATATCCAGGTTCTCGGCGACCGTGAGTCCATCCAGCAGGTGGTATTGCTGAAAGACAAAGCCGGTGTACTTTTTGCTCAGGTCCGCCCGTTGCTTCACGCTGAGTTTGTGGACCGGATGATCGAACAAATAGTATTCGCCTTTCCATTCGCCATCGAGCATTCCAAGAATGGAAAGCAGCGTGGATTTTCCGGCGCCGGAGGGACCCATAATGGTGAGGAAGTCGCCTTCTTTGATTTCCAGGTTGATCCGCCGCAGAACGTAATAGCGGCTAGGCCCAACCGGATATGACTTCTCGAGGTTGATAATTTGAATCATCGAATCTCCCGGAGAGAACACCGCCGCAGGCGGGCCCTCCCTGTTTATTGTACCTGTTCGCTCGGGGACAGTGGCGCGACGCCCTCATCGACAATCCTTCCGTCGAAAAGGTTAACACTGCGCTGAGCATGGCGGGCAAACCGCTGGTCGTGCGTGACCATAACGATGGTCGCCCCGCCACGATGAAGTTCCTGGAGCAGATCCATCACCGCCTCGCCATTTTTGGAATCGAGATTGCCGGTAGGCTCATCGGCCAACAACACCGCCGGCTCGCCAGAGAGCGCCCTGGCCACGGCCACACGCTGCTGCTGGCCGCCTGAAAGCTGCGACGGATAATGTTTCATGCGATGCGACATTCCCACGCGCTCGAGTGCATCCTGCACACGCTTTCTACGATCGGGCGATGGCATCCCGCGATATGTGAGGGGCAGCTCCACATTCTCAAAAACGTTTAAGTCGCCGATGAGATTGAAGCTTTGGAAGATAAATCCCACCTCGCGGTTGCGAATGCGGGAGCGGTCTCCCAGGCCAAGCTCCTCCACTGCGGAGCCGTTCAACCAGTATTTTCCATCGGTGGGTGAGTCAAGTAGACCGATGATCGAAAGCAGCGTTGACTTGCCGCAGCCCGAAGGGCCGGCAATCGAGACATACTCTCCTTTTTTAATATCCAGATGAATTCCCGCAAGCGCGTGCGTCTCCACCTCGTCGGTGTAAAAGACTTTGGTGACGCCTTCTATTTTGATCAGGTGGTTCCCATCGGATTCCATAATCTTCTCCTTAAAGAAACTGTCGGCCATCAGCAATCAGCCGTTAGCGCCGGCTGCTCACCCGCGACCGGGGTTTTTACCGCTCTTATTTCAAGCATCTTTCCATCCTCGATCCAAGCCAAAAGCACTGACGAATGATGCGTGACGAGCAAAAATCGCAAGCACGTTCTGGATGATCCCTGAGTCCTCGCAATCTCGAGCTTTTGCGCCGCCATCCTTCCCGCCTCTTCACTCGTATCTCAGCGCCACGATGGGATCAACTTTCGTTGCCCGCCGCGCCGGGATGTAGCACGCAAACAGCGCCACGGCGGCGAGCACTATTGATACAGAGACGAACGTTACGGGATCGTCCGGCTTCACGCCGTAAAGCTGGCTTGCAATCAAGCGGGAAAGCAGAAGCGCCGCCGCCAATCCAATGCCGATCCCCGCCGCGGCAAGCCCCAGCCCCCGCCTAATCATAGCGCGAAGAATGTCTTCTTTTCGCGCGCCTAATGCCATCCGAATGCCGATCTCGCGCGTTTGTTGGCTCACCCAATAGGAAAGCACTCCGTAAATGCCTACTGCGGCAAGGACGAGCGCCAACCCGGCAAACAAGCTCATCAAGGTCATGAGGAGCCGCTGAAAAGCCAGGGAAACCGAAAGCACTTGCTCCATTGAGCGCACGTGGCCAACAGGGAGATCAGGATTCGCGTCTTTGACCGCGCGCTCAACCTGACGGCTGAGCGCCAGCGGGTTTCCAGCCGCGCGTAGAAGAATGGATGTTGGATACCATCCCTGAAAAAGCTGATCGGTGCCATAGTCAGCCTGCGCTACGGGAATGAACACGGTCGGCGGCACGGGCTTGTTCATCTCGGACTTTATATCGCCGGCCACGCCCGCCACTAAGCGCACGTTGGAGATTCCGGGCTGCGCGCCGTCTGAAAGCGCAATGTGCGCGCCCAGCGGATCGCGGCCAGGAAAGTAGCGGCCCGCAAAGGTCTGATTGATGACGGCCACTTTCGTGGCGTCCGCCGAATCGCTTCCGGTAAAATGCCGTCCACGCAGCAAAGGAATGCCCATGACGCTGAAATACCCCGGCGTCACCTCACGGTAATCGGTCCCGCGCCAGGGAGCTCGGCCGTCAATCTGCACGCCCAGATTTCCTCCGCGCTCAAGCGGCAGGCCGGCGGTGATGACCGTAGCGCCCCGCACACCCGGAATCCGCTGGATGCGGTCAACCATGCTCTCATAGAAGTTGGCCAACTCGGCTTGTGATTTATAATGGCCGCCCGTGGTCCAGATTTGCATTGACAGCACGTGGTGCGGATCAAACCCCGGATCAGTCCAAAACAGCTTTGCAAAGGTTTTAATCAACAGACCGGCGCTAATCAATAAGACCAGCGATAGCGCAAATTCAACGGAAATCAAGCCACCTGCCAGCCGCCGCCGGCTCCGGCCCATGCTGCTACGGCCTGATCCTTCCTTAAGCGATTCATTGAGATTCGTTTTTGAAGCTGCGAGCGCCGGCGCGAGGCCGAAAAGGATTCCAGTTGCTATAGCGACCAACGCGGTGAACCCAAGCGCCCAACGGTCGAGAAATATCTGGTTCGCGCGTGGCAAATCAGCCGGGGCCAACAAAAGCAGAAAATGCAAACCCCACTCAGCTACGAACAATCCCACCGCGCCGCCAGCAAAGCCGAGCAAAACGTTTTCCGTCAGAAGCTGCCTGAAGAGCCGCCATCGGCCCGCTCCAAGCGCCGTCCGGACAGCAATTTCGCGGTTTCGCGTTGAGGCTCGCGCCATCTGTAAGTTCGCCACGTTGACGCAGGCAATCAACAAGACAAACCCAATTGCGCTGAGCAACACAAGCAGCGGCGTGCGATAGTTCTCGCCCACGCTGAGCACATATTGCCGAGGAAAGACTCCGAAGCCAATCTGCTTCGCCTGGTCTTCGCGGATGTGCGTCAGGAACTGGCCAACATATCCTGCGCTGAATGCGTCGAGAAAGGCGCTGGCCTGCTCGCGCGTCACGCCCGCTTTGAGACGACCCATGACTTCGTAATTGGCGCCGCTACCGATGGTGTGAGCCACCTGGCCAATTGTAGTCCAGACTTCGGCAGCGGGCAGGCTGGCGAAGCCTGCCGGCATCACGCCCACCACCGTGTAAGGGTTGCCGTCAAGCAGAATAGCTTTCCCGATCACTCTGGGATCGGCGCCAAATTGGGTCCGCCATAACCCGTTGCTTAGGATGACGACATTCGCGCCGCCCAAGCGGTCTTCCTCCGCGCGGAAATCGCGGCCCAGTACCGGCTGGATACCTAAAACGTGGAAGTATTCCGATGAGACTCTTAGCCCCTCCACGCGCTCGGCATGGCTGCCACCTGCGAGGTTGAAGCCAACGTCGGTAGAAGCGGAAAGATAGGCAAACGGCTTGCGACGCTCCTGCCAGAAGGCGAACTCCCGGCTGCCAAATGCCGGGTAGTCAACCTGGCCGCGATAGGTACGCGAAAGCATCGCAATGCGGTCCGGGTGTGGATAGGGCAGCGGCCTCAGCAACACGCCGTAAACCACGCTGAACATGGCCGTGTTAGCGCCGATGCCCAGCGCCAGCGTAATGATGGCCACGATGGTGAAGCCAGGATTTTTGCCGAACATCCTCAAGCCGAATCGAAGGTCGTCAAGGATTGTATTCATAACGCGATCCTACGCGTGGTTCGTGATAAGTAGTTCATCACAAAAAGCTGCAGAGTTTGGAAGACAACTCTACGCTGCCGCGCTTTTCACTCGTACCTCAGCGCAACAACCGGATCGACTTTCGTCGCGCGCCGCGCGGGAAAGTATGAAGCTAAGACGGCCACAGCCGCCATGACCAGCATCACAACGACCAGCGTCAGCGGGTCATAGGAACGCACGCCGAAAAGGAAGCTTTGGATCAACCGGCCAAGCGCGAGCGAAACAAACACGCCGATCACCAATCCAAGTCCTGTGGTGCGCAGCCCTTCGGCAAGGATGAGCCTCAGCACATCCTTGGGTTGCGCGCCCAGCGCCATGCGGATGGCCATTTCGTGCGTTCTCTGCGTCACCGAATAGGAAATTACCCCGAAGATGCCCACCGCCGAGAGAACGAGCGCGAGCGCGGCAAAAACCCAAACGATGATGTAGGGAAAGCTGACATAACCGTACATGCGCGTTAGATTGTCTTCCAAGGTGCCCACTTGGCTGACGGGCAGTTCGCTATCCATGGATTTCACCACGCTTCGCACGGCTGAGGCAAGCGTGAGCGGCGGCGTTGCGGTCCGGATAAGAAGCTCCATGCCGCGCGCAGGGTCTTGAAGAAAGGGAATGAAAACCTGGGGCGTGTTCTCCCTGTAGTTGCCTCCTTTGAGGTCCTTCACCACGCCCACGATCTCAAGCGGCGTCGGCGCGCTGCTCGACTGCGTTCCGTAGACCTGTGTAACCGGGATCAGATGGCGGCCGATTGGGTTGACATCAGGGAAATAGCGGTGCGCAAGGGTTTGATTGATGATGGCCACGCGAGGAGCGGCTTGATTGTCCGACCGCGTAAACTCGCGGCCTTCGATAAGAGGCGTCTTCATCATCTGGAAGAAGTGTGGCGAGATGACGGAAGTTAACCCGCTCGGTTGCTGCTCCTGCGAGGCCGGCGGATAGCCCTCTACATTAAAGAGCATTTCATCCGTGGACCCGGTTCCCCCAGCCGCTTCTACTCCAGGCAAGGCCCGAGCGCGCTGAAAGACTTCCTGAAAGAAAACTGCTTGCTTGGCGGGCGTTTGATATTTGTAACCAGGCAAAGACAAATACACGTCAAGGACGTTGTGCGGATCAAAACCATTATCAACTTGCAAAATGTTGACAAACGTCCGGATGAGCAATCCTGCGCCGACCATCAGCACCATCGCAAAGCACACTTCACACACCACAAGACCGTTACGCAAACGGCGACGGCCCGCTTCAGCCGTCACCGAAACGCCGCTTTCCTTCAGAGGCTCATTCAAGTCCAGCTTCGACGCCTGGAAGGCAGGCGCGAGCCCAAAAACAACGCCGGTGAGGATGGCAAGCCCCAAGCAGAAAGCGAGCACCGAGCCGTTCAGACTCATCCATTGCGTGCCGATCACGGGGTAATATCGCGCACATCCCAAAGCCAGCAAGCGCACGCCGGCATAGGAAAACAAAATGCCAACCAGCCCGCCGATGAAACCCAGCAGGACGCTCTCGGTGATGAGCTGTGATACCAATCTCCGGCGAGTCGCTCCCATGGCCACGCGGACGGCAATCTCCTTCCGGCGCGTGGTCGAGCGTACGAGCAATAGATTTGCTACGTTGACGCAGGCGATGAGCAAGACCAGGAAAGCCGCGCTTATGATAACAATCAGCGGCATAGCGATATGACGATGATAGGCCGCGTGCAGCGGCTCAACCTTAATCCCCCAGCCTTTGTCCGCTTGGGGGTACTGCGCGGCCAAGCGGGCGGCAATCGTATTCATTTCCATCTGCGCCTGGTCGTGGGTGACGCCCGGCTTGAGACGGGCCAGGGTTTGCAAGTCGCGCGACGCTCGCCCGGTTTCGGTCCATCGACTGGGCGGGAGGGCAAGCGGCGTCAGCACGTCTAAAACATCGTCCCAGATGAAGTAGAAGTCTTTCGGCATAACGCCAATGATGATGTAGGGCGCGTCATCCAACTGGATGGTTTTCCCGATAACGTCGCGTTTTCCTCCGAACTGCCTTTGCCAAAGCTGGTAGCTCAGGATTACTTCTGTATCGCGCCCTGGCTGCGTTTCTTGCGGCGTGAAGCCGCGGCCAAGCGCCGGTTGAATGCCAAGCAACTTGAGCACATTGGCCGAAAGCGTCGCGCCTTCGAGGTGCTCGGGGGGATTTCCGCTAGTG
>DASZAA010000052.1:0-2881 GCA_035945615.1 Terriglobia bacterium
TAGTCGCTGAAATGGTCCTCCAGGTTCATGCGCACGCCTTTGAACAATAGCAGGCGACCCCTGGCATGAATGGAGAAATAGGACGGCAGCCATGCGTCGCCATCCACAAAGGTTTGCGCCAAGGTGACAGTGGTTCCCTTCTCAATCGAAGCCAGCAGGCCGCCCGCGATCTTATAGGAGCTATCGAATCCGGCCTGAAGCCGCACTACCTCGCGGGCTTGCGCGTCGATCCACGCCTCGCCCGCGAGGCAATAAACCATCTTTTCGACTAAGGTTTGAGGCCGGTAATTGGGATTGGGATGAAAATCAAACGCCAGCACCCGGCGGCCGCCTAACCGCTCCCAACGAGGATGGGTGAACAGGCTGGTACGCAAGAAAACGCCTACTCCGACCTCGCTCTCATCCTGTTTGTTCTTTTTCTCCGCCTTCCGCTCGTATTTTTCCACTAGCTTGCGAACCCGCCCGTCTTCCTTTTTCTGCGCAGCGGCGCTCAAAGATTTGCCATCCTTCTTCACCAACCTCCGGATCAAATAGCCGTGCAGAAAGAACACGTCGTACTGGTTCACTGGCCCCGCCTTCACCTGGCCTTTCCGGCTCACACTGTCTTGCTCCTCAACCTCAGTAAACGAGTATCTCTCGCGGTCCTGTTCCAGGCGATCCTGGTTTTTCTGGACTTGTTTCAGCAGCGTGGCGACATCCGACAACGCGGGCACCCCCGAGGATGTTGAGGACGCCAACGGGGCCGGAGATGATTGACCCGCGCGAATGGACAGCGCCATCGCGCACAGCAATGTTAGGAATAAGACGAAGAATAGAGCTTTATTTCGCATCGCCGCCGGAAGACGCGGGCGCCGCATTCTGCGGGGAATAGTTGCGGAGTATCTGAGGCAGTTGTTGGCTGAACGCAGAGCGCGCCAGGACCATGTCGCAACCTGCTTCGCGCGCCGACGTGATAAGGTCTGACTGGACGTGCGAGAGAAAGCCGATCACAGGGATTCCACGGAGATCGGGGTTGCACTTCAGCTCGCGTATGGCCTCAATTGCCAGTCCCGCGCGGTAATTCAAGTCACAAATCACGGCTGAAGGCGGGTTTTGAGAAAGCCTTTCGATCAAGTTCGTGGGTAAGACAACTTCGATGCCGGCGTTCACCAGTTTCGCCGTCTGCTGGATTTTGGAAAGAAAAATGAGGTCTTCGACCATCACGAGAACGGGCATGTTGGATGACCGCGCATTTCTAAACAAAGACGCCATAGTCAGCGGCGTCTGATTCTGTACCATGGCCACTGCTACTTCTTCTTTGGCCGGTAGAAGTCCGTACTAGTGCCAAAGAAGACTTCGGCGGCTTGCATCACCGTCTCTGAAAGTGTCGGATGGGGATGAATCGTCAGTTCAACATCCGATGCCAGAGCCGCCATTTCAATGGCGAGCACGCCCTCGGCAATCAGATCTCCCGCGCCTACGCCCGCAATGCCCACGCCGAGAACGCGCTCGGTAGCAGGGTCAATCAAAAGCTTGGTTAAGCCATCAGTGCGGCCAAGCGTTAAAGCACGTCCCGAAGCCGCCCAGGGGAATTTGGCCACCTTCACCGGCCGGTTTTCCTTTTGGGCCTGGGTCTCGGTCAAGCCGCACCAAGCGATTTCGGGGTCGGTGAAAATCACCGCTGGAATGGCGCGCGGCTCAAAGGCCACCTTATGTCCCGCAATGGCTTCAACCGCTGCGCGTCCTTCGTGCGACGCTTTGTGCGCGAGCATCGGCTCGCCCGCCACATCTCCGATGGCATAGATGCCGGGGTCTGCCGTCTGGCGTTGCAAATTAACCTGGATAAAACCGCCTGAGCCTACCACCACTTTGGTCTTTTCGAGTCCGGGAATTGCCGAATTTGGCTTTCTGCCAGTCGAAATCAGGACCTTGTCATAGGTCTGGCTGCTCGCCGCTCCCTCGCCCTCGAACTTTACGCGGATGCCCTTCTCCGTCTCCTTCATCTCAACCACTTTGGTTTTGAGCATCACGGGCTGAAATTCCTTTTCCAGCCGTTTGGCAAGCACGTTGACGAGGTCACGGTCCGCCCCCGGCATCAGGCCATCCGTCATCTCAACTACGGAAACCTTTGTTCCGAGCGCGGTGTAAACCGTACCCAGTTCAAGCCCGATGTAGCCACCGCCCACCACCAGCAAGGTTTTAGGAACATCGGCCAAGTCTAGGGCAGAGGTCGAGTCCAGCACGCGGGCGCTCTTTTCGGGCACGCCGGGAATCGTGGCGGGCCGCGATCCGGTGGCGATAATCGCGTGCTCAAAAGAAAGCTTTTCTTCCCCGCCCGCCTTCGATTTAACGCTCAGCGTGTGTGAATCCAAAAAGCCGGCTGTGCCTTGGACGTAGCGCACCGATCGCTGCTTCGAGAGCAATCCAAGGCCGCCCGTGAGCTTGGAAACGACCGAATTCTTCCAGCCGCGGAGTTTCTCCAAGTCGATCTTAGGCTCGGCATACTTAATGCCCCATTCGGCAGCCAAGTGGCTCTCAGCCACGAGTTTTGCTACATGCAGAAGGGCTTTTGAGGGAATGCAACCACGATATAGGCAGACGCCGCCGGGATTCACCTCGGGATCGACCAGGGTCACTTGCATCCCCAGGTCCGCGGCCAAAAAAGCGGCCGCGTATCCGCCGGGTCCGGCTCCGATCACCACCAGTTGCGTTTCAGGAGTCTGTTCGCTCATCTTTAGCACTCTGCGCTTTGCGCTCTACGCGCTTCGGTTTGCATTCGAAATTGAAAATTGATACCGCCACGGCTGGAGTCATGCGCCGGATTTATCTATCCCTGAAGGGGCAGCAGGAAAGGCTGCTCGATAGCTTCCGCAATCCAGCGCAGGAAGCGGGCGGCGTCCGC